>NZ_CP093396.1:628337-942505 GCF_029027405.1 Sulfurimonas sp.
AGTCCAGGACAAACACAGAGTAAAATAGGTGTAAAGTCTGGAGGAAGTGCTGCAAATATCATTACTAAAGAACTTGAAACTGCAAAAGTAGATACTAAAGAAAATATAAAAAAAGAGAAATATCAAATTTATCCACTAAGACTAAGTGGGGAGTACATAAGAGCACTAAGAGGAGCAAGAGACTTTAGAGTTCTTAAAGACTATTATCAAACAAATACTAGTGACTATACTCAAGATAAAGTTGTCACAAAAACCGATGCTTATTTATATGTTACAGATGCTATTAAAACTACAGAGTATAAGGTTATAAATAGAGGTGACTATTCTAACCCTAAGGTTGAGAAGGTACAGTTTAAAGATACAGATACACAAGTAATTCGTAAATATATACCCTGCTATGAAGAAGATGGAAAACTTGAAATCATCTACTCAAATGTAAAACTCACTAAAGAGCAACTGAGTAAGTTCACTCCAGTTTCTGTAACACTTACTGATAAAAAGAATCTTCATTGTATAAACCATAAAGATTATTCAAAGTCCATAAAACATACAAATAAAGAGATGAAAGATATTTTAATCTCAAACAAAGAAGCTAAAAAACTAAACAAGTCACACTTAAACATAGTAGTTGAAATAGATGACCCTATCGGTGAAATAGAAGATTTGTATGAAGAGCTAGAATGTTCTTTTCATACTGCTTATGCACATAACAAACCTTTAATAGACAGGATTAAACAACGCAATGCTTATGCCTATAGCGTAGCAAACTTTATGGATGAACTTGAAGTAAACTCAAACGAGAAACAAGAAAGAAAAAAGACAAAGAAAAAACTCCAAAAGGCTTACTATACTTTAGTTGAAGGGATGAAAGAAGATTTTATACCTTATATTATAGATACTTGTAAAGATAGAGGTTTTTCATGGAGCATCAAAGATAGTAATGCTTCTTTTATAAGACTTAATATTTTTGTTGAACATGATGTAGCTATGAGTTACTTAAATGAAGTAAAACTAAATGCTTCGTTTTTACTCAACACACAACATAACTATAATACCTTTGATGGGAGAAAAATAGAGCATCTTAATGAAAAATGTATCATTGAAAGTAAAAGTCATGACTATTTGTGTTTAGGTGTAAGAGCACATATCAATGGTAGTAAAACATCACACAAGTATGAGATGAGTACTAGAGAGAGTTATACAGAGATAACAGCATTAACACTTTTTAGTCTCTACTTTAGTGGTAAACATAATGATGCTATCGGTACTAAATATAAAGATGCTATAGAAGAGTTTCATTATAATTTAAAGAAGCTATCTGCTCATCCAGAGTTTGATGAAGATATTCAAGAAGAGATTAATGATAAGCTTAAAGACAGTCCTTACACTAAACTCTTTAAAGATAAAAATGGTGACCGTACTGATAACTTCATTGATGATTATGAAAACTTAGAGACTATAGCTAAAGACTGCGCTTTTGAGTGGGAAGGAAATGATAAGACACAGCTTTTAAAGTTTGCTACTTTAATCCCCGCAAAAGAGACCTTTGAGTTTTTTTACGAAATCCCAAAACATAGAGAATCCCCTCAAAATCTAAGTGAAACACTCTCCAAAGAACTTAAAAGTTCACAGCTCAAAGAACTACTAGAAAAGTACAGTAGTCTAAAAGATACAAGTTTAGAGAGAATAGGCCTACTTTTAAATATAGCTTACTCACTTACTGCAAGTAGAACTATGTTTGATGAAGAAGTAAATCAAACTTCTCCTTTTAATACAAAGAGTGCAGTTATGGACTTTTTAATCTCCATCTCAAAAAAACTTCAAGTACTCAAAGCAGATGAACATGAAAAGCTTTATAAAGAGGATATATTTCAACTTTATCATAAAAGCTTACACAGTTTAATCCTTCACTCACTTGTTAAAGGAAGCTATAACGAAAAAGAGTTTTTAAGCCGTCAAGATAATGTAACGAAAAAATTTCTTGATGTCATAGCTCCAGAGACAGCAAAAGAGTACCAACTAGATTTAACAAAACTAGATGATGGAAGTATAGACAAAAACCTAGAAGTCAAAAAAACTCATGAAAAACTATTTGCACAGTTAAAAGCACTAGATGGGATAACTAGTCAGATTCATGCGGCTGAGGATAAGCAGAGCAAAAATAAAAAAGCTGATGATGGACTTACGACCAAAGTGCAAAAGACTACTATTATTAAACAACTTAGAAACTCCCAACCCTATAAAATAACCATCCCAGCCCTAAAAGGACTAAGTTTCTTTGTAGCTCTCTATCAAACAGGTAAGATACTCAAAGATTACCAAAAAATGACCTTAAGCTCACTCCTAGAACTTTCAGTCTCCATCAATGTCTTATCTAAGATTACAGGAGAAGCCGCACAAGCAACTAAGTTATTATCCTCCAAGGCAATAGCATATAATATGTTTAAAGCTATGAAAGAGGAAAAGCTTGTTTTTCAAAAAGTACTTACTAAACTTGCTATCCCTATTGTTATCTTTGGGGCTTACCATGAGATAGCTTCTTTGAATGATAAAGATTATGATGCAGTTGTTGCTCTCAGTGTTAAAACGGGGCTTACCATAGCTTTAATGCTCTTTGCCTCAGGTATAGGAGAAATCTTGATTATAGGTATAGCTATTGAGCTTATTTGGATGTCGATATCAAGCTATATTATTGATACTAATGTCGAAGTTATGATAGAGAAATCTCTCTTTTACCAAAATGGGCGTAAACCTTATATCTTAGAGAGTTTAAGTAGTGATACTAAAGAGTATCTTTATAAAGATAATTCTAAAAGTATTAAAGAAATTCCTTTTATGCAAAAACCTAAAGATATGAGAGACTTTATCTATGCAAACTATAGTTCTCATAAAAAAGAGTTTAATGCTGCGTTTAGTTATGAGCTAAGTTCTTTTTATGCCACTTTAAAAGGGGTGAATATTGAAAAATCTGGGCGTTCAAAACAATACAAATCAAGTAAAGCAACTTATGCTATATGTAGTTATGTCTCTATCTCTAAAGATTTTTATAAAGATATAAAACGCATTGTACTTCTTGAAGATGATAAAGAGATAGAGATAGATATCTCACAACATGAACTGAAAAATGGTAAGGAGTATATAGACCTTTTAAGCCATTTAGATATAAGTGACAGTTCGATTATACAAGAGTACTCTAAAAAAGATACCAAGTTATTACTTCATAGTGATGCAATTAGTCTGAAATATGATGTCGTTTATTACTATGATGATGCAAGTAAGTATCTAAAGAGGCTAACAGGTGGTGCGTTAAAGATTATAGATATAAAATCTTTGCCTTTAACTAAAGATGATTGTAAAATACTAAATATTCAAATGAGTTAAGATGAAATACAAACTATTAAAATTACTATTTTTAGCATTTCTGTTTATAGGACAAAGTGCTTATGCGATAGAACCTCTTTCGATCAAGTATGTTGACCCTAAGGCTAGTGAGAAAGCGGATAGTCTTTATAATAAGGCGCATAGAGCGTACTCTCAAGGAAACTATGAAAAAGCAATTGAACTTTACAGGTCATCATATGAATATAAAATCTCTGCGGATGTTCTAAATAACTTAGCTGCTACTTTTGAAAAAGTTAAAGACTACGATAATGCTATTAAATGGTATAAAATAACTATTAATAAGTATCAAGATAAGGATGCAATATTTAATTTAGCGTTCTTATATGATGATAAACTTGCTAAGTATAATAAAGCTATTGAATTATATCAACAAGCTTTTGCAAAAGGTATTGTAACTGGGGGGGTGAATTTGGGGATACTGTATGAAGAGAAATTACACAAAATAAAAAAATCTATTTACTGGTACAAAAAAGCCATAAAAAAAGGTGATATAGATGCAAGAAAAAATCTAGGATTACTTTACCATCAACAAAAAGACAAGCTAAACAGTGCAACTTACATGATAGGTATGATAGGACATCCTTACACAAAAGAAAGAGTTTTAGGCTTGTTACGAGATGACTGGAAAATCGACGAACCAACCCTAAAAAAAGCCTACGAACTCCAAAAAACTCTAGTTCCAAATCCATATACAGGTGGAATAGAATAGATGCTAGAGTATCCAAAAGTATAAATTGAGTTCATGTCAGCACTCCCACCATATATAAACTTAACCTTTTTAAGAGCACTAAGAGGAGCAAGAGACTTTAGAGTTCTTAAAGACTATTATCAAACAAATACTAGTGACTATACTCAAGATAAAGTTGTCACAAAAACCGATGCTTATTTATATGTTACAGATGCTATTAAAACTACAGAGTATAAGGTTATAAATAGAGGTGACTATTCTAACCCTAAGGTTGAGAAGGTACAGTTTAAAGATACAGATACACAAGTAATTCGTAAATATATACCCTGCTATGAAGAAGATGGAAAACTTGAAATCATCTACTCAAATGTAAAACTCACTAAAGAGCAACTGAGTAAGTTCACTCCAGTTTCTGTAACACTAAGTGATAAAAAGAATCTTCATTGTATAAACCATAAAGATTATTCAAAGTCCATAAAACATACAAATAAAGAGATGAAAGATATTTTAATCTCAAACAAAGAAGCTAAAAAACTAAACAAGTCACACTTAAACATAGTAATTGAAATAGATGACCCTATCGGTGAAATAGAAGATTTGTATGAAGAGTTAGAATGTTCTTTTCATACTGCTTATGCACATAACAAACCTTTAATAGACAGGATTAAACAACGCAATGCTTATGCCTATAGCGTAGCAAACTTTATGGATGAACTTGAAGTAAACTCAAAAGAGAAACAAGAAAGAAAAAAGACAAAGAAAAAACTCAAAGATGCTTACTATACTTTAGTTGAAGGGATGAAAGAAGATTTTATACCTTATATTATAGATACTTGTAAAGATAGAGGTTTTTCATGGAGCATCAAAGATAGTAGTTCTTCTTTTATAAGACTTAATATTTTTGTTGAACATGATGTAGCTATGAGTTACTTAAATGAAGTAAAACTAAATGCTTCGTTTTTACTCAACACACAACATAACTATAATACCTTTGATGGAAGAAGGATAGAGCATCTTAATGAAAAGTGTATCATTGAAAGTAAAAGTCATGACTATTTGTGTTTAGGCGTAAGAGCACATATCAATGGTAGTAAAACATCTCACAAGTATGAGATGAGTACTAGAGAGAGTTATACAGAGATAACAGCATTAACACTTTTTAGCCTCTATTTTAGTGGTAAACATAATGATGTTATCGGTACTAAATATAAAGATGCTATTGAAGAGTTTCATTATAATTTAAAGAAGCTATCTGCTCATCCAGAGTTTGAAGAGAGTGTGCAAGAAGAGATTAATGATAAGCTTAAAGACAGTCCTTACACTAAACTCTTTCAAGATAAAAATGGCAAACGCAGTGATACTTTTATAGATGAGTATTCAGATTTAGATACTACTGCTAAATATTGTGCTTATGATTGGAAAGAAAAAGGACATATTAAAGAGTTTAAGTCTCTTATTCCTAAAGAGGAAACATTTAAGTTCTTTTATGACAAATACAGAAAGACTCCCAAAACATTGAGTGAAGAACTCTCTAAACAACTAATAAATCCAGAGCTAAAAACATTATTAAAAAATTATAGTGATTTAAAAGATACAGGGTTTGAGAGAATGGACTTACTTTTAAATATAGCTTACTCACTAACTGCAAGTAGAACTATGTTTGATGATGAAGTTACACAGACTTCAGCGTTTAACACTAATAGTGCTGTCTTAGAGTTTATGAAAGAGATTTCTATTAAACTTCAAAGTATAGATGAGAGTGAACATGAAAAACTTTACAAAGAAGATATCTTTACTCTTTATCATCAAAATCTTCATGGCATAATATTGCACGCTTTAGTTAAGGGAGAATATAATGAAAATGAGTTTAGTTCAAGAAAAAGCAATGCTAACAAATTCTTAGATGAACTCGCACCTGAGATAGAAAAAGAGTACAAGCTTGTCCTCTCCAACTTAAACGATGGCAATATCAGTAAAGACCTAAAAGTAAAAAAAGCTCATGAAAAACTCTTTGAACAACTCAAAGCACTAGATGGGATAACTAGTAAGATTCATGAGGCTGAGGATAAGCAGAAAGAAGCAGATAAAGATGCAAGAGGAAGAGGAATAGAGACTACAAAAACTAAAGAAAAGCTAACTATATTAAGAAAATCCAAACCCTATAAACTCTCAATCTCAACAATGAAAGGTCTAAGCTTTTTCATAACCTTATTTACAACAGGAGATGCTCTTAAAACCTACAAGAAAAACGACCTAAAAGCTCTACTAGAGATAACAACAGGCATAAACTCAATCACAAAAACAGTAGTAGAAACAGGAACAAAAGTTTTACCTAGAACTAAACAAGCTATGATAATGGTAGATTTTTTACTAGCAGAACACTCTGTCCCTCAAAAGATTATTGCTAAACTTGCAATACCTGCTGTTGTAGTAGGTGCTTACTATGAGATGGTATCCTTAGAGGATGAAGATTATGATGCTATGCTTATGATTGGTACTAAAGCAGCTATAATAGTAGCCTTGGCGTTTGTATCAGGTATGTGGATAGCCGCAATAGGATATATAGCTCTTGAAATACTTTGGTATATCTTCTCTGGTTACTTTATAGACTCAAGAGTTGAAGTTATGATTGAGAAGTCTCTCTTCTATCAAGATGGACGCAAACCATATATCTTAGAGAGTCTAAGTACAACTACTGGAAACTACTATATTCGTCGTGGTTCAAGAGATGCTCTAATGCAGGCAAAAGATATAACAAAAATTGGCGGAACTAAAGAGGTAAGAGAGTTTATTTATAAAAACTACTCAGATAATAAACAAGCATTGCAAGCAGCAGCAAGGTATGAGTTTAGTGAGATATATAGAGCCTTAAAAAACATCAGTATAGAAGTAGAAAAAGTTCCTACTTACTTCCTTAACTTTACAAAAACAATGAATCTTAACCTTAATGGTTACCTTCGTGTTAATAAAGATTACTATGAAGAAATGGAAGGTCTAATCTATCTTATAAAAGATGATAACTATACAGACTATATACTTATAGATGCAACTGAAGCTATAGACAAAGAGAATGATAAACTTATAGATATATTTACAAGTTTTAAAGAAGAACTTTCAGAAGCTAAACTAGATGAGGATAGAAAAAAGAATTATACTATTTTAATAGCTAGTGGTATTACTTCTGTAAAATACAAACTTGATATAAAATATAACAGTAAAAATGACTGGTTAGGAACTAAACTAGTTAAAGAAATCAATTATTATCTAAATGAACTTATACCTATGCCTTTAAGTCCACGAGATTTAGAACTGTTGAAGTAAAGGAAAATGAAAATGAAAAGAATGTTTAAAATATTTATATTACTGTTTGTCTTTGCTTCGCAGTCTCTCCTTGCAGAACAAGATATAAGTGATGAAGCTTTCAAGGCTTATAAAAAAGGTGAAAAACTTTATCAAACCAAGAAATATGATGAAGCCTTAAAATGGTTTAAAATTTCCTTTGATGAAGATTCATCTAAAGATTTAGCCTTTAACATCGGTTTAACTTATGATGAACTGAAAGATTACCCTAATGCTATAAAATGGTATAGAAAAGCTTTTGAGATGGGAGACAAAAAAGGGGGAGCAAACTTAGGACTCCTATACGACGAAAAATTGAAGGATTATCCTAAAGCTATAAAATGGTATAAAAAAGCCATAAAAAAAGGTAATGTTAGTGCTATAAATAATCTAGCTATATTATATAAACAACAAAAAGATTATCCAAATGCGATAAAATGGTATAAAAAAGCTTTTGAGATGGGGAATCTGGATGGTGCATATAACTTAGGTTGTTTATATGATGTAAATAAAAAAGATTTTAAAAATGCCATTATTTGGTACAAAAAAGCAGCCAAGAAAGGACATAAAAAAGCTATAAATAATCTTGGTGAAGTTTACCATGATTTAAAAGACAACATCACTGCATCTGCATATGTTTTAGCTGGAATTGTATATGGATATGATAAACAAGAAACTTTTAAGTATTTAAATAAAACTTGGAAAATAGATGAGCCAACCATGATAAAAGCCTACAAACTACAACAAACCCTAGACATCCCAAAACACTACATAGGTGACATTGACTAATAAATGTTAGCCATTCACAAAACATTATTTATAAAATAAGGGGGAAAATTGGAAAAAGAATCAAATAACATAATTTCTAAATGTGAATCAAGTGTTCTATCATTAAAAGGTTGTTACAATCGAATTCAATGGTGGCAAACCACGATAATGATTTGGTTTATTATCGCTATGCTTTTTAACTCATATAATATATTACATTATGAAGTTAACCATCCAAAAAAAGTGATAGTTGAAAAAATTTCAACACAACAAACATCAAATTTTATGTACTTGCAAGAAAATATGCCATCTGAATTAGATTTAACATCTCTTATAAAACAAGGAAATCCTATCCAGCATATTCAAGGAGTGTTACTCTTTATAACTCTTATGTTAATGTCTTGGATAAGTATTACTTCATCAGTTAAGCGTTTGCATGACATTGATAAATCTGGTTTTTGGTGGTATGTAAATTTTATTCCTATAGTTGGTTCGATAATAGTATTTGTTATGAATGTTTTTATTCCATCTAAGAATACACGATATTGTCAATATAAAATTAAAGAAGACAAAACACAATGGCTTTTTACTCTAGCGGGGATATTATTACTTATCCCCATCTTAATAAATATTATTGATATAACGGATCGCTATGGGACATGGTATGTTCAAGCAAGTTTATGGACTCAATACTATATGAAAGATTATATATTTTTTATACTATTATTACTACTTATGGCATTGAGTTTGAACTTTGATAAATTTATTAATATATCTTATTCGAAAAAGATGAAAGTGATTCAATATATTTCATTTGCTTATGTTGCTTGGTTGTTTTATAATATCAGTCACTTATTTTTTAATTTTGAAAGTAATAGTATAATGAGTTATTTTATTTATTATTTTTCATTATTTTTAGAATATGGTATTCAGTTTTCAGCATTATGTATACTTATTTTGAATACAAATAAAGAACTAAAGAAAGTACAGAATCAAAAAGTATCTTAAAAAAAGCCTATGAACTTCAAAAGATATAGTTTAACACCTCTACATACGAGGCTTAACTAAAAAATGTCAGTTCTTCCCTTAAACATAAAAAACTACCTACTACGAGTAGATGGATGTAAAACTGACAAAGGAGCCGCTCTTGTCTTAGCTAGTCCAGGACAAACACAGAGTAAAATAGGTGTAAAGTCTGGAGGAAGTGCTGCAAATATCATTACTAAAGAACTTGAAATTGCAAAAGTAGATACTAAAGAAAATATAAAAAAAGAGAAATATCAAATTTATCCACTAAGACTAAGTGGGGAGTACATAAGAGCACTAAGAGGAGCAAGAGACTTTAGAGTTCTTAAAGACTATTATCAAACAAATACTAGTGACTATACTCAAGATAAAATTGTCACAAAAACCGATGCTTATTTATATGTTACAGATGCTATTAAAACTACAGAGTATAAGGTTATAAATAGAGGTGACTATTCTAACCCTAAGGTTGAGAAGGTACAGTTTAAAGATACAGATACACAAGTCATTCGTAAATATATACCCTGCTATGAAGAAGATGGAAAACTTGAAATCATCTACTCAAATGTAAAACTCACTAAAGAGCAACAGAGTAAGTTCACTCCAGTTTCTGTAACACTATACTACCCCAATATGTCAAGACAACTTTTTCAAAAATCTAATTCCCTAAATACCTGTTACCCTATGCTACATTTTCACTAGATTTAGTGTAATTCTCATCATTGATTTTTAAACTATCATAATAAACATTCATAGGTTTTTTATATTTCAATGTCTCATGAAATCTTCTGTGATTATAAAATTCTATATAATCCTTAACATCACTTTTGAGAATTGATACTCTCTCATATTCATTGAGGTATATTTTTTCAACTTTAGCACTTCTCCAGAACCTCTCAATACAAATATTATCTGTTGCTCTACCTTTGCCATCCATAGAGATAATTATGTCATTATCTTTTAATGTTTGAGTATACTACCCCAAGAAAATCAAACAACTATTTCTAAAGTTTAATTCTTAAAAGAGTAAAATTAAACAATAAAAATAGAAGGTAATCTTATGAGTCGAAAAAGAACAACATATACAGCAGAATTCAAGACAAAGTTAGTTTTAGAAGTTTTAAAAGAAGATAAGACACTAAATGAAATAGCAAGTGTAAATAATATCACACCAAAAAACTTACAAAATTGGAAGAAGATATTTTTGGAAAATGCAGAAGTTGCGATGGAACCTGCAAAAGTAATTAAAGAGTACAAAGAAGAGAATGTAAGATTACAAGCTAAACTTGATGAATATGCAAAGGTTGTAGGTCAACTAACAGTAGAGAAGGACTGGGCGGTGGGAAAGTTAAGCAGCTTGGACTCTAGCTATAAAAAGGAGTTGATTGATAGAGATGAAAATAAGGCATTATCAGTTGTAAAACAATGTAATCTTATTAACTATAACAGAAGTAATTTGTTCTATGCACCAATGGTAAATCTTGCTAAAAATGTAATTAAAAAACATATAGAAAAAGTATTTGAAGAGATACCAAGCTATGGCTATATGAAAGTGTATCATCAACTACTAGAGGATGGTTTTCGTGTCAGTCCCAACACAGTGCTGGCATACCGTAGAGAGTTAGGTTTACAGGCTGTTTTAGCTGTAAGACCACCAAATACAAGCTGGGCGGACAAGCAACATCATAAATACTCTTACAAAATAAGAGGATTAGATATCGTAAGAGCAAACCAAGTATGGTCAACAGATATAACCTATATTAAAATTAAAGGTGGTATGGTCTATATGGCTGCCATAATTGATTGGTATTCTAAAGCAATATTATCTTGGCGAATATCCAACACAATGGATACAGATTTAGTCATAGGTGTACTAGATGAAGCACTCGCACTCTATGGTAAGCCTGAAATATTTAATACTGATCAAGGATCACAATATACAAGCTGTATCCACACTCAAACATTAAAAGATAATGACATAATTATCTCTATGGATGGCAAAGGTAGAGCAACAGATAATATTTGTATTGAGAGGTTCTGGAGAAGTGCTAAAGTTGAAAAAATATACCTCAATGAATATGAGAGAGTATCAGTTCTCAAAAGTGATGTTAAGGATTATATAGAATTTTATAATCACAGAAGATTTCATGAGACATTGAAATATAAAAAACCTATGAATGTTTATTATGATAGTTTAAAAATCAATGATGAGAATTACACTAAATCTAGTGAAAATGTAGCATAGGGTAACAGGTATTTAGGGAATTAGATTTTTGAAAAAGTTGTCTTGACATATTGGGGTAGTATACTAAGTGGTAAAAAAAATCTTCATTGTATAAACCATAAAGATTATTCAAAGTCCATAAAACATATAAATAAAGAGATGAAAGATATTTTAATCTCAAATAAAGAAGCTAAAAAACTAAACAAGTCACACTTAAACATAGTAGTTGAAATAGATGACCCTATCGGTGAAATAGAAGATTTGTATGAAGAGCTAGAATGTTCTTTTCATACTGCTTATGCACATAACAAACCTTTAATAGACAGGATTAAAGAACGCAATGCTTATGCCTATAGCGTAGCAAACTTTATGGATGAACTTGAAGTAAACTCAAACGAGAAACAAGAAAGAAAAAACACAAAGAAAAAACTCCAAAAGGCTTACTATACTTTAGTTGAAGGGATGAAAGAAGATTTTATACCTTATATTATAGATACTTGTAAAGATAGAGGTTTTTCATGGAGCATCAAAGATAGTAATTCTTCTTTTATAAGACTAAATGCTTTTGTTGAACATAATGTAGCTATGAGTTACTTAAATGAAGTAAAACTAAATGCTTCGTTTTTACTCAACACACAACATAACTATAATACCTTTGATGGGAGAAAGATAGAGCATCTTAATGAAAAATGTATCATTGAAAGTAAAAGTCATGACTATTTGTGTTTGGGTGTAAGAGCACATATCGATGGTAGTAAAACATCACACAAGTATGCAACAAGTACTAGAGAGAGTTATACAGAGATAACAGCATTAACACTTTTTAGCCTCTACTTTAGTGGTAAACATAATGATGTTATCGGTACTAAATATAAAGATGCTATTGAAGACTTTCATTATAATTTAAAGAAGCTATCTGCTCATCCAGAGTTTGAGGAAGATATTCAAGAAGAGATTAATGATAAGCTTAAAGACAGTCCTTACACTAAACTCTTTAAAGATAAGAATGGTGACCGTACTGATAACTTTATTGATGATTATGAAAACTTAGAGACTATCGCTAAAGACTGCGCTTTTGAGTGGGAAGGAAATGATAAAACACAGCTTTTAAAGTTTGCTACTTTAATCCCTAAAAAAGAGACTTTTAAGTTTTTTTACGAAATCCCAAAACATAGAGAATCCCCTCAAAAGATAAGTGAAACACTCTCCAAAGAACTTAAAAGTTCACAGCTAAAAGAACTACTAGAAAAGTACAGTAGTCTAAAAGATACAAGTTTAGAGAGAATAGGCTTACTTTTAAATATAGCTTACTCACTTACTGCAAGTAGAACTATGTTTGATGAAGAAGTAAATCAAACTTCTCCTTTTAATACAGATAGTGCAGTTATGGACTTTTTAATCTCCATCTCAAAAAAACTTCAAGTACTCAAAGCAGATGAACATGAAAAGCTTTATAAAGAGGATATATTTCAACTTTATCATAAAAGCTTACACAGTTTAATCCTTCACTCACTTGTTAAAGGAAGCTATAACGAAAAAGAGTTTTTAATCCGTCAAGATAATGTAACGAAAAAATTTCTTGATGTCATAGCTCCAGAGACAGCAAAAGAGTACCAACTAGATTTAACGAAGCTAGATGATGGAAGTATAGACAAAAACCTACAAGTCAAAAAAACTCATGAAAAACTATTTGCACAGTTAAAAGCACTAGATGGGATTACTAGTCAGATTCATGCGGCTGCGGATAAGCAGAGAAAAGTTGATGAGTTTTCAAGTGATAAAGATATTGTAAAAGTACAAAATGCAATCAGAAACTCCAACCCCTATAAAATAACAATCCCAGCCCTAAAAGGACTAAGTTTCTTTGTAGCTCTCTACCAAACAGGAAAGATACTCAAAGATTACCAAAAAATGACTTTAAGCTCACTCCTAGAACTTTCAGTCTCCATCAATGTCTTATCTAAAATTACAGGAGAAGCCGCACAAGCAACTAAGTTATTGTCCTCCAAGGCAATAGCATATAATATGTTTAAAGCTATGAAAGAGGAGAAGCTTGTTTTTCAAAAAGTGCTTACTAAACTTGCTATCCCTATTGTTATCTTTGGGGCTTACCATGAGATAGCTTCTTTGAATGATAAAGATTATGATGCAGTTGTTGCTCTTAGTGTTAAAACGGGGCTTACCTTAGCTTTAATGCTCTTTGCCTCAGGTATAGGAGAAATCTTGATTATAGGTATAGCTATTGAGCTTATTTGGATGTCGATATCAAGCTATATTATTGATACTAATGTCGAAGTTATGATAGAAAAATCTCTCTTTTACCAAAATGGGCGTAAACCTTATATCTTAGAGAGTTTAAGTAGTGATACTAAAGAGTATCTTTATAAAGGCAATTCTAAAGAGATTCAAAACATCACACTTCCTCAAAAAGCTAAAGATGTTAGAGACTTTATCTATGCAAACTACAGTACTCATAAAAAAGAGTTTAATGCTGCGTTTAGTTATGAGCTAAGTTCTTTTTATGCCACTCTAAAAGGGGTGAATATTGAAAAATCTGGGCGTTCAAAACAATACAAATCAAGTAAAGCAACTTATGCTGTATGTAGTTATGTCTCTATCTCTAAAGATTTTTATAAAGATATAAAACGCATTGTACTTCTTGAAGATGATAAAGAGATAGAGATAGATATCTCACAACATGAACTGAAAAATGCTAAAGAGTATATAGACCTTTTAAGCCATCTTGATATAAGTGACAGTTCGGTTATACAAGAGTATCCTAAAAAAGATACCAAGTTATTACTTCATAGTGATGCGATTAGTCTAAAATATGATGTTGTCTATTACTATGATGATGCAGGTAAGTATCTAGCTAGAGCGACAGGCGGTGCGTTAAAGATTATAGATATAAAATCTTTACCTTTAACTAAAGATGATTGTAAAATACTAAATATTCAAATGAGTTAAGATGAAATACAAACTATTAAAATTACTGTTTTTAGCATCTCTGTTTATAGGACAAAGTGCTTATGCGATAGAACCTCTTTCGATTAAATATGTTGACCCTAAGGCTAGTGAGAAAGCGGATAGTCTTTATAATGAGGCACACAGGTTAAGCGAACAAGGAAAATATGAAAAAGCAATTGAACTTTATAAATCATCGTATGAATATAAAATCTCTGCGGATGTTCTAAATAACTTAGCTGCTACCTTTGAAAAAATAAAAGATTATGATAACGCTATTAAATGGTATAGAAAAGCGATTAATGAGGGTTCAAGTTTAGGTGCACTAAATTTAGGACTCTTATTCGATGAAAAATTATCTGATATAAAAAATGCTAAAGTTAACTATCAAATAGCTTATAATCTTGGGAATAGTGATGCAGCTTATAACTTAGCCCTTTTATATGAAGAGAAACTACATGATATCCCAAACGCAATAAAATGGTACAAAAAAGCAATTCAAAAAGGACATATTTCAGCCATCAAAAATCTAGGTTATCTTTATAGAACAGAAAAAAAAGATAATCTTTTAGGCTCTGCTTATATGATAGGGTTGATTGATAAAAAATATTCAAAAGAAAAAGTTTTTGATTACCTTCGCAATACACTTAAAATCGACGAACCAACCCTAAAAAAAGCCTATGAACTCCAAAAAACTCTAGTTCCAAATCCATACACAGGTGGAATAGAATAGATGCTAGAGTATCTAAAAGTATAAATTAAGTTTATGTCAGCACTCCCTCCATATATAAACTTAACCTTTTTAAGAGCACTAAGAGGAGCAAGAGACTTTAGAGTTCTTAAAGACTATTATCAAACAAATACTAGTGACTATACTCAAGATAAAGTTGTCACAAAAACCGATGCTTATTTATATGTTACAGATGCTATTAAAACTACAGAATATAAGGTTGTAAATAGAGGTGACTATTCTAACCCTAAGGTTGAGAAAGTACAGTTTAAAGATACAGATACACAAGTAATTCGTAAATATATACCCTGCTATGAAGAAGATGGAAAACTTGAAATCATCTACTCAAATGTAAAACTCACTAAAGAACAACAGAGTAAGTTCACTCCAGTTTCTGTAACACTAAGTGATAAAAAGAATCTTCATTGTATAAACCATAAAGATTATTCAAAGTCCATAAAACATATAAATAAAGAGATGAAAGATATTTTAATCTCAAACAAAGAAGCTAAAAAACTAAACAAGTCACACTTAAACATAGTAATTGAAATAGATGACCCTATCGGTGAAATAGAAGATTTGTATGAAGAGCTAGAATGTTCTTTTCATACTGCTTATGCACATAACAAACCTTTAATAGACAGGATTAAAGAACGCAATGCTTATGCCTATAGCGTTGCAAACTTTATGGATGAACTTGAAGTAAACTCAAAAGAGAAACAAGAAAGAAAAAACACAAAGAAAAAACTCAAAGATGCTTACTATACTTTAGTTGAAGGGATGAAAGAAGATTTTATACCTTATATTATAGATGTTTGTAAAGATAGAGGTTTTTCATGGAGCATCAAAGATAGTAATGCTTCTTTTATAAGACTTAATATTTTTGTTGAACATGATGTAGCTATGAGTTACTTAAATGAAGTAAAACTAAATGCTTCGTTTTTACTCAACACACAACATAAAAATGTTCGTAGAGGAACTATAAACTCTCAGTACTATAATGTCTTTGATGGGAGAAAAATAGAGCATCTTAATGAAAAATGTATCATTGAAAGTAAAAGTCATGACTATTTGTGTTTGGGTGTAAGAGCACATATCGATGGTAGTAAAACATCACACAAGTATGCAACAAGTACTAGAGAGAGTTATACAGAGATAACAGCATTAACACTTTTTAGCCTCTACTTTAGTGGTAAACATAATGATGTTATCGGTACTAAATATAAAGATGCTATTGAAGACTTTCATTATAATTTAAAGAAGCTATCTGCTCATCCAGAGTTTGAGGAAGATATTCAAGAAGAGATTAATGATAAGCTTAAAGACAGTCCTTACACTAAACTCTTTAAAGATAAGAATGGTGACCGTACTGATAACTTTATTGATGATTATGAAAACTTAGAGACTATAGCTAAAGACTGCGCTTTTGAGTGGGAAGGAAATGATAAGACACAGCTTTTAAAGTTTGCTACTTTAATCCCTAAAAAAGAGACCTTTGAGTTTTTTTACGAAATCCCAAAACATAGAGAATCCCCTCAAAAGATAAGTGAAACACTCTCCAAAGAACTTAAAAGTTCACAGCTAAAAGAACTACTAGAAAAGTACAGTAGTCTAAAAGATACAAGTTTAGAGAGAATAGGCTTACTTTTAAATATAGCTTACTCACTTACTGCAAGTAGAACTATGTTTGATGAAGAAGTAAATCAAACTTCTCCTTTTAATACAGATAGTGCAGTTATGGACTTTTTAATCTCCATCTCAAAAAAACTTCAAGTACTCAAAGCAGATGAACATGAAAAGCTTTATAAAGAGGATATATTTCAACTTTATCATAAAAGCTTACACAGTTTAATCCTTCACTCACTTGTTAAAGGAAGCTATAACGAAAAAGAGTTTTTAATCCGTCAAGATAATGTAACGAAAAAATTTCTTGATGTCATAGCTCCAGAGACAGCAAAAGAGTACCAACTAGATTTAACGAAGCTAGATGATGGAAGTATAGACAAAAACCTACAAGTCAAAAAAACTCATGAAAAACTATTTGCACAGTTAAAAGCACTAGATGGGATTACTAGTCAGATTCATGCGGCTGCGGATAAGCAGAGAAAAGTTGATGAGTTTTCAAGTGATAAAGATATTGTAAAAGTACAAAATGCAATCAGAAACTCCAACCCCTATAAAATAACAATCCCAGCCCTAAAAGGACTAAGTTTCTTTGTAGCTCTCTACCAAACAGGAAAGATACTCAAAGATTACCAAAAAATGACTTTAAGCTCACTCCTAGAACTTTCAGTCTCCATCAATGTCTTATCTAAAATTACAGGAGAAGCCGCACAAGCAACTAAGTTATTGTCCTCCAAGGCAATAGCATATAATATGTTTAAAGCTATGAAAGAGGAGAAGCTTGTTTTTCAAAAAGTGCTTACTAAACTTGCTATCCCTATTGTTATCTTTGGGGCTTACCATGAGATAGCTTCTTTGAATGATAAAGATTATGATGCAGTTGTTGCTCTTAGTGTTAAAACGGGGCTTACCTTAGCTTTAATGCTCTTTGCCTCAGGTATAGGAGAAATCTTGATTATAGGTATAGCTATTGAGCTTATTTGGATGTCGATATCAAGCTATATTATTGATACTAATGTCGAAGTTATGATAGAAAAATCTCTCTTTTACCAAAATGGGCGTAAACCTTATATCTTAGAGAGTTTAAGTAGTGATACTAAAGAGTATCTTTATAAAGATAATTCTAAAAGTATTAAAGAAATTCCTTTTATGCAAAAACCTAAAGATATGAGAGACTTTATCTATGCAAACTATAGTTCTCATAAAAAAGAGTTTAATGCTGCGTTTAGTTATGAGCTAAGTTCTTTTTATGCCACTTTAAAAGGGGTAAATATTGAAAAGTCTGGGCGTTCAAAGCAATACAAATCAAGTAAAGCAACTTATGCTGTATGTAGTTATGTCTCTATCTCTAAAGATTTTTATAAAGATATAAAACGCATTGTACTGCTTGAAGATGACAAAGAGATAGAGATAGATATCTCACAACATGAACTGAAAAATGGTAAGGAGTATATAGACCTTTTAAGCCATTTAGATATTAGTGACAGTTCGGTTATACAAGAGTACTCTAAAAAAGATACCAAGTTATTACTTCATAGTGATGCAATTAGTCTGAAATATGATGTCATATATTACTATGATGATGCAAGTAAGTATCTAAAGAGGCTTACAGGCGGTGCGTTAAAGATTATAGATATAAAATCTTTACCTTTAACTAAAGATGATTGTAAAATACTAAATATTCAAATGAGTTAAGATGAAATACAAACTATTAAAATTACTGTTTTTAGCATTTCTGTTTATAGGACAAAGTGCTTATGCGATAGAACCTCTTTCGATTAAGTATGTTGACCCTAAGGCTAGTGAGAAAGCGGATAGTCTTTATAATAAGGCACAAAGACTTTATGCACAAAAAAAATATCAAGAAGCTATCCTCTTATATGAAGAATCATATGAATATAAACCAAGTAAGGATATTCCTGCTAATACAGGAATATCCTATAAGCATATTGGCGAATATGACAAAGCTTGTAGCTGGTATGAGATAGGTGTTAAAAAATTCAATGACAATAAGTCAGCACTAAACTTAGCTTTATTGTATGAAGAAAAGCTAAATGATATTGATAAATCAATCATGTGGTATTTGACCTCAATAAAACTGGGTAATATTGATGCGAGAAAAGGATTAGGACTACTTTACCATCAACAAAAAGACAAGCTAAATAGTGCAACCTACATGATAGGAATGATAGGACACCCTTACACAAAAGAAAGAGTTTTAGGCTTGTTACGAAATGACTGGAAAATAGACGAACCAACCCTAAAAAAAGCCTACGAACTCCAAAAAACTCTAGTTCCAAACCCATACACAGGTGGCATTGACTAAACCATGTCTGCCATTCACAAAACATTATTTATAAAATAAGGGAAAAAATTGGAAAAAGAATCAAATAACATAATTTCTAAATGTGAATCAAGTGTTCTATCATTAAAAGGTTGTTACAATCGAATTCAATGGTGGCAAACTACAATAATGGTTTCATTTATTATTTCTATACTTTTTGGGTTATATAACACACTGCTTGATAAAGTTATCCATTCAAAGGAAGAAATGGTTGGCAAAACTTTAACATATCCAATACCAGATAATATGTTTGTTCAAATAAATTATCCATTTGATATCAGAGACTCAACATATGATATTGCACCAATAATAAAGTACGGAAATACTTTTGAACATATTGTAGCAATATTACTGTTTATGGTTCTTATATTAGTGTCTTGGATAAGCATTAGTGCCTCTGTTAAGCGTTTTCATGACATTGATAAATCTGGTTTTTGGTGGTGGATTAATTTTATCCCTATAGTTGGTCAGATAACAGTGTTTTTTATGAACTCTTTTCTCTTATCTAAAGATACACAATATTGCGAATGTCAAACTAAAGAAAAAAAAGCACAATGGCTTTTTGCTGTAGCAGGGATTTTATTACTTATACCTTTGATAATAGATATTGTAAATTTATACGATTGGAATGTGGGAGCAATGTTTTTTTCTTACGCTTTTACAGTAGAGAATGTATTTTATATATTATTATTACTACTTATGACATTGATTTTGAATTTTGATAAACTTATTTCTATATCATATTTAAAAAAGATGAAAATAACTCGGTATATTTCATATACATATGTTATCTGGTTAGTGTATAATATCATTGAATATATTCTTATACTATACAATGATATACAAATGTTTAATTTTACTTTTTGCTTTTGGTTTTCCATAAAATGTGGTATTCAGTTTTCAGCATTATGTATACTTATTTTGAATACAAATAAAGAACTAAAGAAAGTACAGAATCAAAAAGTATCCTAAAAAAAGCCTATGAACTTCAAAAGATATAGTTTAACACCTCTACATACGAGGCTTAACTAAAAAATGTCAGTTCTTCCCTTAAACATAAATAACTACCTACTACGAGTAGATGGATGTAAAACTGACAAAGGAGCCGCTCTTGTCTTAGCTAGTCCAGGACAAACACAGAGTAAAATAGGTGTAAAGTCTGGAGGAAGTGCTGCAAATATCATTACTGAAGAACTTGAAACTGCAAAAGTAGATACTAAAGAAAATATAAAAAAAGAGAAATATAAAATTTATCCACTAAGACTAAGTGGAGAATACATAAGAGCATTAAGAGGAGCAAGAGACTTTAGAGTTCTTAAAGACTATTATCAAACAAATACTAGTGACTATACTCAAGATAAAGTTGTCACAAAAACTGATGCTTATTTATATGTTACAGATGCTATTAAAACTACAGAATATAAGGTTGTAAATAGAGGTGACTATTCTAACCCTAAGGTTGAGAAGGTACAGTTTAAAGATACAGATACACAAGTAATTCGTAAATATATACCCTGCTATGAAGAAGAGGGAAAACTTGAAATCATCTACTCAAATGTAAAACTCACTAAAGAACAACTGAGTAAGTTCACTCCAGTTTCTGTAACACTTACTGATAAAAAGAATCTTCATTGTATAAACCATAAAGATTATTCAAAGTCCATAAAACATATAAATAAAGAGATGAAAGATATTTTAATCTCAAACAAAGAAGCTAAAAAACTAAACAAGTCACACTTAAACATAGTAGTTGAAATAGATGACCCTATCGGTGAAATAGAAGATTTGTATGAAGAGCTAGAATGTTCTTTTCATACTGCTTATGCACATAACAAACCTTTAATAGACAGGATTAAAGAACGCAATGCTTATGCCTATAGCGTTGCAAACTTTATGGATGAACTTGAAGTAAACTCAAAAGAGAAACAAGAAAGAAAAAACACAAAGAAAAAACTCAAAGATGCTTACTATACTTTAGTTGAAGGGATGAAAGAAGATTTTATACCTTATATTATAGATACTTGTAAAGATAGAGGTTTTTCATGGAGCATCAAAGATAGTAATTCTTCTTTTATAAGACTTAATATTTTTGTTGAACATGATGTAGCTATGAGTTACTTAAATGAAGTAAAACTAAATGCTTCGTTTTTACTCAACACACAACA
The DNA here is from genome assembly GCF_029027405.1 of Sulfurimonas sp. Taxonomy (NCBI): domain Bacteria; kingdom Pseudomonadati; phylum Campylobacterota; class Epsilonproteobacteria; order Campylobacterales; family Sulfurimonadaceae; genus Sulfurimonas; species Sulfurimonas sp. Next base: position 649,611 of record NZ_CP093396.1, read on the forward strand.
TAACTATAATACCTTTGATGGAAGAAAGATAGAGCATCTTAATGAAAAATGTATCATTGAAAGTAAAAGTCATGACTATTTGTGTTTAGGTGTAAGAGCACATATCAATGGTAGTAAAACATCACACAAGTATGCGACAAGTACTAGAGAGAGTTATACAGAGATAACAGCATTAACACTTTTTAGCCTCTACTTTAGTGGTAAACATAATGATGTTATCGGTACTAAATATAAAGATGCTATTGAAGACTTTCATTATAATTTAAAGAAACTATCTGCTCATCCAGAGTTTGATGAAGATATTCAAGAAGAGATTAACGATAAGTTCGAAGGCAGTGCTTATGCTAGACTCTTTCAAGATAAAAATGGCAAACGCAGTGATACTTTTATAGATGAGTATTCAGATTTAGATACTACTGCTAAATATTGTGCTTATGATTGGAAAGAAAAAGGACATATTAAAGAGTTTAAGTCTTATACTACCCCAAGAAAATCAAACAACTATTTCTAAAGTTTAATTCTTAAAAGAGTAAAATTAAACAATAAAAATAGAAGGTAATCTTATGAGTCGAAAAAGAACAACATATACAGCAGAATTCAAGACAAAGTTAGTTTTAGAAGTTTTAAAAGAAGATAAGACACTAAATGAAATAGCAAGTGTAAATAATATCACACCAAAAAACTTACAAAATTGGAAGAAGATATTTTTGGAAAATGCAGAAGTTGCGATGGAACCTGCAAAAGTAATTAAAGAGTACAAAGAAGAGAATGTAAGATTACAAGCTAAACTTGATGAATATGCAAAGGTTGTAGGTCAACTAACAGTAGAGAAGGACTGGGCGGTGGGAAAGTTAAGCAGCTTGGACTCTAGCTATAAAAAGGAGTTGATTGATAGAGATGAAAATAAGGCATTATCAGTTGTAAAACAATGTAATCTTATTAACTATAACAGAAGTAATTTGTTCTATGCACCAATGGTAAATCTTGCTAAAAATGTAATTAAAAAACATATAGAAAAAGTATTTGAAGAGATACCAAGCTATGGCTATATGAAAGTGTATCATCAACTACTAGAGGATGGTTTTCGTGTCAGTCCCAACACAGTGCTGGCATACCGTAGAGAGTTAGGTTTACAGGCTGTTTTAGCTGTAAGACCACCAAATACAAGCTGGGCGGACAAGCAACATCATAAATACTCTTACAAAATAAGAGGATTAGATATCGTAAGAGCAAACCAAGTATGGTCAACAGATATAACCTATATTAAAATTAAAGGTGGTATGGTCTATATGGCTGCCATAATTGATTGGTATTCTAAAGCAATATTATCTTGGCGAATATCCAACACAATGGATACAGATTTAGTCATAGGTGTACTAGATGAAGCACTCGCACTCTATGGTAAGCCTGAGATATTTAATACTGATCAAGGGTCACAATATACAAGCTGTATCCACACTCAAACATTAAAAGATAATGACATAATTATCTCTATGGATGGCAAAGGTAGAGCAACAGATAATATTTGTATTGAGAGGTTCTGGAGAAGTGCTAAAGTTGAAAAAATATACCTCAATGAATATGAGAGAGTATCAATTCTCAAAAGTGATGTTAAGGATTATATAGAATTTTATAATCACAGAAGATTTCATGAGACATTGAAATATAAAAAACCTATGAATGTTTATTATGATAGTTTAAAAATCAATGATGAGAATTACACTAAATCTAGTGAAAATGTAGCATAGGGTAACAGGTATTTAGGGAATTAGATTTTTGAAAAAGTTGTCTTGACATATTGGGGTAGTATATCTCTTATTCCTAAAGAGGAAACATTTAAGTTCTTTTATGACAAATACAGAAAAACTCCCAAAACATTGAGTGAAGAACTCTCTAAACAACTGACAAATCCAGAGCTAAAAACATTATTAAAAAATTATAGTGATTTAAAAGATACAGAGTTTGAGAGAATGGATTTACTTTTAAATATAGCTTACTCACTAACTGCTAGTAGAACTATGTTTGATGATGAAGTTACACAGACTTCAGCGTTTAACACTAAGAGTGCTGTCTTAGAGTTTATGAAAGAGATTTCTATTAAACTTCAAAGTATAGATGAGAGTGAACATGAAAAACTTTACAAAGAAGATATCTTTACTCTTTATCATCAAAATCTTCATGGCATAATATTGCACGCTTTAGTTAAGGGAGAATATAATGAAGATGAGTTTAGTTCAAGAAAAAGCAATGCTAACAAATTCTTAGATGACCTCGCACCTGAGATAGAAAAAGAGTACAAGCTTGTCCTCTCCAACTTAAACGATGGCAATATCAGTAAAGACCTAAAAGTAAAAAAAGCTCATGAAAAACTCTTTGAACAACTCAAAGCACTAGATGGGATAACTAGTAAGATTCATGAGGCTGAGGATAAGCAGAAGAAAGTTGATGATGGACTAACAACAGATAATAATACAGAGACTAAAGAAAAGTGGGATATAATCCGAAAATCCAAACCCTATAAACTCTCAATCTCAACAATGAAAGGTCTAAGCTTTTTCATAACCTTATTTACAACAGGAGATGCTCTTAAAACCTACAAGAAAAACGACCTAAAAGCTCTACTAGAAATAACAACAGGCATAAACTCAATCACAAAAACAGTAGTAGAAACAGGAACAAAAGTTTTACCTAGAACTAAACAAGCTATGTTAATGGTAGATTTTTTACTAGCAGAGCACTCTATCCCTCAAAAGATTATTGCTAAACTTGCAATACCTGCTGTTGTAGTAGGTGCTTACTATGAGATGGTATCCTTAGAGGATGAAGATTATGATGCTATGCTTATGATTGGTACTAAAGCAGCTATAATAGTAGCCTTGGCATTTGTATCAGGTATGTGGATAGCCGCAATAGGATATATAGCTCTTGAAATACTTTGGTATATATTCTCTGGTTACTTTATAGACTCAAGAGTTGAAGTTATGATTGAGAAGTCTCTCTTTTATCAAGATGGACGCAAACCATATATCTTAGAGAGTCTAAGTACAACTACTGGAAACTACTATATTCGTCGTGGTTCAAGAGATGCTCTAATGCAGGCAAAAGATATAACAAAAATTGGCGGAACTAAAGAGGTAAGAGAGTTTATTTATAAAAACTACTCAGATAATAAACAAGCATTGCAAGCAGCAGCAAGATATGAGTTTAGTGAGATATATAGAGCCTTGAAAAACATTAGTATAGAAGTAGAAAAAGTTCCTACTTACTTCCTTAACTTTACAAAAACAATGAATCTTAACCTTAATGGTTACCTTCGTGTTAATAAAGATTACTATGAAGAAATGGAAGGTCTAATCTATCTTATAAAAGATGATAACTATACAGACTATATACTCATAGATGCAACTGAAGCTATAGACAAAGAGAATGATAAACTTATAGATATATTTACAAGTTTTAAAGAAGAACTTTCAGAAGCTAAACTAGATGAGGATAGAAAAAAGAATTATACTATTTTAATAGCTAGTGGTATTACTTCTGTAAAATACAAACTTGATATAAAATATAACAGTAAAAGTGACTGGTTAGGAACTAAACTAGTTAAAGAAATCAATTATTATCTAAATGAACTTATACCTATGCCTTTAAGTCCACGAGATTTAGAACTGTTGAAGTAAAGGATTACACTTATGAAAAAATTATTTAAAATATTTGTACTACTGTTTATATTTGCTTCGCAGTCTCTCCTTGCAGAACAAGATATAAGTGATGAAGCTTTCAAGGCTTATAAAAAAGGTGAAAAACTTTATCAAACCAAGAAATATGATGAAGCCTTAAAATGGTTGAAAATTTCCTTTGATGAAGACCAATCTAAAGAAGTGGCTTTTAACCTTGGTTTAACTTATGATGAACTGAAAGATTACCCTAATGCTATAAAATGGTATAGAAAAGCTTTTGAGATGGGAAATAAAAAGGGGGGAGCAAATTTAGGACTGTTATATAAAGAACAAAAAGATTATCCAAATGCTATAAAATGGTATAAAAAAGCCATAAAAAAAGGTAATGTTAGTGCTATAAATAATCTAGCTATATTATATAAACAACAAAAAGATTATCCAAATGCTATAAAATGGTATAAAAAAGCCATAAAAAAAGGGCATATTGATGCAAGAAAAAACCTAGGATTACTTTTTCATCAACAAAAAGACAAGCTAAATAGTGCAACCTACATGATAGGAATGATAGGACACCCTTACACAAAAGAAAGAGTTTTAGGCTTGTTACGAGATGACTGGAAAATCGACGAACCAACCCTAAAAAAAGCCTACAAACTCCAAAAAACTCTAGTTCCAAACCCATACACAGGTGGCATTGACTAAACAATGTCTGCCATCCCTAAAAACGACCTAAAAGCTCTACTAGAGATAACAACAGGCATAAACTCAATCACAAAAACAGTAGTAGAAACAGGAACAAAAGTTTTACCTAGAACTAAACAAGCTATGATAATGGTAGATTTTTTACTAGCAGAACACTCTGTCCCTCAAAAGATTATTGCTAAACTTGCAATACCTGCTGTTGTAGTAGGTGCTTACTATGAGATGGTATCCTTAGAGGATGAAGATTATGATGCTATGCTTATGATTGGTACTAAAGCAGCTATAATAGTAGCCTTGGCGTTTGTATCAGGTATGTGGATAGCCGCAATAGGATATATAGCTCTTGAAATACTTTGGTATATCTTCTCTGGTTACTTTATAGACTCAAGAGTTGAAGTTATGATTGAGAAGTCTCTCTTCTATCAAGATGGACGCAAACCATATATCTTAGAGAGTCTAAGTACAACTACTGGAAACTACTATATTCGTCGTGGTTCAAGAGATGCTCTAATGCAGGCAAAAGATATAACAAAAATTGGCGGAACTAAAGAGGTAAGAGAGTTTATTTATAAAAACTACTCAGATAATAAACAAGCATTGCAAGCAGCAGCAAGGTATGAGTTTAGTGAGATATATAGAGCCTTAAAAAACATCAGTATAGAAGTAGAAAAAGTTCCTACTTACTTCCTTAACTTTACAAAAACAATGAATCTTAACCTTAATGGTTACCTTCGTGTTAATAAAGAGTACTATGAAGAAATGGAAGGTCTAATCTATCTTATAAAAGATGATAACTATACAGACTATATACTTATAGATGCAACTGAAGTTATAGACAAAGAGAATGATAAACTTATAGATATATTTACAAGTTTTAAAGAAGAACTTTCAGAAGCTAAACTAGATAAAGATAGAAAAAAGAATTATACTATTTTAATAGCTAGTGGTATTACTTCTGTAAAATACAAACTTGATATAAAATATAACAGTAAAAGTGACTGGGTAGGAACTAAACTAGTTAAAGAAATCAATTATTATCTAAATGAACTTATACCTATGCCTTTAAGTCCACAAGATTTAGAACTGTTGAAGTAAAGGATTACACTTATGAAAAAATTATTTAAAATATTGTTATTAGTTAATTTACTCTCAATTCAAATACTGTTTGCGAACAGTGCATCTGAAGATGCCTCAGACAAAGCAACAATATATTATGAAAAACAAGACTATAAAGAAGCATTAAAATGGTCAAAAAAATCATTTGACGAAGAAGCATCTAAAGAAGTGGCTTTCAATATTGGGTTGGCTTATAAAAGATTAAAAGATTACCAGAACGCTATCAAGTGGTATGAAAAAGCTTTTGAAATGGGAAATACTGATGGGGGGGGGCTAATCTAGGATTATTGTATGACGAAGTTTTAAAAGATTATCCAAATGCTATAAAATGGTATAAAAAAGCTATCCAAAAAGGTGATGTTGATGCTATAAATAATCTAGCTATATTATATAAAGAACAAAAAGATTATCCAAATGCTATAAAATGGTATAAAAAAGCCATAAAAAAAGGGCATATTGATGCAAGAAAAAGCCTAGGCTTACTTTACCATCAACAAAAAGACAAGCTAAACAGTGCAACCTACATGATGGGAATGATAGGACATCCTTACACAAAAGAAAGAGTTTTAGGCTTGTTACGAGATGACTGGAAAATCGACGAACCAACCCTAAAAAAAGCCTACAAACTCCAAAAAACTCTAGTTCCAAACCCATACACAGGTGGCATTGACTAAACCATGTCTGCCATCCCTAAAAATGACTCAATTACAAAACTCCGTATGAAGTATTTTTTAGTGAAATGAGTAGAAAGTTAGCTAGTTAATTTAGGTGGAAATTGCACTTATTTTTAGAATTTGGGTTTGATTTATAAAAAAAGTAATATTTGGAAGGATTTAAAAATGGTGGCCAATCTCGGAATTGAACCAAGGACACACTGATTTTCAGTCAGTTGCTCTACCGACTGAGCTAATTGGCCACGCTAATAATTGTAAGTTGCTTTAAAAGGTGGTGGCCAATCTCGGAATCGAACCAAGGACACACTGATTTTCAGTCAGTTGCTCTACCGACTGAGCTAATTGGCCATCTTTTAAAGAGCGAAATTATATCTTTGTCGTACTGAAAGTTAGCTTATATTTTTAACAGCTTTTTTGAATTCGTTTCCGCGCTTGGCATAAGAGCTAAATTCATCAAGGCTAGACGCGGCTGGAGAGAGTAGAGCAACTTCATTTATATTTAAAACAGCATCTATTTTAGATATAGCATCTGTTAAGTTTAAACATTTTTTTGAGTTAATTTTATGTTTTTTCCCTAGAGCAAAAAGTTTATCTTTGTTTGAACCAATTGTATAGATGCTAGCATCTATATTAATCAGGTATTGGAAAAGTTCATCAAGTTCTACTCCCTTATCATCACCACCTAAAATAAGGTGAATATGTAAGTCTTTGTATCTATTTAGAGCAGCCTTCGTCGCATCTATATTTGTTGCTTTTGTATCATTTACCCAAAGACGATTTTTGGAGTCTTTTAGCTCCTCTTGTCTATGTGGGTCAAGTTTAAAAGAGTTTATTTTTGTATAATCAATTCTATCAAATAGTATTTTATCTACTGCCATCCCAAGAATAGCATCTGCTAAAAAAGCACCTTTAAAGTTGACTTTTTTTATATTTATATCAAAATGCTCGGCTAAAGAATTCTCATCCTCATAGCTTATGATGTGAGCGTTTGTTTTGATATCTTTATATTTATGTGGAACTATCGCAATTTCACCTTCTTGCATGCTTAACAGAGGTTTAAGTTTGGCATCTTCATACTCTTTCATACTTCCATGCCAACTTAAGTGGTCTGGATGTATAGGAAGTAAAACATATATATTAGGTCTTGCTATATTTGTATAGTGCATTGTAAAAGAACTAGTTTCTAATATCCATACTTTAGCATCTATGCTTAACTCAGCTAAAGGAGTTCCAATATTTCCACCTGCTTGTGAGCCTTTGTCTTTTAAAAGATGTTGCATCATCTGTGTTGTAGTTGTTTTACCATTTGTTCCACTTATCCATATTTTAAGAGGTGGAGTGTCATTAAAATAGTCATATTCACTGATAAGATTTTTAGCTTTTTTGATAAGTGAATTTGAAGGAGAAATACCTGGAGAAGGGATTTCAAGTGAGGAGTATTTTGCATTAAACTCACTAGATGGATTTACTTTAAAACCATTTGAATCACGAAAAGGTTTAGTGCATTTATCATCATAAAAAACAGCATTTATTGCTACTTTTGCAATAGCTTTTGTTGTTCTTCCATAACCAAAAAGAGATATCTTTTGCATCTAGCGAATCTTTAAAGTGATAAGTGCTATAAGATTTGAAAGTATGGCTATAATCCAAAATCTTACAATGATTTTATTTTCCGCCCATTTTTTCATCTCAAAATGATGATGTATTGGAGCCATTAAAAAAACTCTTTTTTTACGAAGCTTATAGCTACCAACTTGTAAAATTACAGAAACAGTTTCTATAACAAAGATTGACCCAATAAGAAGAAGTAAAATCTCACTTTTTGATATGATGGCAAGATAACCAAGAAAAGCACCAATTGTAAGTGAGCCACTATCGCCCATAAAAACTTCTGCTGGATGACAGTTATGCCATAAGAAGCCAGTTAAAGCACCCATTAAAGCACTGGCGACTATTGCAACTTCTCCAACATTAAAGTTGGGCATCAATAAGTAAGATGAGATAGTTGCATTCCCTGTAATGTAGATAATAACACTAAAAGAACTAAGTGCTGCAAGAGAAGGAACCGTTGCTAAACCATCTAACCCATCTGTAAGGTTTACAGCATTAGAGGTTGATATAATTACTAGAGACCAAAAAGCAATAGAGTAAACTCCCATGTCAAATATAGGTGTTTTAATAAATGGAAGATACAGGTCTGTGTTGAAATTTGAAAATATACACAAAAAAGATGTAACTATTAGGGATGCTAATAGTTGAAGTGCTAATTTTGTTTTTGCTTTTAATCCTGCAAGATTTTCACTCTTTTTTATCTTTGCAAAATCATCTTGAAATCCAATAAGGGCAAAAAGTATAAGTGTTAAAATTGCTCCGAGTGCAAACATATTTGAAAATTTTATTGTAAGTAGTGAAGCTAATATGGTAGAGCCAATAAAAACAATACCACCCATGGTCGGAGTCTTCGCTTTTTGTTGGTGTGACTCTGGTGCCAACTCGTTAATAGGCTGTACACTTGATGTTCTTTGTGCCCACTTAATAAAACGAGGGAGTAAAAATAGTGTGAAAAGTAGAGCTATAAAAAATGAAATACCAGCTCTAATAGTGATATATCCAAGTATGTGAATGTTTAAGAGTTCATGAAGAGTGTAGAGCAAATGTTTTCCTAGTAATATAAATAACCATGTAAAATTTTAAAAACACATTATAGTATAACTTATTTAAATCTTAGTAAAGTTATCAAAATATAATCACAGCTTATTAATTAAAAAAGATACAATGTTTAAAAATATAATTAATAATTATATTTAAGCTCTATGTAATATAATAAAATATAATATCTTCTTTAGATAAAAAATCTAAAGGGGAAGAAATGAATATAAATCGTAGAGATGCACTTAAAATGGGTGCTGTTAGTGTTGTTGCTGCTGCAACTGCTTTAAGTGTAACAGGATGTGGTAAGGCTGAGGCTGTTCCAGCAGCGGCTTGTTCTAATAAAAATATTCTTGGCAAACATCAAGTTGTAATTATTGGTGGAGGTTTTGGTGGTTTAACAGTTGCTAAAAACTTAAAGAAAAAAGATAAAAATATTGATGTTCTTGTGATAGAAAAAAATGATACATTTATGTCTTGTCCATTTTCAAATGCATACTTAGGCAAGCTTGATGGTGTTAATTTAGGAACTTTTGTACACGATTATGCTCAACCTACTCAAAAATATGGTTATGGCATGTTACGCTCTGAAGTTGTAAGCATAAATGCTAAAGCAAAAGAGGTTACAACTGCACACGGTGTAGTTGGGTATGATACTTTAGTTCTTTCTCCAGGTATTGCATATAATTATGAACAACAATTTCCTACATTCTCAAAAGAAAAAATCGCTGAAATCCAAAGAACTGCACCAGGGGCATTGATTCCAGGTAGTGAACATGTTATTTTAGAGAGAAGTTTATCTAATATGGAAGATGGTGATGTTGTTATTACTGTTCCATCAGGAAAATTTCGTTGTCCACCTGCTCCATTTGAAAGAGCTTGTATGATAGCTTCATATATGAAAAAAGAAGATATCCAAGGTAAAGTAATCATTCTTAACCCTAGTGCTAAGATAGCCAAAGGTGCTGCGTTTAAAGAAGCATGGAAAGAGCTATATGGCAATAGAATTATTCATATGGATAATTGTAAAATTGATGATGTTGATGTTAATGGAAAATCTATTTCTTTCACTCAGCAAGTTTCAACAGGTAAAAAAGATTCAGATGGCTTAGCAATAACTAAAGCTGTTAAAAAATCTCATAAATATGAAGTTCTTAACCTTATCCCTAACAACAAAGCAAATGCTGTTGTAGCTATGTCAGGTGTTGCAACTACACAAGATTCTTTTGGTAAAGTTCTTATGAATGGTTGTTCTTTTAGAACAAAATCAGATGAAAATATTTATGCTGTTGGTGATGTTGTAGGTCATGGTATCCCACCAAGTGGTCAAACTGCAGTATGGGCTGGTAAACAGTGTGCAGATGAAATCGTTAATAGAATTCAGAAAAAATCATTTACTTTAGCTGTTAAATCTAAATCAGTTACTGCCGGTAATGTTTGTTACTCAATGGTTGGTGATAACCCAGAAGAAGCGATTATGGTAACACATGATTTTTCTTGGACAGGAAAAATAATCAAAGGTAAAGGAAATGTACCTAAAGCTCCTAGTGGTAAATTCCGTTCAAAAGGAACTGCTAAAGCTACTCGTGATTGGTATAGTGGAATAATGAGAGATTTATTTAGTTAATCAAATAGAAGAGTTCTAAACTCTTCTATTTTCAAGTAAAGGATTTTTGTGGATAGAAGAAATTTTTTAAAAATAGTAGGTACCACGGGGGTGCTTATGGCAGTGTCTCCCTCCTGTATAAACTCCAAATTGTATGCGGATAATGGAACTCTTTTTATATCTTATGAAAGAGTACAGCTCTTAGATGCAAATGGAAAACCAATCAAAGCAAGCTCTTTAAAGAAAGAAACAAACTATGTTTTTAATTATCCTTTTGTCTCAACACCAGTAATTTTATTAGATCTTGATGAACCAACACTTAAAGATGTAAAATTAAAATCAGAAGACGGTGAAGAGTATATTTGGAAAGGTGGAGTAGGTTCAAAAGGCACGATAGTTGCCTATGTAGCTATTTGTTCTCATCAGTTAGCACATCCAACTCCAGAGGATAGTTTCTTGCAGTATTGTCAAAAAGATAAAAAAACAATGTCATATAAAGAGGGTGGAGTTATGGTTTGCTCTTCACATTTGTCTGCTTTTGATGTAAAAAGTGGCTGTAAAAATCTTTCAGGACCAGCTGAAGAACCTTTAGCTAGTGTTATTTTGGAGATTGATAAAGATGATACAATTTGGGCAAGTGCAGTTTTAGGACCAGATAAGTTTCATGAATATTTTAAAGCTTTCAAGCCGGAACTAAAAAAATTCTATGGTGGAAAAAGAAAAGGCAAGAAAAAAATTAAAAATTCTGCAACTCTTTTGCCATTAACAGAGTACACAAAAGAAATAGTTCAATATTAAGGGGTAATATGAAAATAGTTAAATTTTTATTGATTTGGGCTTTAGTCGCTACATCGCTACTTGGTTCTAAAGTAGAACAAGATGAACTTAAATCAGATATGAGAACAATGCTTAGTGCTATGGAAGACTTACAAAGAGCAGGTTTTTATAACAATAAAAAAGGTGTTCGAGAATCTGCAAAAAAGTTGATTGATAATTTGGATTCTTTAATAACCTCTGATGCAAGAGCATATCTTCCAGATGCCGTAGCTGATGCAGGAAAATTTGCTAAAAAAAGAGAAAAAATGATTAAAATGTATGCAAATGATTTAGTTGAATCAATACAAAATGGCAATTATGATGACGCAATAGAAGATTATGCTCAAATACTTACTCAATGTACATCTTGTCATAGTCGTATTAGAAAAAGAGTTTGGAAATAAATCTAAAATAATTGTATAATCTCAAAACTTTATTTTATATAAGGAATCACATTGAGTAAAAAAGTTGTTTTAGTTATAACAGATGGAATAGGATATAGTAGTAAAACAGAGCATAATGCATTTTATAATGCTTTAAAACCTACTTACGATAGACTGTTTGAGAAAACACCTCACTCTTTAGTTGATACTTCTGGTTTAAGCGTTGGCTTGCCAGAAGGTCAAATGGGTAACTCTGAAGTTGGTCATATGAGTATTGGAAGTGGGCGTATTTTATACCAAAATTTAGTAAAAATTTCATTGGCTCTAAGTGAGAATAGATTAGAAAAAAATGAAGTACTTCAAGATATATTAAATTCTTCTCAAAGACTACATCTTATAGGACTTATGAGTGATGGTGGTGTACATTCTCATATTGATCATTTTATGGGAATTGCAAAAATTGCTGCAAAAAATGGAAAAAAAGTTTTTTTGCATCTTATAACTGATGGACGAGATGTTTCTCCAACTTCTGCTCAAAAATATTTAAAAATTGTTGAATCACACTTAAGCGAAAATATTCAAATAGCAACTATTTCAGGTCGTTTTTATGCGATGGATAGAGATAACCGTTGGACAAGACTTCAAAGAGCTTACGAAGCTATTGTAGAAGCAACTCCTAAAACAGACTTTGAGCCAGCAGGCTATATTGGCTCATCATATGCTCTTGGTGAAACAGATGAGTTTGTAGAACCAACTGCTTTTGAAGGGTATGACGGACTTAAAGAAGGGGATAGCGTTTTAACTATTAACTTTAGAAGTGATAGAATGAGAGAGTTAGTTACTGCTCTCGGGAGTGCTAACTTTTCACATTTTACGAGAAAAACTTTAAATATAAATCTAGCAACAATGACAGAGTATGATAAAAGTTTTTCATATCCTGTTTTATTCTCTAATGATGCCCCCCCCAATACACTGGCAGAAGTTATTTCAGCAAATGGATTAAAACAACTTCATACTGCTGAAACCGAAAAGTATGCTCATGTGACATTCTTTTTAAATGGTGGTATAGATGAACCTTATGCAAATGAAACTAGAGTTCTCATCCCATCGCCTGATGTGAAAACTTATGATATGAAACCAGAGATGAGTGCAGATGCAGTAGCAGATACAGTGTTAGGGGCAATGGATGAAGATTATGACTTTATAGTAGTAAACTTTGCCAATGGCGATATGGTAGGTCATACTGGTGATGTAGAAGCCGCAAAAATAGCTGTAAATACGGTAGACCAGCAACTTGGAAAAATATTAGAAAAAGCAAAAGAGAATAATTATGCTGTTGTTATCACTTCTGACCATGGAAATTGTGAAGAGATGAAAGATGATGATGGTAATATTTTAACAAATCATACCGTTGGAAAAGTTTGGTGTTTTGTAGTTGCAAATGGAGTAACAAAAGTTAAAGAAGGTGGTTTAAATAATATTGCACCAACAGTTTTAAAATTAATGGGTCTACAAATTCCATCTGAGATGGATGCTAGTTTAATCTGAATAAAATAAGGAATAATATAAATGAAGTTTTCAGGAAAAAATGTTTTAGTTACAGGTTCAAGTCGTGGTATTGGTGCAGAAATTGCAAAAACTTTAGCTTCTTTTGGTTTAAAGGTTTGGGTAAATTATAGAAACGGTGCTGATAAAGCAGATGCAGTTAAAGAAGCCATTGAAAAAGAAGGTGGTAAAGCAGCAGTAATTGGTTTTGATGTTAGTGATGAAGCCGCATTCGCGGATGCGATAAAAACAATTGTATCCAGTGATGGAGAACTTTCTTATCTTGTAAATAATGCAGGAATTACAAATGACAAGTTGGCTCTTAGAATGAAAGAAGCAGATTTTATGAGTGTTATAAATGCAAATTTAACTTCATGTTTTGTTGGTTGTAGAGAATCTATGAAAGTGATGAGAAAGAAAAAATTTGGAGCAGTTGTAAATATAGCTTCAATTGTTGGTGAAACAGGTAATGCTGGCCAAACAAACTATGCCGCATCTAAGGGTGGAATTATCGCAATGAGTAAAAGTTTTGCAAAAGAAGCAGGAACAAGTGGAATTCGTTACAACACTGTCACTCCTGGTTTTATAGCGACCCAAATGACAGATGCTTTAAGTGATGAAATAAAAGATAATTTCACTTCAAATATTCCAATGAAACGCTTTGGAAATGCAAGTGAAGTTGCAGAAGCAACTGCATTTTTACTTTCAGACCATGCAAGTTATATAACAGGGGAAACCTTAAAAGTTAATGGCGGATTAAATATGGCGTAAATTTTAATAGGGCAATATTAAGGTATATATGTTATAATTTCGCGATTTTATACTAAAAAATAGGAGCTATAATGGCACTTTTAGAAGATATTAAAGAAGTAGTAGTTGAGCAATTAAGCGTTAACCCAGATGAAGTAAAAGAAGATGCTAAGTTTGTTGAAGATTTAGGTGCAGATAGCCTTGATGTAGTTGAATTAGTAATGGCTCTTGAAGAGAAGTTTGATATTGAAATTCCTGATGATGAAGCAGAAAAAATTCAAACAGTTAAAGATGTAGTTGAGTATATAGAAAATAAATAATCAACGATAAAATGTTTTTTGAATGCAGTGAAGCTTATAGCTTTGTTGCATTTTATAAAGTATTTTATAAGTTTATCATGGAGGTTTTTAGATGAAAAGAGTAGTAGTAACTGGTATGGGCATGATAAATGCAGTAGGAAATGATAAAGAGAGCTCTTTTAAAGCTATCTGTGAAGGTGAATGTGGAATAGATATCATAACAGCATTTGATACTGAAAAGTATAGTGTTAAAATTGCTGGAGAAGTAAAAGATTTTGACCCATCAACTGTTATGGCACCAAAAGAAGTTAAAAAAGCTGACAGATTTATTCATTTAGGTTTAAAAGCAGCACAAGAAGCTATGTTAGATGCTGATTTACCTGAAGATACAGATATGGAAAGGTTTGGAATTAGTGCAGGTTCAGGCATTGGTGGTCTTCCATCAATAGAGAGAAACTCAATAATTTTAGAAAATCGTGGTCCCCGTAGAATAAGCCCATTTTTTATTCCTGGTGCTTTAGTTAATATGCTTGGTGGATTTGTTTCTATTGAACATGGAACAAAAGGTCCAAATCTCTCAAGTGTTACAGCTTGTGCAGCTGGAACTCATGCTATAAGTGAAGCTTGCAAAACTATTATGTGTGGTGGTGCTGATAAGATGTTAGTTGTTTCTGCAGAATGTGCTGTGACTGGCGTTGGTGTTGGTGGTTTTGCAGCTATGAAAGCATTATCAACAAACAATGAAAACCCTAAAGGAGCTTCTCGTCCATTTGATGCGAATCGTGATGGTTTTGTTATGGGTGAAGGTGCAGCTTCTTTAGTAGTAGAAGATTATGAATCAGCAAAAGCACGCGGTGCTAAAATTTATGGAGAGATTATAGGTTTTGGTGAAAGTGGAGATGCAAATCATATTACCACTCCAAGTTTAGATGGTCCTGCTCGTGCGATGAAAGCTGCGTATAAGATGGCAGGTGAGCCAAAGTTAGATTATGTAAATGCTCATGGAACTAGTACTCCTATTAATGATAAAAATGAAACTGCTGCAGTTAAAGACCTGCTAGGTGGAAAAGAAAATTGTCCTCCTATGAGTTCTATAAAAGGTCAAATAGGGCACTGTTTAGGAGCTGCTGGTGGAATCGAAGCTGTAACATGCTTAATGGCAATGAGAGATGGAATTATTCCTCCAACAATAAACTATAATACACCTGATGAAAACTGTGATTTGGATATTGTTCCTAATGTTTCTAGAAAAGCAGACTTAAATGTAGTTATGAGTAACTCTTTTGGTTTCGGCGGAACTAATGGCGTTTTAATTTTTAAAAGGATTTAATTTGGCAACATTTTTAAACTTTGAGGAAAAAATCAAAGGTATTCAAGAGGATATAATTTCTGCTCGTGTTAGACATGATGAAAAAGCTGTAAAAACTCTTGAAGCAGACTTAGATAAAGCAGTATCAAAAATATTTAATAATTTAACACCTTTTCAAAAACTTCAATTAGCTCGTCATACTGATAGACCATACGCCTTAGACTATATAAATTTAATAATGCGAGATAAGTATGAGATACATGGAGATAGACATTTTCGTGATGATGCTGCAATACTTTGCTACTTAGGTTATATAGGTGATGAAAAAGTTATGGTTATTGGTGAACAAAAAGGTCGTGGTACTAAAAATAAAATAAGAAGAAATTTTGGTATGCCGCATCCTGAAGGGTATAGAAAAGCCCTTCGTGCTGCAAAAATGGCAGAAAAATTTAACATACCTGTTTTGATGTTAGTTGACACACCTGGTGCATATCCAGGACTTGGAGCAGAAGAAAGAAATCAAAGTGAAGCAATTGCTAGAAACCTTTTAGAATTTTCACAACTAAATACACAAACAGTAGCTATCGTTATTGGGGAAGGTGGTAGTGGTGGTGCTTTAGCTATAAGTGTTGCTGACAAGTTTGCAATGATGCGTTATTCTGTGTTTAGTGTTATTTCTCCAGAAGGTTGTTCCGCGATTTTATGGAGTGATCCTACAAAAATTGAAGCAGCTACAAATGCGATGAAAATAACAAGTGAAGACTTAAAAGGGTTGAATCTTATAGATGATATTGTTAATGAACCACTGATTGGAGCACATAGAGATAAAGAAAAAGCAGCTAATGCTATTTCAGATTACTTTTTACAAAGTTTAGAATCTCTTAGAAGTTTGACAGATGAAGAAAGACTTGAAGCTAGATACAACAAACTAACAAGCGTCGGAGCTTACTCAGAGTAAGTCTTCTTCCTTGATTTTTAAAGGATCAAATTTTGGTCTCTTAAGTCTTTTTGATTCTTTAGAATATTTTATTAAATCCTCAACATATCTTATACTTTTTCCAACATTTTTTAGTGACAGCATAAATAATTCATAAGTAGTTAAAACATCACTCATCGCTCTATGGTGCGTAGCATCAGGATGCAAGTTTAGTGCTTCATTTAGATAAGATAATGCGTATCTATATGATTCAATAGTCCTTTCAGCTAAAGCTAGTGAACAAAGAGAACGATTTAAAAGAGGTTCTTGCCCGATTTTTTGCATACTCAAAGAAATAAACTTATAATCAAATTTTACATCATGTGCAATAAAAATACTATCACCTAAAAAAAGCTTAAATTCTGCTAGAACATTCTTTAAAGTTGGAGCATTTTTTGTATCTTTTGCTGAGATTCCTGTTATTAAAGTTATATGCTCATTTATATCTTTACACTTTACAAGTGATTCAAATCTTTGTATTATTACACCATTTACAACTTTAACAGCAGCTATTTCTATGATTTGGTGTTTATCAATTTTAGAACCATTTGTTTCTATATCAACTATGCAAAATTCAGCTTTTTTAAGAGATATAAACTTTGTTTCAAAGTAAAAATAACCATTTTGTTTAATGATTTTCAAACCTTGTGCATGCCAAAGTTCAAGTGACAGGTCTATATCTTCATTTATTTGCCGTTTAAGAGTTTCTAGGCATAAACCTTTAGACTCTAGTTTATGTATGCTTTTTGCGTCTAGGTGCAAATCATTACTTAGCATTTGTTATGAAGTCTTTTACTTTATTTTTGTCTTTAACACCTTTTGAAAGCTCAACACCACTACTAACATCCACGCCATAAAATCCATAACTTTTAAGAGATTCTACATTCAAAGAATCTAAGCCACCAGCAAGAATAATTTTAGAACAATCAATATTTTTAAACCACTCTAAATTTAATCTTTTACCTTCTCCACCATAAGATTCACAGTAAGCATCTATGAGCCTGTATTCATCACTAAAGTTTAAAATATCTTGAGCATTTTTTGCTCTAATTACTTTGATATAGGGAACAAAAAGTTGTTCGTAAACTGAAGAAGGCACTTCAAAATGAAGTTGAGCTAAGGTACATCCTGATTCTTGCATAAAGGAGTTTATAATTTGAGCATCTACATTAACAAAGAGAGCAACTTTTTCCACAAATGGTGGAAGTTTTGAAATGATTTGTTTAGCATCTAGTGGGGAGATATACCTAGGCGATTTTTCATAAAAAACAAAACCAAGAGCATCCACTCCAGCACTTATTGCATCCATAGCATCTTTATATGAGGTAATACCACAGATTTTAACTTTCATGATTGCGCCTCATTTTTTAGCAACAAAGTCACTAAAAAATTCCTATCACTAAAGCTACGGCTATTGCCGTGAGGTTATTATATGTCATATTAAATTTGTAAACTTTTTATAGCTTCTTTTTTAGAGTTATGTTTAAATATATAATTTCCAGCAACAACAATATCAACACCAACATCTTTAAGTCCTTGAATATTTTTATCGTTTACTCCGCCATCAACTTCTATGAGACAATTTGGATTAAGTTTATTTCTCATATCGTTTAATTTAGATGCTTTTGGTATTACACTTTCTATGAAACTTTGTCCACCAAAACCAGGATTAACACTCATAAGTAAAACCATATCTAAGTCTTGTAGTAAGTATTCTATAGATTCTGGTGGCGTGTGAGGATTTAAAACAATTGCAGGTTTAATGCCAAGTGAACGGATTTTTTGTATCAGTCTGTGAGGATGTTTTTCTTCTTCTATATGAAAAGATATATACTTTGGTTTTAAGGGTGCAAAAAGTTCAACAAAAAAAGTATTGTTTTGAACCATAAGGTGAATATCGAGAGGTTTAGTTGCACATTTAGCTATGGAGGAAACTACAATTGGACCAATTGTTAAGTTAGGCACAAAATGGCCATCCATAACATCTACATGAACTAAATCACAACCTGAATTACAGATTTCTTCAACATCTCTTTGAAGATTACCAAAGTCTGCCGATAAAACACTAGGAGCTACTTTTATCATTACATTACCTCTATATTTAATAAGCGAATTATATCAAAAAATAGCCTTTATCTAGTTAAGAAAAATAAAAACTTATCGTTATTAAATTCTAAATCTACTTGCACACCTTTCCTATCTTCTATTACTTCCAATAAACTATCAACATCATTATAAGTTCTTGGCAGTGTAATATCAACACTAATATTTTCATTAGAGAGCATAGTTTTGATTTTACCACCAATAATATTTACAAGTTCTGCAAGTGTATCAAGAATAAGTTCAATATCATCAGTCTTTTCACTAATAAGAAGTTCACAAGCTTTTTTGGCAATATCTTTTGGAAAAATCAAAATGACCATGCCGTCTAAATCTCCATAATAACCAATAGAACTTGCTATCTTGTTGTCTTTTTCGATTATTTTTATCTCATTTATTTGAGCAGATTGTTTAACTGCTTTTGAGTTTGTCATCATCTCTATTGTTTGGACTGTAGCATCTATAAATCTTGGTAGTTCGGTAACTAATTGTTTAGTAAGTACTCTTATCTTTGGGTTATTTGCGGCACTACTAGCCCCGAGTTCTTTTAAGAGCTCTTTATTTTGTAAAATATCATCCATTTGATTATAAAAAAGAATACCGGAGTCTTCAAGATTTTCTTTAAAAGTATTAGGTGTTTTTTCAAAAGACAGACCTACAAAACAAACAGAAGCATTAAATTCTGCAGCTGAACTAGCGAGTCTTGAAAAAAAGTTCATTGCATGAACATTCATACTAATCACTTTATAGGCATCAAATATAAATAGTCTAAAGCCAACATTTAAAGAGTTGTTATGATATTCTATGTTGAATTTGTTCCCAATTTCTGCATCTAAAAAGGATGATATTGTATAGATTATAGCATTCCCTGTTACTCTTGTTGCAATTTTTTGCCCCATTTGCCCAAGAAAAGTATTTTCTATTATAAGGTCATAAGCTTCTTTATTTTGTGCTTTTTCTATGAATTCTTTTTCACTTTGCGCTATAACTGGGTTGTGTCCATTATCATGAAGTTCAATAGCCATTGCCGAGCGTTGTGATTTATCGTCGCTGTAAAGTAAAATATTTTTACTTTTATTTTTAAAACTAGAAGAAAAGAGTAAAGCAATTTCTTTTGATTTAAATAGAGAAAAATTTAACTCATCTTTGTAAAATACTTTAATAGCATTATATTTTTTTTCATCATAGTCACAAAAACCAACCGCTACATTATTAGCATGACGAACTTTGGCAAAAATTTTCATGAAAATATCAAGACCATTTTTATTGAAAAAAACAACTTTCTTAAGAGATACTAAAATCATATCTACTTTTAAATCAGTAGTTGCATTTATATCTTCTAAACTTAAAAATGATTCACCACTGCCACCATCTAAAAAGCCTTGTGGCGTGAATATACCTATTCCATCTTTGAGAAGTGCTCTCATGATACTTCCATTAGCGCTGCAAAGTCTTCATATATATCATCTATATAATCTACTTGAAAATTAATAAAATCATTTAGTCCGGCTTCTATAAATATAGGTTTAGATAACTCATAAAATAGTAATAGATGCATCCATTTGCCAAGTTTGTTAAGCTCTTCGTTTTGAGATGGGTTTATTCCAGATGATGCTTGTATGATTTCTGCAATTTCTTGTGGCATCTCCCATTTTTTTGATATTTGTTCACAAATATCAAAAATTCCGATTCCACTTAATCGTGTTAAGATTGTGTTGTAGTCGAGATTTTTTGCACTTCTTAAAATAGTGACATCTTGTATCTTTTCACAAAATAGAGCTTCGGTAATAATGATGCTTGCAGGTAGTAAACTAATAGAAGCACTTATGTTTTTGTCTTCAATCTTCAGGTGCTTTAAAATAATTTCCCAGTTTATAGAAAGTCTAGCTTGAAGTTCATGAAAAACTCTAGTGTTTAATTTAAAAAGGATCCATTTAGCTGGACTTAATAGCGTAGTCATATAATTATAAACACTTTGTTGAGCGCCAGATAGACCGAGTATACCAAAAATTTGAGAAACATTATTTACTTTATTCGCAAAACCGTAAATAGGTTTATTTACTAAGTCCCTCAGATAGCAAGCAAGGGCATGGTCACTTTGTGCCATTTTTGAAGCTTTTGCAAGTTCGCCATTGTTTAAAAAAGTCAAGGTATCTCTTAGCACCTTGGGGCTTGGTGGAATTTTGTCTATATATGAATCAATTTGTTCTTGTGTAATCATAAATGCATTTTAGCTTTTATATAATAAAATAATTATTAAAAAAGCATAATTGGTTAAAAAAGTACCTTTAAGCTGAAGTTTTGCTTCAAGTAGATATAATTCGCAACTTTAAAAACCTAAACTAAGGAAGCTGATTATGGCAAGAAGATGTGCTATTAGTGGCAAAGGCCCTATGAGTGGAAACAATGTTTCTCATGCAAAAAACAGAACAAAGCGTCGTTTTTTATTAAACCTAAGAACAGTGCGTATCACATTAGAAGATGGTACTACGAAAAAAATTAAAATCTCTGCAAGAGAGTTACGCACACTTAAGAAGAACTCGTAACGAGAATAGGAAACTAAATTGGATCTTTTACAAAGGATTCGCACCTTCCTACATTGGGAGTCATCTCCCGAACCAGAGGTAAAGCTTCTTCCTGAACTTTACTCTCACCTCAAAGCATTTCGTTTACCCCTAATTTTAACAGTACTTATAATGCTCGCCGGAACAATGGGCTATGTAATTATCGATGATTTTACATTGATGGACGCTATTTATCAAACAGGTATTACGTTTACTACCGTAGGATTTGGGGAGATGGCTCCGATTTCAAATGCAGGTAGAATTTTTACTATTACATTAGTTATTGCAGGGTTTGCCATTTTTTCTAGTGCTATAGGTATTTTAGTAGCAGAGTTAAATAGAGGGACAATAGTTGCCATTTTAAAGGAGCGAAGAATGTTATATAAAATAGCAAGGTTAAAAAAGCATTTTGTTGTTTGTTATCATAACGATTATACTCTTGAAGTTACAAAACAGTTAAAAGCCAATCATATTCCTTTTGTTGTAGTTGACCCAAGAGAAGAGATTCATGAGTGGGCGATTGAGCATAATTATCCTCAATACTTAAAAGCAGAGCCACATGCTGAACTCTCTATGTTAAAAGCTCACTTAGCATCTGCAAAGGGTCTAATAACTCTTTCTGATTCAATAGCAGATAACATTGCTTTGATAGCATCAGTAAGACTTTTTGAAAAAGAGCATTTTTTACCAAGACCATATTATGTTATCTCAGCTGCTGAGTCTATGAGTGATGTAGAAAAACTAAAAAAACTTGGTGCTGATACAGTTGTTTCTCCAACTAAACTTACCGCTCAAAGAGTTAGTGCTGTTGCCGCAAGACCAGATATGCAAAATCTTTTAGAAGAGTTTCTATATAAGAGTGATAATCCACTTGACATGGAAGAGGTAGAAGTTCCAAAGTACAGTTGGGCAGTTCTTAAAAAGCTAAAAGAGACACATATTCGTCAAATAACAAATACTTCTGTGATTGGTATAACTAAAAAAGATGGTAAATTTGTATCGATGCCAAAGGGTGATGTCCTGATTACAAGTGAGTGTAAGTTACTTATCATTGGAACACAGCGTGACATAACTACAACTAAAGAATTACTCAGAAGAAGAGATAAACCTAGAGAGATGAGATTTGTATAAGATTGTTCAAACAACTGCTGGTGTATGCTCTTCAAAAGGTTTTTTTGCGGATGGTGTAAGCGCAGGGCTAAAGTCAGAGAATGCACTTGATATAGCTTTTATATATAGTGATACTGAGTGTGAAGTGGCATCTGTATTTACAACAAATAAAATGTATGCAGCTCCTATAAAACACTTTAGAGCAAAGGGTAACTTTAAAACAAATTTTGTTTTAATAAATTCTAAAAATGCAAATGCAATGACAGGAAAAGCTGGGTTTGATGATATTGATGAAATATTAAGTAATTGTTCTAGTATGATTAATCCGATTATGAGTTCAACTGGTGTTATCGGTGTTAGACTTCCAAAACAAAAAATTATAGATGGAATTAAGCTTTTTGATTTTACAAAGAAAGAGTCAAGTCGAGCGTCTAGAGCCATAATGACAACAGATTCTTTTTCAAAAGAAATTGCTTTAGAAGTTGAACTTGATGATGGTAGTTCTTTTTCTATTGGTGCTATGGCGAAAGGTGCGGGTATGATAAACCCAGCAATGGCGACTATGTTATGTTTTATAAGCACAGATGCAGATGTTCACAAAGGAGAGATGCAAGAGATACTAGATGAAGTTACAAAAACAACTTTTAATGCTATAAGCGTTGATGGAGACACTTCTACTAATGATACCGTTTTGCTACTAAGCAATGCAAAAAGTGGAGCGTATGATAAAGAAGCTTTTAAAGAAGCACTTTTTAAAGTTATGCATTTTTTAGCTCTGGAGATGCTAAGAGATGGAGAAGGTGCAACTAAACTTGTTACATATAAGGTAAGCGGTGCAAAAAATGATAAAGAAGCTGAAATAGTAGCAAAGACTCTTTCAGATTCATTACTTGTAAAAACGGCTCTTTATGGTGAAGACCCAAACTGGGGTAGAATAGCATCTACTGTTGGAGCAAGTGGAGTTGAGACTTATGAAGAAAAACTAAAAATTTCTTTTGATAATCATTGTGTTTATGACAAAGGAGAACTTTATTTTGATGAAGAAATGGAGAAAAAATGTGCCATTGTTATGGGACATAAAAAATTTACAATATCATGCGATTTAGGTGTAGGTGAAGGAAGCTTTAAATCTTACGGTTGTGACTTAGGGCATGAGTATGTAAATATTAATGCCGATTATAGAACTTAGATAAGAAAATTTGAATCTCCTCAAGCAAAAGAAAAATATAATATTGAATCCTCAAAAAACTAAGAAATAAAAAATTATTACTAAAGATAAAAGAAGCCTGCAAAGAATCCAATGGAATTTATGTATATAGAAATATTCATAAAGATTTATAAGAACATAATATTATTCTTAGCGTGAGTAGACGAGGTAATTGTTATGATAATGCAGTTGTAGAAAGCTTCTTGCGCGAAACCTGACCTTGGGTACAAGACAATTAAAAAAGTATTGTTAACTGACTGAATAAATGTCTCTAAAATAGGGGACATTTTAGATCGACTAAATATTTTTGCTTACATACTTATTGTTTTACTATTATATGCATAAACTAATAAAGTTGAATCTGATTTAAAGTAAAATATTTTAGGCTGAGAAGTACTTGAAAGTACTGTATAGTAATGGTTAGAAAGGGTTAGAAAGGGTTTATTCATAAACTATGAATAGCAACTTTTAATTCTTATTTAGGTTATTCACGATATCTGTTAAATTAATCTTGTAAATATTTTTTTAAAATGTTAGAATGTATATGAGAAGAATCAGTTAGCTTGTTCAGCGAGTTCAATGTTAAAAAAGGTTTTTTTGAAGTTTAATAAAATAATTGTTATGAAGGATATTAAGTTGAAATTAGTTAGAAAAATACAAGTTAGTTTTATTGCAATAGTAATGATCGTCTCTGTGCAATCATGGGTTACTTACAATGGTATATCTTCTATTGGTTTAGAGATTGAAGAGATTGCTGATTATCAAGTTCCATTAAATACTTTAGTGATGGAACTTGAAAAAGATATACTTAAAGAAGAAGTATTAACTTACAAACTTCTCTTTTATTCCAATAATATTCATTCTGAAGAATTTATTAAAATAGAGAATGAAATAGATGCTATTGAAAAAGAGACAGATAAAAATTTAAAAGATGTTTTAGTCGTTTTATCTAAAGCTATTTCTCATTCGCACGAAGAAGAAGTAAGAGTTAAATACCAAGAACTAAAGCATAAATTTAAGCAGATAAAGATGCAGCAAAAAAAGTTTGAAAGTATACTAAAAGAACTTGAACATGATCTTTCAAATACAAAACATGATAAAAAAGATGAGCACATAAAAAGCATTGAGAATCTTCTTCATGAGATGGATAAAGAGATAACTAAAGTGACTTTTATAATGGAACATCTTTTAGAAAAATCAACTCATCAAGCGCTTGAAGATGAAAAGAGTGTCCTTAACATATTAAGTGTGATTTTTATTGCCATATTTATATTCTTATGTGTTGTTGGGTATCTTATTACATCTCAATTTACAAGAGCTATATCAAGCATAGAAGTTTATATAAGGGATATATCTAAAAATAATGACTTAAGCAAAAAACTAGAGGTAGCAACAAATGATGAAGTTGGTATTATGGCACAACACCTTAATGCTTTAATCTTTTCTTTAAGAGATGTAATTAGTGATACTAAGAACACATCTGATGAGAATGCTTCTATAGCTCACGAACTCTCAACAACATCATTAAGTGTTGGAAATAAGGTCGAAGAATCGGTTATCATAGTTGAAAGTGTTACTTCTCATGCAAGAGAAGTTCAAAATGAGATAGTAAGTGTTGTAGGAAAAGCACACGCTAGCAAAGAAGATATTATGAAGGCAAATGAAAACTTGGAATCTGCGAGAAATGATGTGATATCTTTAACTTCAAAAGTTAAAGAAACAGCTGAGACTGAAGCTGAACTTGCTCAAAGCATGGAAACTCTCTCCAGTGAAGCGGCTGAAGTAAAAAATATTTTAGTTGTTATTGTAGATATTGCCGAGCAAACAAATCTATTAGCATTAAATGCAGCTATTGAAGCAGCCCGTGCTGGTGAACATGGGCGTGGATTTGCTGTCGTTGCCGATGAAGTTAGAAAACTTGCAGAGAGAACGCAAAAAACTTTAAGTGAGATAAATGTGACTATCAGCGCAGTAGTTCAGTCAATTAATGATGCTTCTATTCAAATGAATACAAACTCTGAGGAGATTCAAGAACTTGCAACTCTTGCGCAAGGAGTAGAGAATAAAATTAATTCAACAGCAACAATAGTAAATAAAGCCGTTCATGCTATTGGAAGAACAGTGCACGATTTTGAATCTACAGGCAATAGTATTAAAATTATCACAACAAAAGTAGAAGAGATAAATAATCTCTCATCTAGCAACGCAAGAAGTGTAGAAGAAATAGCAACAGCGGCTGAACATTTAAATAGGATGACTGAAGAATTAAATGGGAAATTGGAAACATTTCGTATATAAGTTATTTCACTTTTTAGAACTTAACTGAGTTTTGGAAGTTGCCACTCTTTTTTAAACGCTATTAGTCTTAATAGTATAGAAAAGATGGCTACTATTAAAATACTCATTTCATTTAAATAACCAAGCATCTCAAAACTAGCTAGGGCAAGTGCAACTATTACCGCTATAGAACCGTAAAAATCACTTATCAAAACTGTTGGAACTTGGTTTATCATTATATCTCTTGTTACTCCACCACCAACTGCGGTAATAAAACTAAGAACAACTATTCCAAAAAAATTATACTCTGCATTTATTGCTAAAAGTGCGCCCGTAATACTAAAAGCTACTAGACCTATGGTATCACTTACGACAAAAATTAACTTTTGTTCAATGGACGGTTTTTTATATATTTTAAATATATAAGCAATAAAGATAGTGGATGTAAGTGTGAGAGCAGGGTATATAGAGCTAAAAGCAAAAGGAGTTGAGCTAAGTATGGCATCTCTTATAATCCCTCCACCAAGAGCAGTTAATGCAGAAGCTATGAACACACCTAAAATATCTAGTTTATTTTTAACACCAATCAAGAAGCCACTTATAGCAAAAGCAATTATCCCAATAATATCAGCAAATATGAAAAATTCTGGCATCTATATTAAGTTACTCAATATAACCATTCTTAAACTTTACATATCTTGAAGCAGATGCGTAAAGTTCTTTTACTTCTTCATCTGTTAATTCTCTGATGAGTTTAGCAGGACTTCCCATAATTAGTGAGCGTGGAGGGAAAACTTTGTTTTTAGTTACAAGCGCACTAGCACCAACTATACTCTCTTTTCCTATAACAGCACCATCAAGAATAGTAGCACTCATCCCAATTAAACAAGCATCCCCAATTGTGCATCCATGGAGCATAACTCTATGCCCAACTGTTACATCATCTCCAATAATAGTTGGATTTCCATCACTTCTATCTTCTTTTTTATAGTGAGTAACATGTATCATGCTAAGATCCTGTATGCTTACTCTATCTCCTATCTTTATATAGTGAACATCACCCCTGACTACACATCCAAACCAGATAGAACAGTCACTTCCACAAACTACATCTCCTATAACATCTGCTGAAGGTGCTACCCAAGTTTTATCTCCAAGAGTAGGATTTATATTTTTATATTTTAGTATCATTTTTAACTCTCCATAAATAGTTTTGAAGTTATTTGAGAAACACTTCGTTGAGTCTCTTTTTTACTTGCTTTATATATTTTATTTACATATTCTTCCAAAAGCTTATGATTGTTTATACTTTTTTCATCTTCTTTAGCTTTAACTTTTATGTATGAACCATCACTTTGAAGTTCATGTGCTAAAACATTGTCTGAGCATTGAAGTTTTAGTATTTGAATGATTTGATTTTGTGATTCTTTATCTTTAATTGCTGTTAAAAGTTCAATCCTTCTAACTAAGTTTCTTGGCATCCAGTCAGCAGAAGAAATATATATTTTCGCAGCATCATTTTTAAAGTAAAAAACTCTAGGATGTTCTAAGTATCTTCCTAAAATAGATATAACTCTAATATTTTCACTTATACCTTCGATGCCTGTTTTTAAACAACAGATGCCACGAACAATTAAGTCAACCATTACACCTGCTTGACTTGCTTTATATAATGCTCGTATAACATCTTCATCTACTAAAGAGTTTACTTTTGCGATAATTTGTCCATCTACACCTTTTCTTGTTTCATTGTGAATCAGTGAGAGTATTTTTGGTTTAATTTGCGTTGGTGACATATAAAGTTCGTCAAGCTTACCTTTTTTACTAAATCCAGTTAGAAAATGAAAAAACCTTGTTAAATCATTTGTGATTTCATCTTTAGAGGTCATATAGCTTATATCTGTATAAATTTTTGCGGTTGAAGGATTGTAGTTTCCTGTTCCTAAATGAGCATATTGTTTTAGTTTTCCATTTTTTCTTCTTGTAACAAGGGCTGCTTTTGCATGAACTTTAAATCCACGGATTCCGTAAATAACATGCGCTCCAGCTTTCTCAAGTGCCTTTGCCCAAACAAGATTTGTTTCTTCATCAAACCTTGCTTTAAGCTCAACCATAACTGTTACTTGCTTGCCACTTTCTGCCGCATAAATTAGTGCTTGGACAATTGGTGAGTTTGTACCTGAACGATAGAGTGTCATCTTTATAGAAACAACATCTGGGTCTTTTGAAGCAGTCTGAATAAGCCTTATTATAGGTTCAAAGCTATGATATGGATGATACATTGTAATATCTTGCTTTTCTAAAGTTAAGAAAATATTTTCTGCACTATCCATTGGTGGTATATTTTTTGGTTTAAATGGAGGTAATAAAAGATGAGCAAAAGATATATTTCCAACTATCTGCCAAAGACTAGAGAGGTTTAAAAAGGTATGAAATTTATAAATATCATTTTTATAAACATTTGCATGACGATTAAAAAAGTTAATAATCTCTTCATCAGTATCACTACCAACTTCAAGTCTTACCATCTCCCCTTTACGACGAAGTTTTAGACCTTCTTCTAAAATTTCCATGAAGTCATCAGCTTCCTCTTCTTCTATTTCCATATCAGCATTTCTAGTTACTCTAAAAGATGCATATTTTAATAGAGCATAACCTGGGAAAAGATCTTCTATATGTTGCGCAACTAAAGATTCAATAGGAATATAAGTATCATGATTTAGTTCAACAAATCTGCTTAAAACTCTTGGAACTCTTACAATTCCAAATCTCTCAATGGAGTTGTCATCAATATCTTTTAGTTTTACAATAAGTCCAAAGCTAAGGTTATTTAGGTTTGGAAAAGGGTGCGTAGCATCTATGGCAATTGGAATAATAACAGGGTATATATTTTCTCTAAAATATCTGTCTAAAGTATGCTTTTCACGCTGATTTACATCATCATAGGACTTAACACTTATTCCCTCGCCTTCAAGTTTTTTTAAAATACCAACAAGACAATGCTCTAAGACTTGTTGCTCTTGATGAAGATATTTTCTAATTTCTCGAAGTTGTTGTAAGGGTGTTAACCTATCTGCACCAGAAACAATAACTCCAGCAGCAAAAAGTTTTTTCAATCCTGCTATGCGTATCATATAAAACTCATCTAAGTTTGTTCCATAAATAGCTAAAAATTTTAAACGCTCTAAAAGTGGAAGTGACTTATCTTGAGCTTGTTTTAAAACTCTTGTATTAAATTGTAACCATGAAAGTTCACGATTATTATAAAGGTCTGGATTTTTTAGATTTAACATTGAAGAACCTATGCTTAACTTATTTTTCTCATTATATCTAATATATTATTATCTAATTACCCCTGTACCTTC
Organism: Sulfurimonas sp.; assembly: GCF_029027405.1. Classification (NCBI taxonomy): domain Bacteria; kingdom Pseudomonadati; phylum Campylobacterota; class Epsilonproteobacteria; order Campylobacterales; family Sulfurimonadaceae; genus Sulfurimonas; species Sulfurimonas sp. Next base: position 678,736 of record NZ_CP093396.1, read on the forward strand.
GTAGTTGGCTGAATGGTAGATAGTAACACCATTTTTTCTTGCATAATATCTCATAAGAAGTTTTTGAAGTGTAGGCTCTATTGATGGAGAGAACCAAGCATTGTTACTAGTTGCTATGACAAAATCAACTTCTCCTTCATATATTTCTTGACAAGTTGCCTCATAGCAGATTGCATTTCTAAATTTTACACCTTTGATAGTAAAGTCTGTTGGTGATGTTGCTGTAAGAAAGTCAGAAGCACCAGAGAAAAAAGTATCGTTTATAAACTTTTGTGCAAATTTTGGAAGTGGAATGTACTCACCAAATGGAACTAAAACTAGTTTTTTTGCCTTTGTATATGTGCCGTCTTCAAAAAGGTAAGTGACATTGTAGTTCTTGGAATTTTCTCTAAAGAGTGAACCAGCAACAATACTTATTTCTTTTGATAAAATTAATAGTTGATTTATTAGTTTTGGGTTTTTGTTCATATATAGCGGGAAAACAGATTCTGGAAATACTATAAGGTCATAATCTTCATCTATTGCAGTTTGTATCTCTTTATAAATAAACAAAATAGTTGGTTTTAAACTCTCTCTTAGCCATTTTTTGTCTTGTTTTATGTCTGTATGAATAAGTTTTATTTTCAGAGGTGCGAGTTTTTGTATTGGAGGGTTAAAGTTAATAGCTATAAGAAGTAAAATAAGTGAAGCATATTTGTATGGTTTTTTTATGTAAGATACAAAAGATAAAGCTAATAGTACAGATGCCAATTGATACTTGTAGATGCCAATATAGCTATCTGTAAAAATCAACTCTATTTGTAACCAGTTCCAATCAAAAGGCTCAAAAAAACTAAGAGAAAAAAGTAATAATGCCCTTATATAAACTTTTTTTGTAAGAGCTAAAATACCAAAAAATAGCATATAAATAATGCCAAAAGCAAAGGTAATTATTGGTGTCATATAACCAACACCTTGGTACTCAAAACTATAGCCAACCCAGTAAAACCAAAGAAGTCCAATAGTAAATCCAGCGACTAAAACACCCCTTGAAGGTATGTACAATAGAAGTGCTAAAGCACTAATACTAAAGATTGTATTTAAAATCTTGATAGTAAAACCAAACTCTTCTAAGTATATAAAAGCACTAAATAAAAAGGCTGTTAATAGTCCTAAAATAAGTTCATATAATAAGCTGTTGTTTTTTTTAAAATTTTTAATTGTTTTTAGCATGTGTAATTATAGTCAATTTTCAGTCAACCCTTATAATATTTTATGTATAATCGCCCAAATTTAACTAAAGGATTTCCATGCCAATGGATATTATAACTCAATTAGCACCGTTTATATTTTTAATAGCGATCATGTATTTCGTGATTATTCGCCCACAACAAAAAGAGGCAAAAACAAGAAAAGCAATGTTAGCAGCTTTATCAAAAGGTGATAAAGTTTACACTAATGGTGGCTTTGTCGTAGTTATTCAAAAAGTTGAAGAAAATATTTTAAGCGTTAAATTAAATGATGATGTAATCGTTAGAATCTCAAGAGATGCAATAGCTAAGAAGTATGAGGATGAAGCTTAATTACCGTATAGTCATTTTTGCTTTAGCAATAATTTTTGGTCTGTTTTTCTCAGCACCATCTCTACTTCAACTCCAAGATGGCAAAAAAGTCACTTTAGGTCTTGATTTACAAGGTGGACTGCATATGCTTCTTGGTGTAAAAACTGAGGAGGCTACTAAATCTCGTATAAAATCAATCGCAGCAAGTATAAAACACTTTAGTGAAAGAAACGATATTTTAGTAGATGAGTTAAAATTTGACGAATCATCTATAACTTTTTCACTTTTAGACAGTGATGATGTAAAGCAGATGCAAGAATTTTTAAGCGAAATAGATGGCTCAGATATCTCCGTTAATGCTGAAACATTTTCTTTAAGCTTAACACCCCAAGAGATTGTAAGAACTGAAAAGTTAGCAATAGATCAAGCGATAGAAACTATCAGAAATAGACTTGACCAATTTGGTCTAGCTGAACCAGTAGTCGCACGGCAAGGTGAAGAAAAAATCTTAGTTCAATTAGCTGGAATCAAAACTCAAGAAGAAGAACAACGAGCAAGAGAACTTATTTCTCGCGCAGCAAAGCTTGAACTAATGGCAATAGATGAAGCTAGAAATGCTAGGGTTGGTGTTATGAGTGTTTCAGATGCCGCTGCATATGGCGATATAATTTTAGAAGATGTAAAAGATTCAAATAGAAAATACTTAGTTCGTGAAATTCCTATCTTAGATGGAGGTATGCTAACAGATGCATCTATGGGATTTGATCAAAGTAATAGACCTCTTATTAACTTTAAATTAAATGCTGAGGGTGCTGAAATTTTTGGAGATTTTACAGGCAAAAATGTTGGAAATAGACTAGCAGTAGTTTTAGATGGTAAAGTTTATTCTGCTCCAAATATTAATGAGCGTATTGGTGGAGGAAGTGGTCAAATTTCTGGAAACTACACAGTTATGGAAGCAAAAGATTTAGCAATTGCTCTTCGTTCTGGTGCTCTATTAGCTCCTATTTATCTTATGGAAAAACGCTCTGTTGGTCCAAGTTTGGGTTATGATAGTATTAAAGCTAGTATGATTGCTTTGATTGGTGGTTTTGTTTTAGTAATTATCTTTATGGTAGTTTATTATCGTATGGCAGGTGTTATTGCAAATATTGCACTTATAGCAAACTTGTTTATTATCTTGTCAGTAATGAGTCTATTTGGTGCAACTCTTACTCTCCCTGGTATGGCTGGGATTGTCTTAACTGTCGGTATGGCGGTAGATGCTAATGTTATTATTTCTGAGAGGATAAGGGAGTTGATTTATCAAGGTAAATCAATTCATAAGGCTATAGAAGAGGGTTATGCAAATGCAATGAGGGCTATCTTAGATGCTAACATTACAACTCTTATAGCAGCAGTTGTTCTTTATGCTTATGGAACTGGTGCTATTAAAGGTTTTGCAATAACTATTAGTATTGGTATCTTAGCATCTATGCTTACTGCAATTTTAGGTACTCATGGCATCTACGAAATGTTAGAATCAAAAATACAAAAATCAAAAAACAACCGTTTTTGGTTTGGGATTAAGGGTTAAAGATGGAATTTTTCAGATATACAAGAACCTTTAATTTTATGGGTAAGTCTAAGTTCGCAATGATTTTGTCAGTAGCAATTGTTTTAGCTTCTTTTGCTCTTTTAGCTACAAAAGGTCTTAATTACGGTGTTGATTTTGCTGGTGGTACTATAGTACAAGTTAAGTATGATACACCTGCTCCAATCAAAGAGATGCGAGAGAAATTAAAGGGTAATAAAATCTTTAGTGGAGCGTCTATTACAGAATTTGGCTCTCCTGATGAAGTCATTATTCGCATGAAGAGTACAAGTGGAAGCGTTACGGTAGATATCGGTGATATGACAAGAGAGGCCCTAAAGGGGACAGGAAACTTTGAGATTCGCCGTGTGGATATTGTTGGTCCAACAGTTGGAGCAGAGTTAAAAGAAAAAGGTATGATGTCTTTAGTATTAGCTATGTTTGGCATCTTGATTTATGTAGCCTTTAGATTTGAGTGGCGTTTTGCTGTTGCATCTATAATAGCACTAATACATGATATATCTTTAGCTTTAGGTGCTATTACATTGGTAGGCTTAGATGTAAACTTAGATGTATTAGCAGCACTTCTGACTATTTTAGGTTATTCACTTAACGATACTATCATTGTATTTGACCGTATTCGTGAAGGTGTTACAAGCTCAAAAAATACAGACCTAACGGAAATTATTAATGAGTCAGTCACAAGAACACTAGCAAGAACAACTCTAACTTCACTTACAACATTCTTTGTTGTATTTACGCTATTTATGTTTGGTGGTGAGATTATTCACGCTTTTGCATTTACACTTCTTGTAGGTGTTGTTGTAGGTACATACTCATCAGTTTTTGTTGCATCTCCTATACTTCTTTGGTTTGGATTTGATGTAAAAGCTTACCATGTTAAACTGGCAGCCAAAACAAAAAGAGAAGCAGAAAAACAGCGCATGCGTGATCAGTACGAGTCTGGAGTGATGTAACCTCTTTAGTTCTCTCTCTCTTGAGATGGAACTAGATTCACTATCCACATAATTTTCCTTTCAGTCACCCCTTAAGATTCTTTTTGTATAATCACTTCAATAAAATTAAGGAATTGTGATGGATTGGGGTAAAGTTATTTATGTGTTTTTCTCTTTAATGAGTTTAACATCAATCGCGGGATTTTTATATGAGCATAGTGCTGTTGCACTTTTTGTTGCAGGAAGTTTAAATTTAGTTTCAACAGTATTAAAAATAGGAGTAAGAAATTTACTCTCAGCTGAACTTTTAGCTTCATCTTTAGTTGCAGATTTACACTTGATTCCAGCATTTATATATTTGGAAGTTATTGGAAACTTAGAATGGGCTATTGCTTTAACAATAGGAGCTTTAATTGCTAACTTATTTTCAGTAGGACTTATTTATATAGAGAGTTCAAAAATTCACGATGAGTATTAGGAGTAAAGTTGGAATATAACTCACAACTTATAGAAAAAAAATGGCAAGATTATTGGGCAGAACATAAAAGTTTTGAGCCAAGCGAAGATTTTACAAAAGAAAAAAAATATATACTAAGTATGTTCCCTTTTCCAAGTGGAAGACTCCATATGGGGCATGTTAGAAATTATTCTATAAGTGATGCTTTTGCGCGTTTTCATCGTCAACTTGGAAAAAATGTACTTCATCCGATTGGTTTTGATAGTTTTGGAATGCCTGCTGAAAATGCTGCTATTAAAAATAATGCTAATCCAAAAACATGGACTTATGACAACATAGATTATATGAAAGGTGAGTTTAAATCATTAGGTTTTTCCTTTTCAAAAACAAGAGAACTTGCGACTAGTGATGAACTTTACACTAAGTTTGAACAAGGTTTTATTATCGATATGTTTGAGAGTGGACTTCTTTATCGTGAAAAAGGTTTACTAAACTGGTGCCCACATGATCAAACAGTTTTAGCAAATGAGCAAGTAGTAGATGGTTGTTGTTGGAGATGTGACACGCCAATAGTCAAAAAAGATATGAATCAGTATTATTTTAAAATAACAAAGTATGCTGATGAACTTCTTGACTCGTTAAAAAAACTTGATGGCGGATGGCCAAAACAAGTTTTAACTATGCAAGAAAATTGGATAGGAAAATCAAATGGTCTCGCCTTTGATCTTTTCTTTGATGAGAGTTCGTTATCAGTTTTAAATAATGAATTTAAAAACTTTGATGTTTTTACAACTCGTCCTGATACTATTTATGGAGTAAGTTATACAGCTTTAGCGCCTGAACATAAAATAGTTACTTATATGATTGAAAATAAACTTTTAAGTCATGATGTTATATCTCAAATAAAAGATATGAAAAATACATCATCAATAGATAGACAAAAAGAAAAAAAAGGAATCTCTCTAGGACTAAATGTGATTCATCCATTAACGGGCAAAAAAGTACCAGTTTGGATTGCTAATTTTGTTCTTATGGATTATGGCTCTGGAGCTGTTATGGCTGTTCCTGCCCATGATGATAGAGATTTTGATTTTGCGAAAAAGTACTCATTAGAAATTAATGCAGTTATTAACCCAAAAGAGGGTGAACATGATTTTAGTGCATCTGCATTTACAGATGCTGGAATACTTTTTAATTCAGCAGAATTTGATGGACTTAATTCTAAAAAATCTCAATACAATATTATTAAATATTTTGAAGAAAATAAAATAGGTCAAAAAACTACAAACTATAAATTAAAAGATTGGGGTGTTTCTCGTCAGAGATATTGGGGTGCTCCTATCCCTTTTGTTCATTGTGACTCTTGTGGTTTGGTAATGGAGAAAAAAGAAAATCTTCCTATTGCACTTCCAGCGGATGTTGAGATAACAGGAGAAGGAAATCCTCTTGATAAGCATCCAACTTGGAAACATTGTAAATGTCCAGAGTGTGGTAAAGATGCTGTTCGTGAAACAGATACAATGGATACTTTTGTTGAGTCTTCTTGGTATTTTTTACGCTTTTGTGCATCTGAGGCTAACTGGGAACAGGAAGCTTTTTCAAAAGAGCAGATAAAGTATTGGATGGGTGTTGACCAGTATATTGGTGGTATTGAACATGCCATTTTGCATTTGCTCTATGCACGATTCTTTACTAAAGTTTTTCGTGATTTAGGTTATATTGATTTTGATGAACCGTTTGACAACTTATTAACTCAAGGTATGGTTTTAAAAGATGGTGCTAAGATGAGCAAGTCAAAAGGAAATACAGTTGACCCAGATGCCATCATACAAAAATATGGGGCTGATACGGCAAGACTTTTTATACTTTTTGCTGCTCCTCCAACACAAGAGTTAGAATGGAATGATAATGCAGTAGAAGGAGCATACAAATTTATAAAAAGATTTAGTGATAGAAGTTCACATATTGTTAAAACTGATAATATTCCTTCAATCGAACATGCTACTCTTTCTAAAGATGAAAAATATGCAAGAAAGAAAGTTTATGAAGCCCTTGTAAGAGCAAATGAAGTATATAATGAAAAATATACTTTTAATACTTTAATAGCAGGATCAATGGAAGCAATGAACGCGCTTAATGCTCAAAGTAATTCAGATGTATGGAGTGAAGGTTTTTGGATTTTAAGTTCGATTTTAGAGCCAATTATTCCGCATATTTGTTGGGAAATAAGTGAAACATATTTTACTTTAAATAATTTAAACTCTCAAAAAGTTTTAGATGAAGTTTTTGTAGAAGATTCTATTACTTTAGGTGTTTCAATAAACGGAAAAAGAAGATGCGAGATAGAGATAGCTACTGATGAATCAAAAGAAAACATCATATCTATTGCCAAAGAAAAAGCTGAAAAATGGTTAGAAGGCAAGACAATAGTAAAAGAAATAGTTATTCCTAAAAAACTTGTTAACTTGGTTATAAAAGGTTAATAATGAAGTATTTGTTAACTTTTTTGATTCTTATAACTCTTACATCTTGTGGTTATAGACCAAGTTCAAAACTATCAAAAGGGGTTATGGGAGAGAAGATAAGTACGAGTATTATTATATCTGCTCAAGATCCTGAAAATACTGTGATTATTAAAGATGCAGTTGATCAAGCAGTCATAGAAGTTTTTCAAGCATCTTTGTGTAAAAAGTCAGAATCTGATACACATTTAGCTTTAAGTATTGCCACTCCATCATATACTCCTATTGTTTATGATTCAGATGGTTTTGTTATTGGTTATAGGATGAGTGTAACTTTGAGTATAATTAGGTATCATAGCGGATTAAGTAAAAAGTATACAGCTTCAGGAACATATGATTTTACTGTGGCTGCAAACGCTGTAGTGACTGACCAAGAGAGGTTTGAGGCTATTGGTTTTAGTGCATCAAAAGCGATTCGTTCATTTGTTGCTCAAGTTTCAGCAGAAGGTGCAAGAGCTAAAAAGTAAAGTGAGGAGATTGTTATGACTATACAAAGTATTATAAAAAAAGCTATAAAAAGACTTGAGTTAGAAAATAAATTATTAACACCAGATTTTTATGCTGAAGCATTTTGTAAAGAAGCAAAAAAAGCTGGTATGAATACTGAAGACTGTATTCATATTGAAAAGTTTTCTAAAACTTTAAACGAAGATACGCAAAAAGAGTTAAAAAATTATAGAATACAAACAATGGGTGAACTTGCTCGTTTTTTAATCTCAAAGTTAAATAGAACAAACTCAACTATATGTTCAGAACTACTTGAGTCACAAATGCTGTTAACAAAAAGGATTTTGCAAGTCGTTGAGGTTTTACATAATCGACAAGCAGGCGAACTTGCGAAGCAAAGTATCAAACTTCTTGGCTCAAATCCAACATCAGTAGAACTTAATCAATTTAGGCAGCATTGGATTAATTTTATTACAACATATGATGATAGTTTTTTAAATAAATTGGAATATTTTGGTAAAGTTGATAATAGAAATTTAAAAAAGACAATCGAAAATATAAATATTGCACTTTCAGATACAAATGAAAATAATTCTGAATTAGTTCGTGTTGCTTCCCTTTTAGTATCTTCATTTGTTCCCTCGATTGCTTCAAGTGTCAATGATAAAATAGCGTCACTTAGCCAAAAAATCCAATCCAATCCAACACTGCTAGATAGCATTAGTATTGAGGAAGAAGTTAAAACTATCATTTCTCTTAGAATTGCTCTAGATAAAGAGAGTGTGAAGGAGATGGTAGAGTCAATTGATGGAGTTTTAGATAAATTATCTTTAAGACTAATCGAGATGATAGAACGCTCAGATGATTCAACTATAGAGATACAAAAAATCAAAACTGATTTAGAAAATTATAATGATGGAAGTGTTACAAACTTTAAAATTTCACATAAAAAATTATTGGTTATTGCAACTGCTTTAGAAGAAACAACACAAACTTTAAGTAAAGACTTAAGGGGGCACAGTAACGAAGTTAATGCTTTAAGTATAAAAGTTAACAAACTTGAAAAAGAGCTAAAAGATGCTAAACAAATTTCTAAAGAGGATTTTTTAACTAAACTCTACAATAAAAGAGCCTTAGATGAGTTTATGAAGGTTAAAGAAGCTGAGTATAGCAGATATGGGCATAATTTTAGTGTAGTTATGTTTGATTTAGATCACTTTAAAGATGTAAATGATAATTATGGTCATGATGCTGGAGACGCTGTCCTTGCTGCCTTTGCAAAGATACTTAAAAAAGAAGCTAGAAGTGTAGATATTGTAGGTCGATTTGGTGGAGAAGAATTTATGGCGCTTCTTAGTGAAACAGGAATAGAAGGTGGTGTTGTTTTTGCCCAAAAAGTAAGAAAGCATGTTCAAAAAGCTCGTTTTATGTATAAGAATCAAAGAATTCATGTAACAATAAGTTGTGGAGTAAGTGAAAGAAAAAAATGTACTTCACTTAAAAATGTTGTAACTTCTTCAGATGAAAATCTATATAAAGCAAAAAAAGATGGACGAAATCAGGTAGTATATAAATAAATATGTTTTTAGATGATTTTTTATCGGCTAAGCCCCTTTACTATGAAAAGATTGACTACACTCGAATGCCTAGAATTTATGATAGAGTTAAATCTTCACTAAATACTCCAAAAATCATACATCTTATTGGCACTAATGGTAAAGGTACAACAGGGCGATTTTTAGCAACTGCTCTTCACTCTATGAACTTTAAAACTATCCATTACGCTTCTCCTCATATTTTAAAGTTTAATGAAAGAATTTGGATTGATGGAAATGATGTTGATGATAAAGTTCTTCAAGAAGCTCATGTTAAACTACAAAGTATTTTAACCATATCTGAGTCAAAAGAACTTTCATATTTTGAATATACAACATTGCTTTGTTTAATGATTTGTAAAGAGTGTGATTATCTTGTTATGGAAGCTGGACTTGGTGGAGAGCATGATGCAACAGTAGTTTTTGATAAAATTTTAACACTTGTTACACCTATTTCTTATGATCATGAAGCTTTTTTAGGCACAACTTTACAAGAGATAGCAACAACTAAATTAAATGCAATACAAAATAATGCTATTTTAGCCTTACAAAAAGAGAAAGAAGTATATAAAATTGCTAATATATTAGCAAAAGAGAAAAATTTAAATATACAAATATATGATGAACTGCTTAGCAATAATGATAAAATTAAAATAAAAAATATAGCAAAATCATTGAAATTAGAGAGTTGTTTAGTAGAAAATTTATCTCATTGCATCTCTGCTTTAAACTTTTTAAATTTAGAATATTGTGAAAGTGATTTTAATAATTCAAAGTTATTTGGACGTTTAACTTATATTAAAAGCAACATAGTTGTAGATGTAGGTCATAATTCTTTAGCCGCAAAAGCTATAAAAGATGCCTTAAAACCAAATAAATTTATTTTGGTGTATAATAGCTACAAAGATAAAGATTATAAAAAAATACTCCAAATCTTAAAGCCAATAATTAAAAGTGTGCAAATTATTGCTATAAATGATAAAAGAATAGAGTCATACGCACAACTTAAAAAAACTTTAAAAGATTTAGAGATACAATATTCTTTATTTAAAGCTATAACAGATAATGAAAAATACTTAGTATTTGGTTCATTTAGTGTTGTTGAAGCATTTATGAAAAGAAATAAGAGAGTGAATTAATATATGAATGATCATTTTACTATTACAATTAATGATGACAATGGTGTAAAACAGTATAACTTGCATCATATAGTGAAGAGAGCAATTCTTTATGCAGTCTCTTTTTTAGGTTTTATAGGTCTGATAGCAGTTGGTACAATTCTTTATTTAAATTATTCAGTTGATGAGATAGAGATAAAACGCAAAACCACGCAAAATGCTTATGACAGACTAAAAAGAAAAAATGATGAGCTTGACAAAAATATTAAAGATACTCAGTTAGCTTTAATAGCAAAAAAGAGAGAGTTAAATGAAGTATCTGATTCATTGTCAGAAATTGAAGTTTTAATTGGACTAGCACCTGTTAGTGATATGTCACTTCAAGAAAGGGTTAATCTAACAAAAGTTAATTCTCAGCAAATGGCAACTCTTATGCAGTTTATTCCTAATGGTTCACCAATTAAGTATAAAGGTGTAACTAGTAAATATGGTTATAGAGTGCATCCAACCTTAAAGAGAAAAGAATTTCATCGTGGTTTAGATATGAGAGCGAAGATGAATACGCCTGTGTATGCAACCGCAGATGGTATAGTAGAGTGGGCAGGTACTCACAAAAGAAGTGGCTTTGGAAAATTAGTTATTTTACAACACAACTACGGTTTTCGAGCATATTTTGGTCATTTAAACAAAATTGTGATAAAATCAGGAAAATTTGTAAAAAAAGGTGATCTAATCGCTTATACAGGTAATTCAGGTATGAGTAGCGGCCCGCATTTACATTATGAATTGAGATTTATTCAACGCACAGTAAATCCCTTTTACTTTGTTAAATGGAATGTAAAAAACTATAAAAAAATATTTGATAAGGAAAAAAAAATACCATGGCAATCTTTAATAACGGCGACACAACACATCAAAGTACCAAACCCGACACAAACACTACCATCATCACAGCTGGCTCTACAATTAAAGGGGAGATGAACCTTTCTTGCAATTTATACGTAGATGGAGAATTTGAAGGTGTTATTAATTCAAAAAAAGAAGTGAATATAGGGAAAAATGGTCATATTAAAGGTGATGTAACTACAAAAAGACTTGTTGTTCAAGGCTATATAGAAGGTAGTATTAATGCTGGTAGAGTAGAAATTAAAGCAGCGGGACGCGTTAATGGAACTATCGAATCTTCAGAGCTTGTAATTGAGGCAAAAGGTATTTTTGAAGGGACTAGTGCTGTAAAAGGTGTGTCTCCTGTCCCAACTCCAGAAAAGCTACAAATAAGCAAAGTTGAAGAAACTAAAGTAAGCCTAACAAAATAAATCTCTTCCTATGCTTTGCATAGGAAGAGATTTAACCTCCCCTAGGAAAAAAATGTCACAAAATATACTATTTGAATATTTTAAAGAAAATATAAATGATGATATAGAAGTTTTAATATGTGAAGATTCATCAGAAGCTCGAAATTTACAAAGCGTAGCTAGTTTTTTTGCTAAAGAAGTTGTTGTTTTTCCAGATTTTCGTCCTAGTTATGGGGATGACTTGCGTGTTTATACTCAAGAAATATATCAACTTTTATCTGCATTAAAAGAATACAACGCTTCTAAAAAGAAACCATTAGTTATTTCTCCATTAAAAACACTACTTTTTAACCTTCCTCATGAACCTTTATTGCAGAAAATAACAATAGAGTTTGGCTCAAATATTAATCTTAATTCATTTAAAGAGCAGATGCTTTTTTGGGGTTATAATTTTGTAGACATGGTTCAAGTTGAGGGAGAAATATCATTTCGTGGAGATATTATAGATATATTTACTCCATCTTCAAAAATGCCTCTTAGAATTTCTTTATTTGACAATGAAATAGAACAAATAAAATATTTTGAATTAGAAACACAAAGAACACTTAAAGACGAACTTGATATTTTAGAAATATCTCCTGCTTTTTACTCTTTAAGCGAAGAAGAATTTAATCAAATGAATGAAAAGATTAAAAATAGTGAATTTGATTCTTTAGTAAAAGATATTGCATCTTTGGGTTTCTGGTATTTAGGAGATAAAGCTTCAAATTTCTTACAAGCAAAAAAAGTAAAATTAATTAGAAACTTAGACACTTTACTTGTAGATGCTTATGCTTTAAATGCTCCCGTTGTACCAAGAGATAGTTTTAATGTTGATATCTTACAAAGTAGTGATAATTATAAAGAATTAGTTGTTACAGATGTACTTACTCTTTTAAAAGTTCATAAAGATAAAAAGATTACAGTAATAGCTGCTAATGAAGCTCTTATGAAACAAGTTGGGCTATTTAGTTTGAGTGGTATAAAAGAAGTATATGCACCATATATTTTAAATATTGTAACAAAAGATGAACTAATAATATCTTTAAATAAAGCAGATAAAGTTAGACGAAGAAGAAAAAGCTCCATAATGCTTGATGATTTAAAAGCAGGTGATTATGTTGTACATGAAGATTATGGAGTTGGAATATTTGAAAAAATAGAGCAAACAGAAATTTTGGGCGGTATTAAAGATTTTATAGTTATTAAGTATGTAGGTGATGATAAAATCCTTTTGCCAGTTGAAAATTTAGATTTTATAGACCGTTATATAGCATCTGGTGGTTCTACTCCGATGCTTGATAGACTTGGAAAAGGAAGTTTTGGCAGATTAAAAGAAAAAGTTAAAAAACGACTTATGGAGATTGCTGGACAAATTGTTAATACAGCAGCAGCAAGAGAACTAATAAAAGCACCAAAAATCAGCATTGCAAAATCACAGCTAAAAGATTTTCAAAAACTTGCAGGTTTTGAATATACTGAGGATCAGAGAAATTCAGTAGATGAAATAATATCTCAGATGTCAAGTGGACATATTATGGATAGACTTTTAAGTGGTGATGTTGGTTTTGGAAAAACAGAAGTAGCATTAAATACTATTTTTGCAGCTTTTAAATCAGGTTTTCAATCAGCTCTAATAGTTCCAACCACTCTCCTCTCGGCACAACATTTCCGTTCTTTAGATGAAAGATTTGCAGACTTAGGACTTTGTTATGCAAAACTTGATAGATTTGTAAGTACAAAAGATAAAAATAACATTATTAAAGGTTTAGCATCTGGTGAGATTGATGTTGTAGTTGGAACGCACTCACTTTTTGGTTTATCTTTTAAAAATTTAGGTGTTGTCATAATAGATGAAGAACATAAGTTTGGTGTTAAGCAAAAAGAGAAAATAAAAGAAATTTATCATAATGTTCATTTACTTTCAATGAGCGCAACACCAATTCCTCGTTCGTTAAATCAAGCTTTAAGTTCTATAAAAACGATGAGTCAGTTGTTAACTCCGCCGAGTGAGCGTAAAGGTGTTAGAACTTTTGTAAAAGAGTATAATGAAAAACTTATCAAAGAAGTTATATTAAGAGAGCTTCGCCGTGGTGGACAAGTTTTTTATGTTCATAATTCAATAGATCATATGCCAATAAAATTTGGTGAGTTAAAAGCTATACTTCCAGACTTACGCATGGTCATGCTTCATTCAAAAATATCAGCTATTCAGACTGAAAAAGAGCTTTTAAAATTTGAAGAAGGAGAGTATGACTTGATGATAGCTACTTCTATTATAGAGTCAGGTATCCATATGCCAAATGTTAATACAATGATAGTTGATGGTGCAGATAGGTTTGGGATAGCCGATTTACATCAGTTACGCGGGCGTGTTGGGCGTGGACATAGTGAAGGTTTTGCATACTTTGTAGTACAAAATAAAGATAACTTGACAGATGAGGCTAAAAAAAGACTATTGGCCTTAGAGTCTAACTCATTTTTGGGTAGTGGTTCAGTTTTGGCCTATCATGACTTAGAAATACGAGGTGGTGGAAATCTTGTCGGAGATGCACAGAGTGGACATATAAAGAATATAGGGTATTCACTATATCTCAGAATGCTTGAGGACGCCATAAAGCTTCTAAGTAATACTATGGAGAATCACAAAGCAAAAGTTGATATAAAACTGAGTATATCAGCATTTATATCAGATGAGATTGTTAAAGAGGATAGACTTCGTTTAGATATATATAGAAGACTTTCTCAGTGTGAAGCATCTGTTGAAATTTATGAAATAGAAGAAGAAATTATAGATAGATTTGGAGAGTTGGATAATCCAACAAAACAATTTTTTGAACTAATGGTTATAAAACTTTTAAGTTTAGATAAAAAAATAAAAAGTATTATGAATTATGGACAGAACATAACAATTTCATATATTAATAACTCCAAAGAGAGTATAAAGTCAAATTCTAAAGATGACGACGACATCATAAAAGCGGTGCTTTTTTATCTTAGAAATAATAAACCAAAGGTGTTGTAAATGAAACAAAATGTTTCTCTTGCCAAAGGCAAAGCTTTAGTGATAGGAATTTGTTTGTGGACTTGTTCGCAAACGAAGGAGACAGATAAATGAGAGTTGTTTTTATAGGCGATATAGTAGGTCGTCCTGGTAGAGAGATGCTTCGAGAGCATCTAAAGAAAATAAGAGAAGAATATAAAGTTGATTTTATAATAGCAAATTATGAAAATGCATCTCATGGCTTTGGAGTTACTGGAAAAAATGCAAATGAACTTATATCTTATGGTGTTGACTGCATGACAGGAGGCAATCACTCTTGGGATAAAAAAGATGTTGAAGCACTTTTTAATACACATGAGATACTAAGACCACATAATTATCCTGATGAAGTCGGTGGAACTGGTTGTAAGGTTTATGATGTTGCTGGAGAAAAGCTTGGAGTATTAAACCTCATGGGACACTACTCAATGCCACTTGTTGATAATGCTTTTAGAAAGGCTAAGCAGAGTGTAAAAGAATTAAAAGAGCAGGGTATTGAAAATATATTTGTAGATTTCCATGCAGAAGCGACAAGTGAAAAACGAGCTATGATGATGTTACTGCAGGGTGAAGTTAGTGGAATTATTGGAACGCATACTCATGTAAGTACAGATGACTTTCAAATAGCTAACGGAACAGCTTATTTAAGTGATATTGGTTTAACTGGCTGTAGAGACAATGTTATTGGAATGGATTCAAAAGTTCCACTGAAGCAGTTTTTAACAGGATTGAGAGGACATTATGATGTTCCTAAAAAATGTAAAAAGATACTTCAACTAGCAGTAATGGATTTTAGTAATGGCAAATGTTCTAATGCTTTTAAATTAAAGTATTTTTGTGATGGACGAGTTCTAAAAACAGATGCTTGGCTTGAAGAATAAGATTCTAAAGGCAACAAATTTTTGTAACTGTTCAGGTAATACCACTAATAATTAAGCAGTAATTTGGTGATATTTTTCATTTTTTAGATAAGTATTTACCATTCTATGACGCATATTTTGTTCTTGTAATATTTGTATATCATTTGGAAGATTTATATCTATTTTAGGTGTTTGACTTTGTGCCATTTTTGGTTTTAATAAAAATGAAAATATCTTTGAGTTGTTTGCATAAGCACTTTGTGCATTTTTTATTGCTTTATTTTTACTGTATTTATCTTTTGTTGTATTATCAAGGGCATCTTCTAGTTTTTGTTTATTACTAAAAGCTTTGTAGTTAGAGATGTAATTTATTGGAAAGTTCTTAGTATTTGTTGACTCTAAAATTATGTTTTGAATAAGTTTAGAATCAAAAAAAGTTTTAGATGACTTTTCACTTCCACTTTTTTGGTCTTGAATTTTTTGGGTATTATTTGTATTAACATAAGTGTTATAAGAAGACACAAACATAACACGACTCCACAGTAATGATTTATCCATATTATAAATCAAAATTACTTATATATATCTAAAAGAAAGTATTTAACGATATAATTAACTAATGAATAAATTGAAGTTAATTTCACTTTTTTTTTTAATACTTTTTTTTGCAGAAGCATCAGCTACCATTAAAACTTTAAATCTCACAATAAACGAAAAAAAGTTTATAAAAAACCACCCAAATATAATACTAGGTACTGACAAAAGATGGGCACCTTATGTCGTAGTTGATGAAGAAGGAAAAATAAGTGGTTATGATATGAATGTGCTAACTCTTATTAATGAGATAAGTGGAGCTAACTTCTCTCTTGTTGCTGGAGATTGGAATAAGATGAAAGCAAAGGCGAAAAGACAAGAGATTGATGGCTTAAGTACTGGTAGTGCTCATGAAGAAAGAGAAATATATTTAAATTTTTCAAATATTTATATAGAGATGCAAAAAATGTTAATAGTCTCTTCTGTAAATCCTAATAATATTCATACAGTAGATGACCTTGAAGATAAAATAATAGCAATACACAGTAGTAATTTAGTAGATGAAAAAATAAGCCGTAAATTTACGAATTCTATTATTTTAAGATTTGAAAAATTAGAAGATGTAATTAGTAGTGTAGTAACTGCAAAAGCAGATGTAATGTTTGGTAATGGAACAACATTATATGGGGCAAATAAAATAGGTTTACCATACTTAAAAAGAGAAGGTAGTTTAGATGAAAGTTTAAAACTTAGATTTAGTGTTAGAAAAGATTGGCCAGAAGCAATCAGTATTATAAATAAATCTTTAAAGCTTATTGGTGAACATAAACTTTTAGAGATAAAGAATAGATGGTTTTTTAACAATAATAATGTATTTAACAAAAATTTATCGGAAGTTGAATATGACTATCTTAAAAATAATACAAATCTAAATATTTGTGTCGACCCAAACTGGATGCCAATAGAAGCAATAGTGAATAATAAATATGTAGGTATTGGTGCTGATATTGTAAAATATTTTAATAAAGAATTAAAGATAAATATAAGAGTTGTCAAGACAAAAACATGGAGTGAGTCTATA
The DNA here is from genome assembly GCF_029027405.1 of Sulfurimonas sp. NCBI lineage: Bacteria > Pseudomonadati > Campylobacterota > Epsilonproteobacteria > Campylobacterales > Sulfurimonadaceae > Sulfurimonas > Sulfurimonas sp. The sequence goes on from NZ_CP093396.1 coordinate 695,797, forward strand.
AAAATGATGCAAAAGAGAAAATGTGATGTTTTAACTTTGTCTTCATCAATCAATAATAAGTTAAAGAACTTGAATTTTACATCATCATATTTTCAAGTGCCTCTGGTTATTGTAACAAGAAAAAATACACAAAGTATCATAGATATAAGTTTTATAAAAAATAAAAAAATAGCAATTATTAAAGATTATGCAATAAATGATATCATTAAATCTAAGTATGATAATTTAGAAATAGTTGAAGTTGATAGCATGGAAGAAGGGCTAAATATGCTAAGGAATAATGAAATTTTTGCTTTTGGAGAAAACGCTTTAACTATGCAATATTATTTTAAAGATAAGGTAGATGAAGAGTTAAAGATAAACACCTATTTTGATGAAAAACTCCAACTAAGTTTTGCTACAAATAAAGAAGATAAAACTTTACATATTATTTTGAATAAATCGATAAAAAAAATTACAGATGAAGAAAAACAAAGTATTATAAATAAATGGTTTTTATTTGAAGATGAAAAAGAGTTTGACAATTCTCTTTTTTATAAGTTAATGGTGGTGTTTTGTATAATTTTTGTAATACTTGTGCTAAGAAGTAACGCTATAAATAAATCAAATATTCAACTCCAAAAAAGAGTAGAAGAAGAACTCCAAAAATCACGAGATAAAGATAAAATACTTTTTCATCAAAATAAACTTGCTTCAATGGGGGAGATGCTAGAAAATATTGCTCATCAGTGGAGGCAACCTCTTTCTCAGATAAATTCTTCTGTACTGTTGATAGACACTGTTTTAAATGAAAAAAATAATATGAATCCAGAAATAGAAGAAAGACTTTTGGAGATTGAATCATTAACTAAATATTTATCAAATACAATAGACGATTTTAAAGATTTTTTTGATGAAGACAAAGATAAAAAGACCTTTTCACTTAAAAGTATGATAGAAAAATCTGTTTATATTGTTAAAGGTGGATTTACAAAACATGAGATAGAAATAGAAGTGGATATTCATAATTCTTTCATGTGTTATAGTTATGAGAATGAACTTCAACAAGTTCTAGTTGTAATTTTAAACAATGCAAAAGATTCCCTTGTAAATAGAAATACTTATCAAGCCTTAATCTCTGTATATGTTAAGATTGAAGGAGATTTTTATATTATTGAAATTTATGATAATGCTGGAGGAATAGCTAAAGATATTAGAGATAAAATTTTTGAACCTTACTTTACAACAAAGCATAAATCACAAGGAAGAGGGCTGGGTCTTTATATGGCTAAAAAGATTATTCATGAGAGTTTAGGTGGAAAATTGAGTTTTAGTAATAGAGAATTTGGTGCATGTTTTGAAATCAAGATAAAGGCTGGAACTGAATAATACAAAAGAGAATTACTCAATTTTATATATTGAAGATGAAAAAGAGATACGAGACAACTATGTTAGATATTTAAAAAACCATTTTATAAATGTTTATGAAGCAAGTGATGGTGAAGAAGCATATAAAATTTATAAAAGTAAAAAACCTCAAATAATGATTATAGATATAAATATACCTAAACTAAATGGAATAGAGTTACTTAAAAAAATACGAGAAGATGATTATACTACAAAAGCAATAATTTTAAGCGCACATACTGAAGTAAACTACCTCCTAGATGCAACAGGTTTAGGTTTAACAAAATATCTTGTCAAACCTGTGACAAGAAAAGAGTTAAAAGAGGCTTTGAGTTTAGTAATAGAAGAGTTAAGTAAATATAATATATCTTCAAAAAGAATCTTAATCTTAAAAAATGGTTATAAATGGGATTATGAAAAAGAAGAACTTAATGCAAAAGAGAATATACCCTTAACAGATAAAGAAAGACGGATTTTATCACTATTTTTTTCAAATACAAATATGACTTATAGTTATGATGAGATTATAGGAAACATTTGGTACAATTATGATGATAGAGTAGGGGCATTAAAAACAATCATAAAAAATCTAAGAAAAAAATTACCAAAAGAAACTATAAAAAATGTATTTGGAGTAGGTTATACTATAAAAGTATGACAAAATTAGTATAAAGAATGTTAAAACTCACTACTTCCTCACTATTCTTAGTTACTATATTATTTATATATAGGAATATAACAAAAAGGTATAAATAATGTTAAAAAAATCTTTTATCGTCTTTAGTGTAGCAAGTTTTATATTTTCATCATCACTTTTTGGCTTAAGTCTTAAAGAAAGTGTGGTTGAAGTGTTAAATACAAATCCAGTTATTCAGGAAAGATTGAAAAACTTTAGAGCTACACAACAAGACTTAAATATCGCAAATGCAGAGTATTATCCACAGCTTGACTTTAGAGTGGTTGTAGGGTTTAATAAAGCAGGAGCATTAAAAAATGGAGATAACTCAGATTATAGCCATAATATAATTGAACAAGACTATGGAAACTATGAAACTTCTCTGACTTTAACTCAAAATCTTTTTGATGGTTTTGGTACTACTCATAGAGTGAATTATGAAGAAACTAGAATTTTAGCATCTGCTTACAATTACATAGAAAAATCTAATGACATTGTTTTTAAAATGGTTGATGCTTATGTAAGCGTAATGCGCTCTCATGAACTTACTCAAACAGCTAGAGAAAATGTGCAGATAAATGAAATTATCTATAAGAAAGTTAAAGATTTATTTGATTCAGGCTTAACAACTGACTCTGAAGTTAAAAAAATTCAGTCTTCACGTTCACTTGCTCGTTCAAACCTAATAGTACAAAAAAATAATGCAAGAGATTCAGAATACTTCTTTAGAAGAGTTTTAGGTCGTATGCCAACAGTTCATGAAATGAAAAGACCAAACTTTAATATAGTGATGCCAGAAAGTGTAGAAAGAGCGGCCCTGTATTCTATCGAGCACAATCCATCACTCCTAGTTAGCAGATATAACATCAAAGGTGCGCAGGAATTATATAAACAACGCAAAAAAGATTACTTACCGAAGGTTGATTTAGAAATAAGCCAGTTTTATAATGATGTTGAAACACGAAATGCATTTGATTCTCCAGATGATAGATTTCGTGCTCGTTTAGTTCTTAACTATAACATTTTTCGTGGTGGAGCAGATAAGGCTAATGTTCAAAAGCATTTAAGTAAAATAAATCAAGAAATAGAGCGTAAAAGAGATTTAAAGCGTCAAGTAATTGAAGGTTTAGACCTTTCTTGGAATGCTTACAAAATGATTGACGAACAACTAAAAGACTTAAGAGAATATAGTGGATTTTCAGAAAGCACATTAAAGTTATATGAAGAAGAATATGATTTAGGTCGTCGTTCTTTACTTGACCTTTTAGCATCTCAAAATGATGTTATAAACGCTAGAAGTCAAATTATAACTGCTGAGTATGATCAACTATTTGCAAAGTATCGTATTTTAGATGCTATGGGACTATTAGTTACTGCAATAGTTGGTGATGCTAATAATTATGCAGCAAAAGTAAATTTATATAGTGAAAATGAGGCTTTAGAAATTTTAGATACTCTTCCTGTCAACCTAGATTCTGATAGTGATGAAATTCCTGATAACTTAGATCTTTGTGACAACTCTTTAAAAGAGAACAATATTATGCCTTATGGCTGTAAAAAAATTATGAGAGATAGCGATAGTGACGGCGTGATAGATGCGAAAGATTCTTGTTTACTTACGCCAATAAATGCAAAAGTTTCTCCAGATGGTTGTGCACTTGATAGTGATTTTGATGGTGTTAAAGATTATGCTGATAAATGTCCTAAAACACCTTTTGGTTATACGGCTGATGAAAAAGGATGCACAATATCTTTGAGTTTGAGAATTAATTTTTTAGCAAGAAGTTCAAAAGTTCCAAGTGACTCAAAACAAGAGATAGATGAGTTAGTTGGATTTTTAAAGGAAAATTCAGACTACAAAGTTCATATTATAGGACATACTAATAATATAGGTGATTCTGAGGAAAATTTTAAACTTTCAGATAAAAGATCAAAGGCAATAAAAAAAGCTTTGCAAGATCAAGGTGTTGAGTCACAAAGACTTAGCAGTGAAGGGCGTGGGGAAGATGATCCCATAGCTAGTAATGAAACAGCCGAAGGCTTAAACTTAAATCGTCGGGTTGAGATTGAATTAAGTAAAAGAAGTGAGGAAATATAATGAAATACTTACTAATATTAATCTTTGCATATTCTTTGTTTGCAGGAACTTATGATGATAACTATAAAATCCAACAAGACAATAAAAAGTCTAAAACAGCAGAGTTAGATGTTTTTATGTATGATAATTTTCAAGAAATTATTCGATTCAAAATGTTAAATTTTGATGAAGATGAATTAGAAGATGAAATGAATGAAGATACAAATACTACGAATCTTCAAGATATAACTAATACTATAAAAAAATATATCCTAAGAGGAGAAAGTGTTAGTATTACAATTATTGGACATACTCCTGAGGCATCGTTAATTCTTCCTAGCTACATACAACAGAAAGTTGATACAGAGGAAACTATTGAACTTAGTAAAAAAAATGCTAAGTTTATTCAAGATGCTTTAGTTAAAGATGAAATAAAAGAAGAGCTTATGACACTATCATATCGCGGTGGTAAAGATATGGCTTTTAGTGATTCATTGACAGAAGGAAAAGAACTTTCAAATCGTGTAATGGTTACCTTATATGTAAAGTTTCCTAAAGATATTGATAGTGATAAAGATGGTGTCTTTGATAGCATAGACAGATGCCCAGCAACGCCAAGAGGAGCAAAAGTAGATAGCTACGGTTGCCCAATTGATAGTGATAAAGATGGGGTTATTGATTATAAAGATGAGTGTCCTAAAACACCTATTGGTATAGAAGTAGACAAAAAAGGATGTCCACTAGATAGTGATGGTGATGGCGTTGTTGATTATAAAGATAGATGTCCAGATACATCAAAAGGTGTAAGTGTTGATCCAATAGGATGTGCTCTAGGTAAAGAGTTAGAAATAATATTTAAACTAAATTCAGACAAGATACTAAAATCTTCATATGAAAAAATTGTTACTTTTGCTGTTTTCTTAAAACAAAATCCTGTATTTAATGCCCAAATCATTGGTCATACAGATAGTATTGGTAAAGCAGAACTAAATATGAGATTATCTCAAAGAAGAGCAGCAACAGCAAAATCTGCACTCATATATGAGGGTATTGCGGCATCTAGAATTACTACTAAAGGTAGAGGTGAATTAGACCCAATTCAAAGCAATAGAACAAAAGAGGGCAGAGCAAAAAATCGTCGTATTGAGGTTAAGTTATCCTATAATGCGCAATAATAAAAAAACAAAGGTAGAGTAATGAATGAAAGAGTTGGCGTATCTGTTAAAGAAGATTCATTACTAGATTCCTTAGTCTTATATACAAAACTCTTTCATAAACCTTTTAGTGCTGAGGCTCTACTCTCAGGACTTCCTATATATGCAAAAGATGGTGATTCAAAACTTTTTTCAGTTGAAACAAAATCAAAGTCGCTTTTTTCTCGTGTTGCAACTAGAGCAGGATTAAAATCAACTTTGATAAAAAGAGAAATTCCAGCAATGTTGCAACTTCATTTACCTATGATACTTCTTTTAAGCAATGACAACTCTTGTATTTTAGAAAAATTTTCACAAGATAGAACACAAGTGAAAATCATATATCCAGATGAAGATGGTTCACAAGAATGGGTAGATGTAAAAGAGTTACAAAGAGAATATTTAGGTTACGGGTTTTTACTTAAAAAAAGGTTTGAGTATGATTCTAAAAAATCTCGTACTTTAAATGTAAAGTCTAAGCATTGGTTTTGGAGTACATTAAACCTTTCTCGTAGTATTTATCGAGATGTATTATGGGCTTCTCTTTTAATAAATTTGTTTGTTCTTGCGACTCCACTTTTTACAATGAATGTATATGATAGAGTTATTCCAAATAATGCTCAAGAAACTTTAATGGTCTTTAGTATTGGGATTGTTTTTGTATATATATTAGACTTTTTCTTAAAAATAACTCGTGGATATATGCTTGAATTGGCTGGAAAAAAGAGTGATATTATCATGTCTAGTATTATTTTTGAAAAAGTTTTAAATTTAAAAATGGCAGTTCATCCAAAGTCCGTTGGCTCTTTTGCAAATAATATGAAAGATTTTGAATCTGTTCGTTCCTTTTTCACAACCGCTACTATGACGGCAGTAATAGATTTACCATTTGCTATTATATTTTTAATGGTCATTTATTATATAGGTGGCTTTTTGGTTTTTGTTCCTATTACGACAATGTTTCTTATTTTAGCTTATGCTCTTATTATTAGAAAACCATTAAGAGAGTCAATAGAAAGCTCACATGAAGCAAGTGCTAAGAAAAATGGTATATTAATTGAAACTCTTCAAAATATTGAAACAGTAAAATCAATGAGCATGACAGGTAAGCAGCAGTGGGAGTGGGAAGAAACAACTGGGGAAATAGCAAAAAAAAATCTAAAATCTCGTATATTATCTTCTTCTATTCCAAATGTTACAAACCTCTTTATTCAGCTAAACACTGTTTTTGTAGTTGTTTTTGGAGTTTACCTTATTCAAGAGTTCGAACTAACTATGGGTGGACTTATTGCAGTAGTGATTTTAACGTCAAGAACAGTAGCTCCAATGGGTCAAGCAGCAGGTTTGATTTCCAATTATTCAGATGCTAGAAGTTCATATGAAACTTTAAATAATATTATCTCTCAAGATATGGAGAGAACAGAAGGTAAAGAATTTGTTGAAAGACCAAGTTTTCATGGTAAAATAGAGTTTAAAAATGTAACATTTAGCTACCCAGAAGCAGATATTCCAGCACTCCAAAATGTTAGTTTTGTGATAAATCCAGGAGAAAAAGTTGCTATCATTGGTCGCATCGGTTCTGGAAAGTCAACGATAGCAAAACTTATATTGAAATTATTTGATCCAGATAGTGGGACTATACTTATTGACGATATAGATATTACTCAGATAGATCCAGCAGATTTGCGTCGTTCTATTGGTTATGTCCCCCAAGATGTTAATCTTTTTAGAGGTACGATTAAAGATAATATCATTTCTTCTGATTTACACCCTGATATAGGAGATATTATCTATGCTGCACAAATTAGTGGAGTTGATGATTTTGTAAGAACTCACCCTAGAGGTTATGAGATGCCAATAGGTGAGAGAGGTGCTGGTCTTTCTGGTGGTCAAAGGCAAAGTGTTGGAGTCGCTCGTGCTTTAATGCAAAACAGTGCTATTTTACTTTTAGATGAACCTACGAATGCTATGGATCAAACAACGGAAAACGGTATTATGAAAAGATTTAGTATTGAATTTAAAAAAGAAACTTTACTTCTTGTTACGCAAAAGTTAGGTCTTTTATCTATGGTTGATAGAGTTATAGTGATGCATCATTCAAAAATTATTTTAGATGGACCTAAAGATGAAGTTACTGCGCAGTTAGGTGGTGGAAAAAGTGTTTAAGAAAAAAGATAATTTAAATAAAAATCTATCTACTCAGGATTACGAGTTTATGCACTCTTTGAGTGCTGCTGTTATTCAAGTTACGCCCGCTACTCTTAGAATTGTTTTATATTTTTGGATTGTGGCAGTTGCTATGTTTTTAGTTTGGGCTAATTTTGCACTTATTGACGAAATTGCTAGAGGTGATGGAGAGATTATACCTAGTGGTGAAAATCAAATGATTCAAAATCTTGAAGGTGGAATAGTTGAAGATATTTTAGTAAAAAAAGGGCAAAGTGTTAAAAAAGGGCAAATTCTTTTAAAGATAAATAATGAAAAATCCCGTTCATCTTTTAGTACAAATGCAATTAAAGCAGATGCTATAGAAGCTAGAATAATTAGGCTAAGCGCAGAATCAAGTGGAGAAAAATTTAAAGTAGATAGGGAGATAAAATCAAGAATACCAATCTTCATGGCAAATGAAGAGAGTCTATATAATATCAATAAAAATCAATTAAATTCGAAATTAAATGCACTGCGAGAGCAGCTAGTTCAAAAAAAACAAGAACTCTCAGAAGCAAGAACCAAAGAAGTTCACTTAAAATCATCATCAGAGTTAATTAAAAAAGAAGTTCGAATGACAAGTCCAATGGTTGCACGAGGTGTTAGCTCAAGAAGAGATTTTTTAAAGTTACAAAGAGAAGCTAATGAAATTGAAGCAAGGTATAGCGCTACAAAAAAATCAATTCCTAGATTAAAGTCAGCCATAAAAGAAGGGAAGAGTTATATAAATGAAACAAAGCTACTTTATCAAAGTGAAGCAAAAATTAAACTAAATGAAGCGGTTGCAGAACTCAGAGGTTTAAGAGCAAACTCTACTGCCTTAAAAGATCAAGTTAGTCGTACTATAGTTCGCTCTCCTATGAAAGGAATTGTTCAAGAGATGTTTGTTCATACTATAGGTGGTGTTATTCAACCAGGAGCAGATATAATTGAAATAGTTCCAAGTGATGCTGCTTTATTGGTTGAGGTTAAAATTAAACCTTCCGATATTGCTTTTATATATTCTGGACAAAAAGCAATAGTTAAATTTTCAGCTTATGATTTTTCTATTTATGGTGGCTTAAAAGGAGAGGTTGTTTTAATCAGTGCGGATACTATAACTGATCAAAAAGATAATGTATTTTATACTGTGAGAATTAAAACTTATAAAAATTTTATAGGCGATATATCTAGAAAATTAAAAATTATACCTGGTATGACAGTTAGTGTTGATATTATAACAGGACAAAAAAGTGTGCTAGACTATATACTAAAACCAATTTTAAAAACTAAACAATACACATTTACGGAGAGATAAGTATGGATATTATACTTTATAGCGATGATATAAATTTGCTTAGCTATTGGGAAAATACCCTTGAAGAAAAATATCTGGTTGTTGATGAACTGCAGGAATTAACAAACTCTTTAGGCAATATTATTATTATTAATTATTGTGCTATTAACAAAAATGAAAGAGAGATGCTTTCTCTTTTTAACAAAAATGAAAACTTAGTTTTAGTATTGCACCGAACTCCAGATATACAAGTTGCAAGAAAAATCTTAGCTTTAGGTGCAAAAGGGTACGGAAATGCACTTATGCAAGAACATTTTATACTTTCTGCCATAAAAACTATGAAAGAAGGTATGATTTGGTTGCATCCAGAGTTTACATCTTTACTTATAAATCAGATACCGATCCAAGAAGAAAGAGATGTGTTGTTTGTGCTAGATAAACTAAGTGAGAGAGAAAAAGAAGTAGCTTTGCTACTTAAAGATGGCGATACTTACAAAAGTGTAGCTCAAAAATTAGACATAACTCCTAGAACAGTAAAAGCACACGCCCAAAGCATCTACACAAAACTTTTTATTAAAGACAGACTTGCTCTAGCTTTACTTCTAAAATAATTTCTTTATATATATTGTACTTTTGGACAATATAAATGAATTCTTAATTATGATAAACTTGATAAATAATCTATTAAGTCAAGGAAAATTATCATGGCAGCAACAATATTAATTATAAACGGTTCGTTAAGTAAATTTTTTACAAAAGATGCAGATGGAAATATCATTGAGCTAAAAGAGGGAGATACAATAGAAGAAAATGCTGTTATTTATGGGGATAAAAGTAACTCTGCAAGTGCAAGTATAGAAATCATTATGAATAATGGTGCAGGAAATATTGTTTTAAGTGGCGCTCAAGAACAAGTTTTTAATAGTTCTGTGACAGGTGAAGCAAGTATAGAAGGTAATATAGCAAAAAAGAGTTTCAGAGAACTTGATGATGAGATATATTCGAACGATAAAGAAGCTGATAAAGAAAAATATTTAGGGATTTTTGATGAAACTGCCGCTGGTGAAAAACAAGCTAGGCAAAATGAAGGCGGAGTAAGTGTTTTTGAGTATAGAGATGCAAATTCTACTCATGCAGTTTCAGGACTTCTGGATACTCCTTTTAATGATGAAGTAAATAAAAATATATATGTTGACCATGGCACAGATGGAGATAATGTTTTAGTTAGCAACAGTGGATATGAGCGGAGAATGAATGACGCAGGTTTAGAAATGCGTACAGAAGATGGCTCAGATACTTATATAGAATTAGATGTTCTTATTAGAGAAACAAGTAGTAATACAGATGGAAATAGTAACACAGGAGAGCATTTAAGCTCTCCAGAGGCTGATGAGGTTACAACAACATCAAATATTAACTCTGATGATTATGCATTAAATACTTTATTAAGTGCATTTTTTAATGATGCTGAGAAGCCAGACATATCGGATATAGCATTTTTCAAAAAATTTGATGTTGGTGGTGGATTAGATGGAAGTAGTGTTGAAAATGACTTCTCAGACCCTGCTGATTTAGGTGGAGTAGATGCTCAAAGCTTGGAGAATTCCTTAAGTTATGAAATAACTAAGTTAGCATCTACAAATTCTTACGGTGATTTATATCTAGAACAAAATGGCTCATTTACAAAAATCACAGATGCAAACATGCAAACTATGAGTTTTGGTAATGGAGATAATGTTTATTGGATCGTAACACATGAACAAGTACCAACAACTGGAGATGCTACATCTCTTGGTGGAGCAGATGACTTTGGAAGTGTGCAAAGTGTAACTGACAGCTGGTCAGGTGTTAGTCTAAAAGCAATCGGATTAAATGGAGATGAGTCAGTAGTTACATATAATGCAAAAAGTGGTATCGGTATTGCCGGTGCAGCAGGTGGAAAAAATAATCAGATAGGTTATGATGCAAAAAGTGAAAATACAGAAAGAATTATTGTGGACTTCGCGTCTACTGTTACAAGTGCAAAAATAGGAATTACACATTTATATAATAACCATATCGAATCAGAAGTTGGTATTGTAGATGCTTACTTAGATGGAAATAAAGTTGGTTCATTTACTTTTTCTAAGAATATAGGAGATAATAATTTTGCTCCTGATTTTGTTTTAAGCACAGAAAATATTGGTTCTGAAAATAGCGGAGCTGTTCAAGCTGGTTATTTTAATATAGAAGGTTTAGCTTTTGACCAGTTACAGTTTAGTGCAAGTTTTAATGTACATCAACATGGGTTTGGAGATTCTAGTGATTACTTCTTAGCTAGTATTGATGTAAAGGAAGTAGTAGATGCACAGTATCAGTATAAAGTAACAGATGAATCAGGTTTAGAATCAGATGCAGTTGATGTTGTAATAAATGTAGATACTAGTACTCCAATGCATCAAAATGAAATTCAAACAGTAAATAATTTTGATACCGTCATCTTAGAAGATGGAATTAAACTTGATTTTTCAGATGATAACTTAGAAAGAATTAAAAATGTTGAAGGGATTCAAATGAATGGCAATGCAGAAATTACCCATATTTCACTTGAAGATATTTTTGACATTACAGAATCTGTAAATAGTTTAATAATCACAGGTAATGATACTAATAATTTTGATGCAAGTGATTTAAATGAAAGTGGTGATTGGATACAAACATCAATGGTTGATAATGGAGATAACACAACATTTAGCTATTCTCACTCAGATGGATACAGAGTAGAGCTTACTATAGATGAAGAAATTATTACAACAGGTATGTAAAAACTAACTTATTCTTTGCCCTTCTCTAGGGGCAGAGAGTTTGTCTTGCACTGATAAACTTATATTATTTCTAAAGAGTCCACCATAAAAAGTTTGTTTATTTATTTCTTCGTAGCTTTGAATTAGTGAAAGGTTTGACTTTATAGCATCTTTTAATATTCTTAGTATATTAGTCACATCATTTGGATTAACATGTGTTGGTGCTTCACTTCCAAAAGTAAAGTGTTTGTGAATTCTCTCTATTAGTTTTTTATTGCTAACTTCTATAAAAACAGAATTAAGAGGAGATTTAAAAAACATTACCTGCTCTTTAATATTTATAGATATATACATAGTATTAAAACCATATATTTTTCTTGAAAAAGAGTCAAAAAGGTATAGATGCTTGTTATAGTTCTCATGAAAACTATCATACATTAATTCTAAAATATGAATTTTCTGCTCTCTTGTATAAAAATTACCTATTGGTGAAAAACAAAAGTTTAAAAGAGATTCTATGGAATACCATTCTGTTGTTTCAAAAGAGTAAGAGAGCATCTTGGTTATTCTTTCTTTTTTAAAATTTTCTACTTCTGAGCTATTTTGTGTTCTATATACTTTAGGAATAGTAGTGTCTCTATACATAGGACCAGGAAATTGTGGATGAATTACAAATCTCTCTTTATCTTCACTTGCTAAAATATATTTAAGCCCACCTAGGTAGCCTTCATCTATAATTTTTAACTCTTCTTTTGGAATTTTAGAAATTATTTCTAAAAAATCATCCTCTTGTGTTTCTTCTTCCCAAATATTATCTGGATATCTAAAAAATGAGGAAATATTTTTTAACACTTCATTATTTGGTTCTTTTTGCGAAATTTTATCTATCCACGAAGTAACTGTTCGTCTATCTTTACCAATAATTGAAGCAAATTTTGAGATGCTAAGCTGGGAACGATTGTATATTTCTATGATTTTTTCTACTGTTTTCATAAGATATTGTACAGTTTTTGTACAAAAAATACAAGTTGTACAGAAATTGTATAAGCTCACTTAATCTTGTACAAGCAAATAGCATCTATAGAATGTATAATCTTCTAAAATAAAAAGGAGATAGTTATGGGAGCAATTTACGACAAAATGTACAAAGAGTCACTGAAAGATCCTGAAAAATTCTGGGCAGAGGCAGCAACAAAAGTTCATTGGTATCATCAGTGGGATAAAGTATTGGATGTAGTAAACGGACATTATAGATGGTTTGTCGGTGGATGTATGAACACTTGTTACAATGCACTTGATTTACATGTTGATCATGGAAGAGGTGACCAAGCGGCACTTATCTATGACTCTCCGGTAACGGACTCTAAACAAACTTATACATATACACAACTTCGTGATAGAGTAGCTAAAACTGCTGGTATCCTTGTAAATAAAGGTGTTGTAAAAGGCGATAGAGTTGTTATTTATATGCCGATGATTCCAGAAGCTGTTATAGCAATGCTTGCATGTGCAAGAATTGGTGCTATTCACTCTGTTGTTTTTGGTGGTTTCGCTGCACATGAACTTGCAACTCGTATAGATGATGCAAAACCTAAGGTTATCATGAGTGCTAGCTGTGGTATAGAGATAAGTCGTGTTATTCACTATAAACCTCTATTAGATGAAGCTATTAAAAGAGCAACTCACAAACCTACATGTTGTATTATTCATCAAAGACCTCAAGAAAGAGCAAATATGCTTCCTTGGAGAGATGTTGATTGGGCTGAGGAAGAAGAAAAAACAGCAGCAGTTGATTGTGTTCCTTTAGATGCTATTGACCCTCTTTATATTCTTTATACATCAGGAACTACTGGTAAACCAAAAGGTGTTATTAGAAGTAATGGTGGACATGCAGTTGCTATGAAATGGTCTATGGATAATGTATATGATGCAAAGCCAGGCGATGTTTTCTGGGCAGCAAGTGATGTTGGCTGGGTTGTTGGACACTCTTATATCGTTTACGCTCCACTTATGAATGGTTGTACAACTATTGTTTATGAAGGTAAACCTGTTAGAACACCAAATCCAGGAGCATTCTGGAGAGTTTGTGAAGAGCATAAAGTAAATATACTTTTCTCAGCACCAACTGCTTTTAGAGCTATTAGAAAAGAAGACCCAAAAGGCGAATGGGTTAAAAAATATGACCTTAGTAGCGTAAAAGGTCTTTTTGTAGCTGGTGAGAGATGTGATTCTCCTACTTTAGAGTGGATGAAAGAAGTAACTGGAAAAGAAGTAACTGATCACTGGTGGCAAACTGAAACTGGTTGGGCAATTGCAGCAAATCCAATGGGATTAGATCCTATGAAAGTAAAATCAGGAAGTCCTACAAAACCAATGCCAGGCTTTAATCTTCAAGCACTAGATGCAGATGGTAAGCAATGCAAACCAGGTGTATTAGGAAATCTTGTACTTAAATTACCACTACCACCAAGTTGTCTTATGGGAGTTTGGGAAGATGATGCAAGATATAAGCGTTCATACTTAGACTTTTACCCAGGATATTATTTAACTGGAGATTCTGGATATATCGATAAAGATGGATATGTTTGGGTTATGGGTCGTATGGATGGTGTAATTAATGTTGCTGGACATAGACTCTCAACTGGTGAGATGGAAGAAATTGTTGCAAAGCATCCTGATGTAGCAGAGTGTGCTGTAATCGGTGTAGATGATGCATTAAAAGGTGAAGTTCCTATGGGCTTTGCAGTTCTAAAAGAAGGTATTGAAAGAGATAATCAATCTTTATGTGAAGGAATTGTTCAACTTGTTCGTGATGAAATTGGAGCAGTTGCAAGCTTTAGAATTGTAACTATTGTAGATAGACTACCAAAAACTAGAAGTGGAAAGATTCTTCGTGGAACTATGCGAAGTATGGCAGATGGAAAAGAGTGGAATATGCCTTCAACTATTGAAGATGAAACAGTATTACCAGAAATACAAGCAGCTATTACAGCTCTTGGATACCCAAAAAAGAAGGAAGAAGCATGAGTGCAGGAAAAAAATTTAGAGAAGCGTTAAAAGATCAGAGTCCATTACAAATATTAGGTGTAATCAATGCATATAGTGCTATTCAAGCAGAACGTGCTGGAGCAAAAGCTTTATATCTTTCAGGTGCTGGTGTTGCTAATGCTAGTTATGGTTTACCAGATCTTGGTATGACAATGTTAGAAGATGTATGTATTGATATTAGAAGAATCACAGGTAGATGTGATGTGCCATTATTAGTAGATGCAGATACAGGTTGGGGTGGAGCATTTAACATAGCTAGAACAGTAAGAGAGATGACAAAAGCGGGTGCTGCTGGATGTCATATTGAAGATCAAGTTGCTCAAAAAAGATGTGGACATAGACCTAATAAAGAACTAGTTAGCATTGAAGAGATGAGTGACCGTATTAGAGCAGCAGTAGATGGAAAAACTGATCCTGATTTCGTAATCATGGCTAGAACAGATGCTCACGCAAGTGAAGGTCAAGAAGAAGCTCTTAAGCGTGCTCAAGCTTATGTAGATGCTGGTGCAGATATGATTTTTGCTGAAGCTATTCATACACTTAAAGAGTATGAAGATTTTACAAATGTTATCAAAGTTCCAGTTTTAGCAAATATTACAGAATTTGGTGCAACTCCTATGTTTACAGTTGAAGAATTAGCAAGTGTTGGTATAAGTATGGTTCTTTACCCACTTTCAGGTTTTAGAGCTATGAATAAAGCAGCACTAACTGTTTTTGAAGCTATCTTAAATAAAGGTACTCAAAGCTCTACTGTAGAAATTATGCAAACAAGAATGGAACTTTATGATATGTTAGGTTACCATGCATATGAAGATAAACTAGACGCACTTTTTTCAAAAAGTAAATAAACAATTATAAATAATAAAGGATAAATTATGAGTACTACTACAGGATTTAAACCTAAAAAGTCTGTTGCCTTATCGGGCACAGCAGCAGGTAACACTGCTATATGTACAGTTGGTATAACAGGAAATGATTTACATTACCGTGGATATGATATCTTAGAGTTTGCTACAAAAGCAGAATTTGAAGAGATTGCATACCTAATCGTTCATGAAAAACTACCAAATAAAGCAGAGCTTAGTGCATATAAAACAAAACTAAAATCAATGCGTAATATACCAGCTGCTGTTAAAGTAGTTTTAGAGCAATTGCCTAAAGATACACATCCTATGGATGTAATGAGAACAGGTTGTTCAGCTCTTGGATGCATCGAACCAGAAGACAAAGCACATCCAAAAGATGAAGCGCAAGATATCGTTGATAGACTTATGGCATCATTTGGATCTATTTTATTATATTGGTATCACTATACTCATAACAATAAGAAAATTGAACTTGAAACTGATGATGATACGATTGCAGCTCACTTTTTACATTTACTACACGGCGAAGCTCCAAAAGAATCTTGGGTAAGAGCTATGCATATATCTTTAATCCTTTATGCTGAGCATGAGTTTAACGCATCTACATTTGCTGCAAGAGTAATTGCTGGAACAAACTCTGATATGTTTTCTGCAATCACAGGTGGAATAGGGGCTTTAAGAGGTCCAAAGCATGGTGGTGCTAACGAAGAAGCATTTAGAATTCAACAAAGATATAGCTCTCCTGACGCGGCAGAAGCAGATATCAAAGAAAGAATGGCTAGAAAAGAAATCGTTATTGGTTTTGGGCATCCTGTATATACTACAAGTGATCCAAGAAATGTTGTTATTAAAAAAGTTGCAGAGGAACTTTCAACTGAAAATAATGACACTCTAATGTACGATGTTGCTTCAAGATTAGAAGAAGTAATGTGGGATGCTAAAAAAATGTTTCCAAATCTTGACTGGTTCTCTGCTGTTTCTTATAATCAAATGGGAGTTCCAACTGATATGTTTACTCCATTATTTATTATTGCTAGAACTTCAGGATGGGGAGCTCATGTAATTGAGCAAAGAGAAGATGGGAAAATCATTAGACCTTCAGCTCAATATGTTGGTGATGAAAATCTTACTTTTGTTCCATTAAGTGAGAGATAATTATGACAAATGATAAGTATCTAAAAAAATTAGAAGGATTTGACACTAGCTTTTACGATGTAAAAGCTGCTGTTGAAGATATACAAGCTGGTTCTTTTGAAAAAATGAACTATACTTCAAGAGTATTAGCTGAAAACCTTTTGCGAAAATGTCCAAGTGAAGATTTAAAAGATTCACTAGTACAACTTATTGAAAAAAGAACTGATAAAGATTTTCCTTGGTATCCATCAAGAGTTGTAACTCATGATATCTTAGGGCTTACAGCATTAGTTGATTTAGCTGGTTTAAGAGAAGCGATTGCAGATCAAGGTGGAGACCCTAAAAAAGTTAATCCTGTAGTTCCTACTCAACTTATTGTTGACCACTCTTTAGCAGTTGAGTGTGGTGGATTTGATCCAGATGCATTTCAAAATAATAGAGATATAGAAGATAGAAGAAATGCAGATAGATTTCACTTTATTAACTGGACTAAAATAGCGTTTGATAATGTAGATGTTATTCCTCCAGGCAATGGTATTATGCATCAAATTAACTTAGAAAAAATGTCACCAGTTATTCATAATGTTGATGGAATTGCAAGTCCTGATACATTAGTTGGAACTGATTCTCATACTCCTCATGTTGACGCACTTGGTGTTTTAGCTATTGGTGTTGGTGGATTGGAAGCTGAAAATGTTATGTTAGGAAACCCTTCTTTTATGAGAGTTCCTGATATTATCGGTGTTAATATTGTTGGGCAAAGAGCTGAAGGAATTACTGCAACTGATATTGCACTTACATTAACTTCATTTTTAAGAGAAAGTAATGTTATATCTGCATATTTAGAGTTTTACGGTACGGGTTTAGAGTTCTTAAACTTAGGAGATCGTGCAACTATTTCTAATATGACTCCTGAATATGGTGCATCTGCTGCTATGTTTGGTATTGATGAGCAAACTTTAGATTATTTAACATTAACAGGTAGAGAATCTTCTCAAGTGAAACTTGTAGAAGCTTATGCAAAAGCAAATGGTTTATGGACAACTTCTTTATCTAAAGCTACATACCAAAGAGAATTAACATTTGATTTGTCAGAAGTTACAAGAAGTTTAGCAGGTCCTTCTAAACCCCATAAATTAGTACCAACTTCAACTCTAAAAGCTGAAGGAATTACTGATAGTAGTGTAGAGATTACAGAAGATCAGATTCCAGATGGTGCAATTTTGATTGCTGCTATTACATCATGTACAAATACTTCAAATCCTAGAAATGTTATTGCAGCTGGTTTATTGGCTAAAAAAGCAAATGAATTAGGATTGAAAAGAAAACCATGGGTTAAAACATCTTTAGCTCCAGGTTCTAAAATAGTTGAAGAGTATTTAAAAGATGCAAATTTACTTACTGAACTTGAACAATTAGGCTTTGGTATTGTAGGTTTTGCTTGTACAACCTGTAACGGTATGTCAGGAGCCTTAGACCCAGTTATTCAAAAAGAAGTTGTTGATAACGATATTTATTCTACTGCTGTACTTTCTGGAAACAGAAACTTTGATGGAAGAATTCACCCATATGTAAAAGAAGCATTTTTAGCATCTCCACCGTTAGTTGTAGCTTATGCATTAGCGGGTTCTATAAGATTTGATATTGAAAAAGATTCTTTAGGTACAGATAAAAATGGTAATCCTATTACACTAAAAGATTTATGGCCAAGCGATGAAGAAATAAATGCAGTTGAAAAAGCATCAGTTAGACCTGAAATGTTTGAAGCTATTTATGAACCGATGTTTGCAAAAAGTATTATGGAAGGTGTTGAAATTTCACCTTTTTATGAGTGGAACAGAAAAAGTACATATATCAACAAACCTCCTTATTGGGAAGATGAATTTATGGGTAAACCTGCTCTTAAAAACATGTTACCACTAGGTGTATTCCCTGATAATATTACAACGGATCACTTATCACCTTCAAATGCAATTTTGCCTACAAGTGCTGCTGGTGAGTATTGTCTTGAAATGGGTCTTCCTATAAATGATTTAAACTCTTATGCAACGCATCGGGGGGATCACTATACTGCTCAAAGAGCAACATTAGCAAATCCAAAACTATTTAATGAAATGGTTAAAGATGCAAATGGTGAAACTAAACAAGGTTCATTAACTACAATCATGCCAGAAGGTAAAGAATCTAGAATGTGGGAAGCTATTGAAATTTATATGGAAAGAAAACAGCCATTAATTATTATTGCAGGGACTAACTATGGTCAAGGGTCTTCAAGAGACTGGGCTGCTAAAGGTGTTAGACTTGCTGGTGTTGAAGTTTTAATTGCTGAATCAATTGAAAGAATTCATAGAACAAATCTTGTTGGTATGGGTGTTCTTCCATTACAATTTAAAGATGGAGATACTAGAAAAACTTACTCTATAGTAGGGACTGAGTCTTATGAAATCTCTGGTGAGATTGAGGCAAGAGGAAGCCTGACAGTTATCATGACAAGAGCAAATGGTGAAGTTGTAAATATTCCTGTTACTTGTAGACTTGATACTTCTGCTGAAGTTGAAGTATATAATGCTGGTGGTATTTTACAGAAATTTGCTAAAGACTTTGTTGCTGCTGGTAAAAAATAATGTATAAACCACAAATAAAAGTTCCTGCCACATATATGCGTGGTGGGACTAGTAAAGGAACTTTTTTCAATCTTGTGGATATCCCTAAAGAGATTTGGGAAGACCAAGAAAAAAAAGATAAATTTCTTCTAAGAGTTGTGGGAAGTCCAGACCCATATAAAAAACAAATTGATGGTATGGGTGGAGCAACTTCTAGTACTAGTAAAACTGTCATAGTTGATAAAAGTAAAAGAGATGATCATGATGTAGATTATTATTTTGGTCAAGTGGCAATAGATAAGCCATTTGTTGACTGGAGTGGAAACTGCGGAAACCTTACTGGTGCAGTTGGATCATTTGCTATAAAAAGTGGTTTAGTAGATGCATCTAAGCTAGTTGAAAATGGAATTGTTGAGGTTCGTATTTGGCAAACACAGATTAAAAAAACTATTATCGCTTATGTACCTATGGCAAATGGTGTTGTAAAAGAGATGGGTGACTTTATTCTTGATGGGGTATCATTTCCCGCAGAAGAGGTAAAAGTTGAGTTTGTAGCTCCTGTAGATGCTGATGAGAAACTATTTCCAACAGGTAATTTAGTTGATGATTTAGAAGTACCAGGAGTTGGAACTTTTAAAGCAACAATGATATCAGCAGGAATTCCTACTATCTTTTTAAATGCTGATGAGATTGGATACAAAGGAACTGAGCTTCAAGGAGACATAAACTCTGATGAGGAAGCCTTAGCAAGGTTTGAGACTATTAGAGCTTATGGTGCTATTAAGATGGGACTAATAACAGATATAAAAGAGGCAGAGACTAGACAACATACTCCTAAAATTGCTTTTGTTTCAAAACCCCAAAGTTATAATTCATCAAGTGGTAAAGAAATTACTACTGATATGATTGAGTTAAATGTCCGTGCTTTATCTATGGGTTTACTTCATCATGCAATGATGGGAACTGCATCTGTGGCTATTGGTGTTGCTGCTTGTGTACCTGGAACTTTAGTGAGTTTAGCTGCTGGTAATGGACAACGAGATAGTGTTACTTTTGGACATCCCTCAGGCACTTTAAAAGTAGGTGCAGTCATAAATAAAATTGATGAAAAATTTGAAATTGAAAAAGTAAGCATGAGTAGAAGTGCAAGAATAATTATGGAAGGTAATGTTCATGTTCCAGCGGATACGATGAACTAAACAACTACTCTTGCTTTTGTTTGATTTTCTTAGAATTTTTGTGCTAAAATTATAATTATAAAAATAGTTAGGAATTTTCATGGATAATCAAACAAATTTAAAAAAACTAAGCCAAAAAGTAACAGATATTTTACGAAACTATAACTCATTAAAAGAAGAAAATCAGCTAATGAGAAATGAGCTTATAACACTCAAAGCAGAAAATGAAGTTAAAAATACTCAGATACAAAATCTAAGAGATGAAACTCTTATGAAAGATTTAGAAATCGAAGAAATAGTTGAACAAATAGAAAGTATGTTAGGCTAAAGCAAATGAGTAAAAAGATAGTCTTACATGTGAATGGTCGTCGTTTTGATGTTGATGTTGAAGATGATTTTGCACCGTTTTTAGAAGAAGAAATGTCAAAAGATTTTAATGTAGATGGAAATAACGATTTAAAAAGAATGCTTCATGCGTATGTTAAAAAAACACATGAACTTTTCATTCAAGAAAAAGAAATACAAAGAATTTATACTAATATAAGTTAAAAGTGATATAATTTCGTTCTCTTAAATAGAGACGGTGTGCGCTCGTAGCTCAGCTGGATAGAGCACTGGTTTGCGGTACCAGAGGTCACAGGTTCGACTCCTGTCGGGCGCACCATTTATTAACTACAAATATCGCGGAATAGAGCAGTTCGGTAGCTCGTCGGGCTCATAACCCGAAGGTCGCAAGTTCAAATCTTGCTTCCGCAACCAAAATTAAACAAATTTAACTACACCTTTAGAACCGCTAAACTCACCAATTTAAGCAGTGAGTGCAATTTACACCTAACCTTTTTTAAGCATTAAATAACTTGAAAAAAGACTTTAATGGAATTAATCTGTTCTTTTATCCTCAAGCCCACCCGCAAACAAAGTGTTACTGCTGTGACTTCTTTGAGTTTTTTCTTTGTCTTTTTTGTTTCTCGTTTGAGTTTACGCTTCAAGTTCATCTATAAAGTTCATCCATAAAGTTTGCTACGCTATAGGCATAAGCATTGCGTTCTTTAATCCTGTCTAGTAAAGGTTTGTTATGTGCATAAGTAGTATGAAAAGAACATTCTAACTCTTCATACAAATTATACTACCCCAAGAAAATCAAACAACTATTTCTAAAGTTTAATTCTTAAAAGAGTAAAATTAAACAATAAAAATAGAAGGTAATCTTATGAGTCGAAAAAGAACAACATATACAGCAGAATTCAAGACAAAGTTAGTTTTAGAAGTTTTAAAAGAAGATAAGACACTAAATGAAATAGCAAGTGTAAATAATATCACACCAAAAAACTTACAAAATTGGAAGAAGATATTCTTGGAAAATGCAGAAGTTGCGATGGAACCTGCAAAAGTAATTAAAGAGTACAAAGAAGAGAATGTAAGATTACAAGCTAAACTTGATGAATATGCAAAGGTTGTAGGTCAACTAACAGTAGAGAAGGACTGGGCGGTGGGAAAGTTAAGCAGCTTGGACTCTAGCTATAAAAAGGAGTTGATTGATAGAGATGAAAATAAGGCATTATCAGTTGTAAAACAATGTAATCTTATTAACTATAACAGAAGTAATTTGTTCTATGCACCAATGGTAAATCTTGCTAAAAATGTAATTAAAAAACATATAGAAAAAGTATTTGAAGAGATACCAAGCTATGGCTATATGAAAGTGTATCATCAACTACTAGAGGATGGTTTTCGTGTCAGTCCCAACACAGTGCTGGCATACCGTAGAGAGTTAGGTTTACAGGCTGTTTTAGCTGTAAGACCACCAAATACAAGCTGGGCGGACAAGCAACATCATAAATACTCTTACAAAATAAGAGGATTAGATATCGTAAGAGCAAACCAAGTATGGTCAACAGATATAACCTATATTAAAATTAAAGGTGGTATGGTCTATATGGCTGCCATAATTGATTGGTATTCTAAAGCAATATTATCTTGGCGAATATCCAACACAATGGATACAGATTTAGTCATAGGTGTACTAGATGAAGCACTCGCACTCTATGGTAAGCCTGAAATATTTAATACTGATCAAGGATCACAATATACAAGCTGTATCCACACTCAAACATTAAAAGATAATGACATAATTATCTCTATGGATGGCAAAGGTAGAGCAACAGATAATATTTGTATTGAGAGGTTCTGGAGAAGTGCTAAAGTTGAAAAAATATACCTCAATGAATATGAGAGAGTATCAGTTCTCAAAAGTGATGTTAAGGATTATATAGAATTTTATAATCACAGAAGATTTCATGAGACATTGAAATATAAAAAACCTATGAATGTTTATTATGATAGTTTAAAAATCAATGATGAGAATTACACTAAATCTAGTGAAAATGTAGCATAGGGTAACAGGTATTTAGGGAATTAGATTTTTGAAAAAGTTGTCTTGACATATTGGGGTAGTATAAATCTTCTATTTCACTGGAGTGGTAACCTTATGGTTAGAATAGTCACCTCTATTTATAACTTTATACTCGGTAGTTTTAATAGCATCTGTAACATATAAATAAGCATCGGTTTTTGTGACAATTTTATCTTGAGTATAGTCACTAGTATTTGTTTGATAATAGTCTTTAAGAACTCTAAAGTCTCTTGCTCCTCTTAGTGCTCTTAAAAAGGTTAAGTTTCTATATGGAGGGAGTGCTGACATAAACTTAATTTATACTTTTGGATACTCTAGCATCTATTCTATTCCACCTGTGTATGGGTTTGGAACTAGAGTTTTTTGGAGTTTGTAGGCTTTTTTTAGTTCTTCGTTTGTCAACTTCCATTTTGTTTTTAAGTAGGAGAGTAACTTTTTCTTTTTTTCAGGCTTTATGCTTAACAATCCAATCATATAAGCTCCCCCTTTTATATTTTTATCTTGTTTATGGTATAAATTTCCCAAGTTTTTAATACTGCTATAATTTTTTAATTCTACGCCTTTTTTATACCATTTAATTGCATTTTGAATATCTTTTTGTTCTTTATACAATATACCTAGATTTACACAAGCATCAGAATCCCCCATATCGTAGGATTTTTCATACCATTTTATAGCATTTGGATAATCTTTATATACTTTTTTGTATAATAAACCTAAGTTCACCCCCCCCCATCTGCATTGCCCATCTCAAAAGATTTTTTATACCATTTGATAGCGTTTTTATAATCTTTTGAGTTTTTGTAAGCTAGTCCAAGATTAAACGCAGCATCCTTCTTAGGATTGTATTCAAAAGATTCTTTGAAGAGTTTAGCAGACTCTTTATATTTTCCTTGTTCGCTTAACCTGTGTGCCTTATTATAAAGACTATCCGCTTTCTCACTAGCCTTAGGGTCAACATACTTAATCGAAAGAGGTTCTATCGCATAAGCACTTTGTCCTATAAACAGAGATGCTAAAAACAGTAATTTTAATAGTTTGTATTTCATCTTAACTCATTTGAATATTTAGTATTTTACAATCATCTTTAGTTAAAGGTAAAGATTTTATATCTATAATCTTTAACGCACCGCCTGTCGCTCTAGCTAGATACTTACCTGCATCATCATAGTAATAGACAACATCATATTTTAGACTAATCGCATCACTATGAAGTAATAACTTGGTATCTTTTTTAGGATACTCTTGTATAACCGAACTGTCACTTATATCAAGATGGCTTAAAAGGTCTATATACTCTTTAGCATTTTTCAGTTCATGTTGTGAGATATCTATCTCTATCTCTTTATCATCTTCAAGAAGTACAATGCGTTTTATATCTTTATAAAAATCTTTAGAGATAGAGACATAACTACATACAGCATAAGTTGCTTTACTTGATTTGTATTGTTTTGAACGCCCAGATTTTTCAATATTCACCCCTTTTAGAGTGGCATAAAAAGAACTTAGCTCATAACTAAACGCAGCGTTTAACTCTTTTTTATGAGTACTGTAGTTTGCATAGATAAAGTCTCTCATATCTTTAGGTTTTTGCATAAAAGGAATTTCTTTAATACTTTTAGAATTATCTTTATAAAGATACTCTTTAGTATCACTACTTAAACTCTCTAAGATATAAGGTTTACGCCCATTTTGGTAAAAGAGAGATTTCTCTATCATAACTTCGACATTAGTATCAATAATATAGCTTGATATCGACATCCAAATAAGCTCAATAGCTATACCTATAATCAAGATTTCTCCTATACCTGAGGCAAAGAGCATTAAAGCTATGGTAAGCCCAGTTTTAACACTAAGAGCAACAACTGCATCATAATCTTTATCATTCAAAGAAGCTATCTCATGGTAAGCCCCAAAGATAACAATAGGGATAGCAAGTTTAGTAAGCACTTTTTGAAAAACAAGCTTTTCCTCTTTCATAGCTTTAAACATATTATATGCTATTGCCTTGGAGGACAATAACTTAGTTGCTTGTGCGGCTTCTCCTGTAATCTTAGATAAGACATTGATGGAGACTGAAAGTTCTAGGAGTGAGCTTAAGGTCATTTTTTGGTAATCTTTGAGTATCTTACCTGTTTGATAGAGAGCTACAAAGAAACTTAGTCCTTTTAGGGCTGGGATGGTTATTTTATAGGGTTTGGAGTTTCTAAGTTGTTTTATAACTGTTGTGGCTTGTGCTTTGCTAGAGTTTTTACCACCAATATCATCAGTTGATTGTGTCTTTGTATTAGCTTTCTCTCCCTCTCTCTGCTTATCCTCAGCCGCATGAATCTGACTCGTAATCCCATCTAGTGCTTTTAACTGTGCAAATAGTTTTTCATGAGTTTTTTTGACTTCTAGGTTTTTGTCTATACTTCCATCATCTAGTTTTGTTAAATCTAGTTGGTACTCTTTTGCTGTCTCTGGAGCTATGACATCAAGAAATTTTTTCGTTACATTATCTTGACGGCTTAAAAACTCTTTTTCGTTATAGCTTCCTTTAACAAGTGAGTGAAGGATTAAACTGTGTAAGCTTTTATGATAAAGTTGAAATATATCCTCTTTATAAAGCTTTTCATGTTCATCTGCTTTGAGTACTTGAAGTTTTTTTGAGATGGAGATTAAAAAGTCCATAACTGCACTCTTTGTATTAAAAGGAGAAGTTTGATTTACTTCTTCATCAAACATAGTTCTACTTGCAGTAAGTGAGTAAGCTATATTTAAAAGTAGGCCTATTCTCTCTAAACTTGTATCTTTTAGACTACTGTACTTTTCTAGTAGTTCTTTGAGCTGTGAACTTTTAAGTTCTTTGGAGAGTGTTTCACTTAGATTTTGAGGGGATTCTCTATGTTTTGGGATTTCGTAAAAAAACTCAAAGGTCTCTTTTGCGGGGATTAAAGTAGCAAACTTTAAAAGCTGTGTCTTATCATTTCCTTCCCACTCAAAAGCGCAGTCTTTAGCTATAGTCTCTAAGTTTTCATAATCATCAATGAAGTTATCAGTACGGTCACCATTTTTATCTTTAAAGAGTTTAGTGTAAGGACTGTCTTTAAGCTTATCATTAATCTCTTCTTGAATATCTTCATCAAACTCTGGATGAGCAGATAGCTTCTTTAAATTATAATGAAACTCTTCTATAGCATCTTTATATTTAGTACCGATAGCATCATTATGTTTACCACTAAAGTAGAGACTAAAAAGTGTTAATGCTGTTATCTCTGTATAACTCTCTCTAGTACTCATCTCATACTTGTGTGATGTTTTACTACCATTGATATGTGCTCTTACGCCTAAACACAAATAGTCATGACTTTTACTTTCAATGATACATTTTTCATTAAGATGCTCTATTTTTCTCCCATCAAAGGTATTATAGTTATGTTGTGTGGCGAGTAAAAACGAAGCATTTAGTTTTACTTCATTTAAGTAACTCATAGCTACATCATGTTCAACAAAAATATTAAGTCTTATAAAAGAAGCATTACTATCTTTGATGCTCCATGAAAAACCTCTATCTTTACAAGTATCTATAATATAAGGTATAAAATCTTCTTTCATACCTTCAACTAAAGTATAGTAAGCCTTTTGGAGTTTTTTCTTTGTGTTTTTTCTTTCTTGTTTCTCGTTTGAGTTTACTTCAAGTTCATCCATAAAGTTTGCTACGCTATAGGCATAAGCATTGCGTTCTTTAATCCTGTCTATTAAAGGTTTGTTATGTGCATAAGCAGTATGAAAAGAACATTCTAGCTCTTCATACAAATCTTCTATTTCACCGATAGGGTCATCTATTTCAACTACTATGTTTAAGTGTGACTTGTTTAGTTTTTTAGCTTCTTTATTTGAGATTAAAATATCTTTCATCTCTTTATTTATATGTTTTATGGACTTTGAATAATCTTTATGGTTTATACAATGAAGATTTTTTTTACCACTTAGTGTTACAGAAACTGGAATGAACTTACTCTGTTGCTCTTTAGTGAGTTTTACATTTGAGTAGATGATTTCAAGTTTTCCATCTTCTTCATAGCAGGGTATATATTTACGAATGACTTGTGTATCTGTATCTTTAAACTGTACCTTCTCAACCTTAGGGTTAGAATAGTCACCTCTATTTATAACCTTATACTCTGTAGTTTTAATAGCATCTGTAACATATAAATAAGCATCGGTTTTTGTGACAATTTTATCTTGAGTATAGTCACTAGTATTTGTTTGATAATAGTCTTTAAGAACTCTAAAGTCTCTTGCTCCTCTTAGTGCTCTTAAAAAGGTTAAGTTTATATATGGAGGGAGTGCTGACATAAACTTAATTTATACTTTTAGATACTCTAGCATCTATTCTATTCCACCTGTGTATGGGTTTGGAACTAGAGTTTTTTGGAGTTCGTAGGCTTTTTTTAGGGTTGGTTCGTCTATTTTCCAGTCATCTCGTAACAAGCCTAAAACTCTTTCTTTGGTGTAAGGATGTCCTATCATTCCTATCATGTAGGTTGCACTATTTAGCTTGTCTTTTTGTTGATGGTAAAGTAATCCTAGATTTTTTCTTGCATCTATATCACCTTTTTTTATGGCTTTTTTGTACCATTTTATAGCATTTGGATAATCTTTATATACTTTTTTGTATAATAAACCTAAGTTTACCCCCCCATCAATTCTTCCCATCTCAAAAGATTTTTTATACCACTTGATAGCATTGTTATAGTCCTTTAACTCTTTATAAGCGAAACCAATACCAAAAGCAGTCCCATCTGCTGGTTCATACTCATAAGATGTTTTTAGATATTCTAAAGCTTTTGTATAATTTCCTTGTTTTACATAAACAGTTGCTCTCTCAAATGCAACTTGTGCTTTCTCACTAGCCTTAGGGTCAACATACTTGATCGAAAGAGGTTCTATCGCATAAGCACTTTGTCCTATAAACAGAAATGCTAAAAACAGTAATTTTAATAGTTTGTATTTCATCTTAACTCATTTGAATATTTAGTATTTTACAATCATCTTTAGTTAAAGGTAAAGATTTTATATCTATAATCTTTAACGCACCGCCTGTAAGCCTCTTTAGATACTTACTTGCATCATCATAGTAATATATGACATCATATTTCAGACTAATTGCATCACTATGAAGTAATAACTTGGTATCTTTTTTAGAGTACTCTTGTATAACCGAACTGTCACTAATATCTAAATGGCTTAAAAGGTCTATATACTCCTTACCATTTTTCAGTTCATGTTGTGAGATATCTATCTCTATCTCTTTGTCATCTTCAAGCAGTACAATGCGTTTTATATCTTTATAAAAATCTTTAGAGATAGAGACATAACTACATACAGCATAAGTTGCTTTACTTGATTTGTCTTGCTTTGAACGCCCAGACTTTTCAATATTTACCCCTTTTAAAGTAGCATAAAAAGAACTTAGCTCATAACTAAACGCAGCATTAAACTCTTTTTTATGAGAACTATAGTTTGCATAGATAAAGTCTCTCATATCTTTAGGTTTTTGCATAAAAGGAATTTCTTTAATACTTTTAAAATTATCTTTATAAAGATACTCTTTAGTATCACTACTTAAACTCTCTAAGATATAGGGTTTACGCCCATTTTGGTAAAAGAGAGATTTTTCTATCATTACTTCGACATTAGTATCAATAATATAGCTAGAGATCGACATCCAAATAAGCTCAATAGCTATACCTATAATTAAGATTTCTCCTATACCTGTGGCAAAGAGCATTAAAGCTATGGTAAGCCCCGTTTTAACACTAAGAGCAACAACTGCATCATAATCTTTATCATTCAAAGAGGCTATCTCATGGTAAGCCCCAAAGATAACAATAGGAATAGCAAGTTTAGTAAGTACTTTTTGAAAAACAAGCTTTTCCTCTTTCATAGCTTTAAACATATTATATGCTATTGCCTTGGAGGACAATAACTTAGTTGCTTGTGCGGCTTCTCCTGTAATTTTAGATAAGACATTGATGGAGACTGAAAGTTCTAGGAGTGAGCTTAAGGTCATTTTTTGGTAATCTTTGAGTATCTTCCCTGTTTGGTAGAGAGCTACAAAGAAACTTAGTCCTTTTAGGGCTGGGATGGTTATTTTATAGGGTTTGGAGTTTCTAAGAGTTGGAAATTTCTTTTCTGTTTCAATAGTAAGTCCATCATTAGCTTTGTTACTTTTACTTGCTTTCTCTCCCTCTCTCTGCTTATCCTCAGCCGCATGAATCTGACTCGTAATCCCATCTAGTGCTTTTAACTGTGCAAATAGTTTTTCATGAGTTTTTTTGACTTGTAGGTTTTTGTCTATACTTCCATCATCTAGTTTTGTTAAATCTAGTTGGTACTCTTTTGCTGTCTCTGGAGCTATGACATCAAGAAACTTTTTTGTTACATTATCTTGACGGCTTGAAAACTCTTTTTCGTTATAGCTTCCTTTAACAAGTGAGTGAAGGATTAAACTGTGTAAGCTCTTATGATAAAGTTGAAATATATCCTCTTTATAAAGCTTTTCATGTTCATCTGCTTTGAGTACTTGAAGTTTTTTTGAGATGGAGATTAAAAAGTCCATAACTGCACTATCTGTATTAAAAGGAGAAGTTTGATTTACTTCTTCATCAAACATAGTTCTACTTGCAGTTAGTGAGTAAGCTATGTTTAAAAGTAAGCCTATTCTCTCTAAACTTGTATCTTTTAGACTACTGTACTTTTCTAGTAGTTCTTTTAGCTGTGAACTTTTAAGTTCTTTGGAGAGTGTTTCACTTATCTTTTGAGGGGATTCTCTATGTTTTGGGATTTCGTAAAAAAACTCAAAGGTCTCTTTTTTAGGGATTAAAGTAGCAAACTTTAAAAGCTGTGTCTTATCATTTCCTTCCCACTCAAAAGCGCAGTCTTTAGCTATAGTCTCTAAGTTTTCATAATCATCAATAAAGTTATCAGTACGGTCACCATTCTTATCTTTAAAGAGTTTAGTGTAAGGACTGTCTTTAAGCTTATCATTAATCTCTTCTTGAATATCTTCCTCAAACTCTGGATGAGCAGATAGCTTCTTTAAATTATAATGAAAGTCTTCAATAGCATCTTTATATTTAGTACCGATAACATCATTATGTTTACCACTAAAGTAGAGGCTAAAAAGTGTTAATGCTGTTATCTCTGTATAACTCTCTCTAGTACTTGTTGCATACTTGTGTGATGTTTTACTACCATCGATATGTGCTCTTACACCCAAACACAAATAGTCATGACTTTTACTTTCAATGATACATTTTTCATTAAGATGCTCTATTTTTCTCCCATCAAAGACATTATAGTACTGAGAGTTTATAGTTCCTCTACGAACATTTTTATGTTGTGTGTTGAGTAAAAACGAAGCATTTAGTTTTACTTCATTTAAGTAACTCATAGCTACATCATGTTCAACAAAAATATTAAGTCTTATAAAAGAAGCATTACTATCTTTGATGCTCCATGAAAAACCTCTATCTTTACAAACATCTATAATATAAGGTATAAAATCTTCTTTCATCCCTTCAACTAAAGTATAGTAAGCATCTTTGAGTTTTTTCTTTGTGTTTTTTCTTTCTTGTTTCTCTTTTGAGTTTACTTCAAGTTCATCCATAAAGTTTGCTACGCTATAGGCATAAGCATTGCGTTCTTTAATCCTGTCTATTAAAGGTTTGTTATGTGCATAAGCAGTATGAAAAGAACATTCTAGCTCTTCATACAAATCTTCTATTTCACCGATAGGGTCATCTATTTCAACTACTATGTTTAAGTGTGACTTGTTTAGTTTTTTAGCTTCTTTGTTTGAGATTAAAATATCTTTCATCTCTTTATTTGTATGTTTTATGGACTTTGAATAATCTTTATGGTTTATACAATGAAGATTCTTTTTATCAGTTAGTGTTACAGAAACTGGAGTGAACTTACTCTGTTGTTCTTTAGTGAGTTTTACATTTGAGTAGATGATTTCAAGTTTTCCATCTTCTTCATAGCAGGGTATATATTTACGAATGACTTGTGTATCTGTATCTTTAAACTGTACCTTCTCAACCTTAGGGTTAGAATAGTCACCTCTATTTATAACCTTATACTCTGTAGTTTTAATAGCATCTGTAACATATAAATAAGCATCGGTTTTTGTGACAACTTTATCTTGAGTATAGTCACTAGTATTTGTTTGATAATAGTCTTTAAGAACTCTAAAGTCTCTTGCTCCTCTTAGTGCTCTTATGTATTTTCCACTTGCTCTTAGTGGATAAATTCTATATTTCTCTTTTTTTATATTTTCTTTAGTATCTACTTTTGCAGTTTCAAGTTCTTTAGTAATGATATTTGCAGCACTTCCTCCAGACTTTACACCTATTTTACTCTGTGTTTGTCCTGGACTAGCTAAGACAAGAGCGGCTCCTTTGTCAGTTTTACATCCATCTACTCGTAGTAGGTAGTTTTTTATGTTTAAGGGAAGAACTGACATTTTTTAGTTAAGCCTCGTATGTAGAGGTGTTAAACTATATCTTTTGAAGTTCATAGGCTTTTTTTAAGATACTTTTTGATTCTGTACTTTCTTTAGTTCTTTATTTGTATTCAAAATAAGTATACATAATGCTGAAAACTGAATACCATATTCTAAAAATAATGAAAAATAATAAATAAAATAACTCATTATACTATTACTTTCAAAATTAAAAAATAAGTGACTGATATTATAAAACAACCAAGCAACATAAGCAAATGAAATATATTGAATCACTTTCATCTTTTTCGAATAAGATATATTAATAAATTTATCAAAGTTCAAACTCAATGCCATAAGTAGTAATAATAGTATAAAAAATATATAATCTTTCATATAGTATTGAGTCCATAAACTTGCTTGAACATACCATGTCCCATAGCGATCCGTTATATCAATAATATTTATTAAGATGGGGATAAGTAATAATATCCCCGCTAGAGTAAAAAGCCATTGTGTTTTGTCTTCTTTAATTTTATATTGACAATATCGTGTATTCTTAGATGGAATAAAAACATTCATAACAAATACTATTATCGAACCAACTATAGGAATAAAATTTACATACCACCAAAAACCAGATTTATCAATGTCATGCAAACGCTTAACTGATGAAGTAATACTTATCCAAGACATTAACATAAGAGTTATAAAGAGTAACACTCCTTGAATATGCTGGATAGGATTTCCTTGTTTTATAAGAGATGTTAAATCTAATTCAGATGGCATATTTTCTTGCAAGTACATAAAATTTGATGTTTGTTGTGTTGAAATTTTTTCAACTATCACTTTTTTTGGATGGTTAACTTCATAATGTAATATATTATATGAGTTAAAAAGCATAGCGATAATAAACCAAATCATTATCGTGGTTTGCCACCATTGAATTCGATTGTAACAACCTTTTAATGATAGAACACTTGATTCACATTTAGAAATTATGTTATTTGATTCTTTTTCCAATTTTCCCCCTTATTTTATAAATAATGTTTTGTGAATGGCTAACATTTATTAGTCAATGTCACCTATGTAGTGTTTTGGGATGTCTAGGATTTGTTGTAGTTTGTAGGCTTTTATCATGGTTGGCTCATCTATTTTCCAAGTTTTATTTAAATACTTAAAAGTTTCTTGTTTATCATATCCATATACAATTCCAGCTAAAACATATGCAGATGCAGTGATGTTGTCTTTTAAATCATGGTAAACTTCACCAAGATTATTTATAGCTTTTTTATGTCCTTTCTTGGCTGCTTTTTTGTACCAAATAATGGCATTTTTAAAATCTTTTTTATTTACATCATATAAACAACCTAAGTTATATGCACCATCCAGATTCCCCATCTCAAAAGCTTTTTTATACCATTTTATAGCATTTGGGTAATCCTTCAATTTTTCGTCGTATAATAATCCTAGTTTAACCCCCCCATCAACACTCCCCATTTTAAAAGATTTTTTATACCAATTAATGGCATTATCGTAATCCTTTAAGTTTTCATAAACCAAACCAAGATTAAAAGCAACCTCTTTGGTCTCATCTTCATCAAATGTAATTTTTAACCATTTCAACTCATTCATATAGTCTTGTTTATCATGGTAAACAATTGATTTATCAAATGCCTCATCAGCTACACTATTTGCAAAAACAACCTGCGAAGCAAATATAAACAGTAGTACAAATATTTTAAATAATTTTTTCATAAGTGTAATCCTTTACTTCAACAGTTCTAAATCTCGTGGACTTAAAGGCATAGGTATAAGTTCATTTAGATAATAATTGATTTCTTTAACTAGTTTAGTTCCTAACCAGTCACTTTTACTGTTATATTTTATATCAAGTTTGTATTTTACAGAAGTAATACCACTAGCTATTAAAATAGTATAATTCTTTTTTCTATCCTCATCTAGTTTAGCTTCTGAAAGTTCTTCTTTAAAACTTGTAAATATATCTATAAGTTTATCATTCTCTTTGTCTATAGCTTCAGTTGCATCTATGAGTATATAGTCTGTATAGTTATCATCTTTTATAAGATAGATTAGACCTTCCATTTCTTCATAGTAATCTTTATTAACACGAAGGTAACCATTAAGGTTAAGATTCATTGTTTTTGTAAAGTTAAGGAAGTAAGTAGGAACTTTTTCTACTTCTATACTAATGTTTTTCAAGGCTCTATATATCTCACTAAACTCATATCTTGCTGCTGCTTGCAATGCTTGTTTATTATCTGAGTAGTTTTTATAAATAAACTCTCTTACCTCTTTAGTTCCGCCAATTTTTGTTATATCTTTTGCCTGCATTAGAGCATCTCTTGAACCACGACGAATATAGTAGTTTCCAGTAGTTGTACTTAGACTCTCTAAGATATATGGTTTGCGTCCATCTTGATAAAAGAGAGACTTCTCAATCATAACTTCAACTCTTGAGTCTATAAAGTAACCAGAGAATATATACCAAAGTATTTCAAGAGCTATATATCCTATTGCGGCTATCCACATACCTGATACAAATGCCAAGGCTACTATTATAGCTGCTTTAGTACCAATCATAAGCATAGCATCATAATCTTCATCCTCTAAGGATACCATCTCATAGTAAGCACCTACTACAACAGCAGGTATTGCAAGTTTAGCAATAATCTTTTGAGGGATAGAGTGCTCTGCTAGTAAAAAATCTACCATTAACATAGCTTGTTTAGTTCTAGGTAAAACTTTTGTTCCTGTTTCTACTACTGTTTTTGTGATTGAGTTTATGCCTGTTGTTATTTCTAGTAGAGCTTTTAGGTCGTTTTTCTTGTAGGTTTTAAGAGCATCTCCTGTTGTAAATAAGGTTATGAAAAAGCTTAGACCTTTCATTGTTGAGATTGAGGCTTTGTAGGGTTTGGAAGAGCGAATCCTTTTATGTGTTGGATTGGTTTTTGTTCCTCTTCCTCTTGCATCTTTATCTGCTTCTTTCTGCTTATCCTCAGCCTCATGAATCTTACTAGTTATCCCATCTAGTGCTTTGAGTTGTTCAAAGAGTTTTTCATGAGCTTTTTTTACTTTTAGGTCTTTACTGATATTGCCATCGTTTAAGTTGGAGAGGACAAGCTTGTACTCTTTTTCTATCTCAGGTGCGAGTTCATCTAAGAATTTTTTAGTATTGCTTTCTCTTGAACTAAACTCATTTTCATTATATTCTCCCTTAACTAAAGCATGCAATATTATGCCATGAAGATTTTGATGATAAAGAGTAAAGATATCTTCTTTGTAAAGTTTTTCATGTTCACTCTCATCTATACTTTGAAGTTTAATAGAAATCTCTTTCATAAACTCTAAGACAGCACTCTTAGTGTTAAACGCTGAAGTCTGTGTAACTTCATCATCAAACATAGTTCTACTAGCAGTTAGTGAGTAAGCTATATTTAAAAGTAAATCCATTCTCTCAAACTCTGTATCTTTTAAATCACTATAATTTTTTAATAATGTTTTTAGCTCTGGATTTATTAGTTGTTTAGAGAGTTCTTCACTCAATATTTTAGGAGTCTTTCTGTATTTGTCATAAAAGAACTTAAATGTTTCCTCTTTAGGAATAAGAGACTTAAACTCTTTAATATGTCCTTTTTCTTTCCAATCATAAGCACAATATTTAGCAGTAGTATCTAAATCTGAATACTCATCTATAAAAGTATCACTGCGTTTGCCATTTTTATCTTGAAAGAGTCTAGCATAAGCACTACCTTCGAACTTATCATTAATCTCTTCTTGAATATCTTCTTCAAACTCTGGATGAGCAGATAGTTTCTTTAAATTATAATGAAAGTCTTCAATAGCATCTTTATATTTAGTACCGATAACATCATTATGTTTACCACTAAAGTAGAGGCTAAAAAGTGTTAATGCTGTTATCTCTGTATAACTCTCTCTAGTACTTGTCGCATACTTGTGTGATGTTTTACTACCATTGATATGTGCTCTTACACCTAAACACAAATAGTCATGACTTTTACTTTCAATGATACATTTTTCATTAAGATGCTCTATCTTTCTTCCATCAAAGGTATTATAGTTATGTTGTGTGTTGAGTAAAAACGAAGCATTTAGTTTTACTTCATTTAAGTAACTCATAGCTACATCATGTTCAACAAAAATATTAAGTCTTATAAAAGAAGAATTACTATCTTTGATGCTCCATGAAAAACCTCTATCTTTACAAGTATCTATAATATAAGGTATAAAATCTTCTTTCATCCCTTCAACTAAAGTATAGTAAGCATCTTTGAGTTTTTTCTTTGTGTTTTTTCTTTCTTGTTTCTCTTTTGAGTTTACTTCAAGTTCATCCATAAAGTTTGCAACGCTATAGGCATAAGCATTGCGTTCTTTAATCCTGTCTATTAAAGGTTTGTTATGTGCATAAGCAGTATGAAAAGAACATTCTAGCTCTTCATACAAATCTTCTATTTCACCGATAGGGTCATCTATTTCAACTACTATGTTTAAGTGTGACTTGTTTAGTTTTTTAGCTTCTTTGTTTGAGATTAAAATATCTTTCATCTCTTTATTTATATGTTTTATGGACTTTGAATAATCTTTATGGTTTATACAATGAAGATTCTTTTTATCACTTAGTGTTACAGAAACTGGAGTGAACTTACTCTGTTGCTCTTTAGTGAGTTTTACATTTGAGTAGATGATTTCAAGTTTTCCATCTTCTTCATAGCAGGGTATATATTTACGAATTACTTGTGTATCTGTATCTTTAAACTGTACCTTCTCAACCTTAGGGTTAGAATAGTCACCTCTATTTACAACCTTATATTCTGTAGTTTTAATAGCATCTGTAACATATAAATAAGCATCGGTTTTTGTGACAATTTTATCTTGAGTATAGTCACTAGTATTTGTTTGATAATAGTCTTTAAGAACTCTAAAGTCTCTTGCTCCTCTTAGTGCTCTTATGTACTCCCCACTTAGTCTTAGTGGATAAATTTGATATTTCTCTTTTTTTATATTTTCTTTAGTATCTACTTTTGCAATTTCAAGTTCTTTAGTAATGATATTTGCAGCACTTCCTCCAGACTTTACACCTATTTTACTCTGTGTTTGTCCTGGACTAGCTAAGACAAGAGCGGCTCCTTTGTCAGTTTTACATCCATCTACTCGTAGTAGGTAGTTTTTTCCTTGTGAGGTTACATTTGACTCTGTAGTAGCAGAACTGATAGAAGCAACTTTAGTACACTGTCCACCTTTTGAGACTCTATGAGGACATCCTGAGATTGCTGCACCGATAATGTCTATATTATGAAGAGGTTTTTTTCCAGCTATAACATGGTTAGCTACACTAGATTTTAAAACAACCTTTCCACCATGTGCACACAATATCACACCACTCTCAATTACAATACTAGCACCTGCCATTTTAGTCCCTCTAGTTTTTAAAATAAATAGTTTTAACGATTGTAACTGTTTACTCTTAATACAATCTGTTTATTAATGATAACTATTTTTAGACAATAAAAATTTGTTTTTTTTTGTATAATTTTGAAACAAAATCACATATTTATTGTTATAATAATGTATAAAATAATATTTTATAGTGTATATAAAGAAAATCTGAAGTTTTTTGTTGCTAATATTCTCTATAAAAACTTTAAGTAATAAGGTAAACTGTGTCTGAAGAAATTTTAACTCCAATTAATGAAGCATCTGTATGTGGTAGCGATTATAAATATGATGATGCTTATCTCTCTATTGAATCAGAAATAGATAAATCAAATTCCATGTTAGAAGGTGTAAGTACCGATTGGGCGAAAGTTCTTTATGATTCAGAGAATTTACTTAAAACATTTACTAAAGATACAAAAATTTTTTGTTGGTGGATATATGCAACTTGGAAGCAAGATGGTTCTTTTGGACTTGAAAAATCTTTAAAACTTTTTAATAAACTCCTTTTAACATATGAAGATAAGTTGTTTCCAAAATCTAAAAAAGTAAAAATATCTTCTTTAAGTTGGCTAGAGGAGTTACTTAACAAAGAAATTTTAGATGAGAAAGGCTCCTTATCTATTTCTGTAAATTTGGAGATTTTTCTTTCAATATTTAAAGAGTTAGAAACAAACTTTGCACTTACGGTTAAAGAAGAAATTCCTATATTTGGAAAACTTCGTTCAGCCTTTGAAAGAAGCTTAGCTGCTAAAGAGTCAAAAGAAAAAATTAGTTCTGTGTCACCTACTAGTTCTCAAAACAGTTCAGAAATAAGTGAAATAAACTCAGATGCTGATGCCGCAAAAGTCCTGCGTACACTTAAGAAAAATG
The DNA here is from genome assembly GCF_029027405.1 of Sulfurimonas sp. Taxonomy (NCBI): domain Bacteria; kingdom Pseudomonadati; phylum Campylobacterota; class Epsilonproteobacteria; order Campylobacterales; family Sulfurimonadaceae; genus Sulfurimonas; species Sulfurimonas sp. The sequence goes on from NZ_CP093396.1 coordinate 733,480, forward strand.
CGGTTCTTTTGCATACTTACTACAGAAGTCAAGACTCTTCTGATATTCGTTCAATTCGCTTAGTGCGTTTGTTGTCTTGGTTGGAAATAGACTCTTTGCCTATAGATGAAGATGGAAAAACTCCACTTAATCCACCTTCGCAAATGAGTACAGATGCTATTGATGAGCTAATAGCAGAAGAGAAATATGACGAAGCACTAGATACTCTTGAATCACTTATTTCACTTTCACCCTTTTGGCTAGATGGACATTTTATGGCTTTTAATCTTTTAAGTAAGATGGGACATACAGTCTGTGCCTTAGAAGTGAAAAATGCATTAGTTGCGTTTGTAAAAGCTGATGATACTATCTTAAGATTATCTTTTAAAGATACTACTCCGTTTGCTTCGACTAAGTTGAAAAATTGGTTAGTTGAGAGTATGGGTGAGGTAGTTGGAAATTCTACAGAAGAAAATAAAGAAGATGAAAAAGAGCAAATTATAGAAAAAGCTTATGCACTTGGAAAAAAGAAGAAAATAAAGGAGGCGATGGTATTACTACAGAGTTATTATAGCAGTGCAGTAAATAGAGAAGATAAGTTTCACTGGCGTTTAGCTAAGGCTACATTGGCAGTAGAGTTTGGAAAAAATAATGTGGCATTAGCCTTAGTAGAAGAACTCAAAAGAGATATTGATAAATACAGTTTAGATGAGTGGAATCCAGAATTAGCAGCAAAAGTGTTTGGTCTGTATTTAAACAGCTTTAATCGCACAGAAGTTGATATTGAAGATATCCACACTGTATATGCCCGTCTTTGTAAAATTGACATAAAACAAGCATTAGAAATAAAAATTTAAAAAAGGAAAGTAAATGAGTAAACAGTCAGAATCACCAAAAGAGAGAATTAATGTTACATATAAACCAGCAACAGGAGATCAATCAGCAGAGGTTGAAATTCCATATAAGCTTACTATCTTAGGTGAGTTTAATCCGGATGAAGAGGCTAAGCCAGTAGAAGATAAAAAAGTAATTAGTGTTAATAAAAATAACTTTAATGATGTTTTAAAACATCAAAATCTTTCACTTAATTTTAGTGTTGATAATAAGCTTACTGATGAAGAAGGTTCTTCGTTAAGTGTAAGTCTTAATCTACAAAGTATGAAAGATTTTTCTCCAGAAAGTATTGTTGAAAATGTTGATGAGATGAAAAAACTAATGGAACTTCGTCAGTCGCTTATCGCTCTTAAAGGACCTCTTGGTAATGTTCCAGCTTTTAGAAAAGCAATTGAAAGTGCTGTTGGTGATGAAGCTGAACGTGAAAAACTACTAGGCGAATTAAGCCTTGAAGAACAAAAGTAAAGGAAAATAATGTCGACACAAACTTTAGAAGAAAATAAAAGTGCATCTACGAGTGGTCTTTTAGATAGTATTATCTCACAAACAAGTCTTTCACAAGAAGATGAGACTTATAGTGTAGTAAAATCGGGTGTAGGTGCTTTAATTAGTGAATTATTAAAAAGTGAAAATGAAGCAGAGAAAGTAAATAAGGCTATTGTGGATAGAATGATTGCTGAGATTGATGCAAAAATTTCTGCTCAAATGGATGAAATCTTACATAATGAAAAATTTCAAGCACTTGAAGCACGATGGCGTGGATTGTATATGCTAGTAGAGCGTACAGATTTTAGACAAAATATTCAGATGGAAATTATCAATGTTTCCAAAGAAGAGTTATTAGAAGATTTTGAAGAGTGTTTAGATATCACACAATCAGGTCTATACAAACATGTATATACCTCAGGTTACGGACAGTTTGGTGGAGGGCCGGTAGGAACAATTATAGCAGATTATCAACTTTCACCATCAAATATGGATATGAAGTTTTTATCTAAAGTAGCATCTATTGCTGCAATGTCACATGCACCATTTATCTCCTCAGCAGGTCCAAAATTCTTCGGTCTTGATAGTTTTGAAGGTCTTCCTGATCTCAAAGATATGCAAGATGTTATGAGTTCACCACAGTTTGCGGCATGGAGAGGATTTAGAGAAAATGAAGACTCTCGTTATGTAGGTCTTACTCTTCCGCGTTTCTTACTTCGTTCTCCATACGATCCTGAAGATAACCCTATCTCTAAGTTTGTGTATAAAGAAGATGTTTCTTCAAACCATGAAGATTATCTATGGGGAAATACTGTTTATGCATTCGCTTCTCGCTTAACAGATTCATTTGCAAACTATAGATGGTGTACAAATATTATTGGACCAAATAGTGGTGGTGCAGTGACAGACCTTCCAGTACATACTTTTGATAGTATGGGCGATATAGAGATGAAAATTCCTACAGAAGTTCTTGTTTCTGATAGACGAGAATATGAACTATCTGAACAAGGTTTCATCCCTCTGACTATGAGAAAAGGTAGTAATAATGCCGCATTTTTTGCTGCAAATTCTGCTCAAATGACAAAAACATTTGCTAATACTCCAGAGGGAAAAGATGCGGAACTAAACTATAAACTAGGAACGCAACTGCCTTATCTTTTTGCAATTACGCGTATGTCACACTATATCAAAATTCTTCAACGCGAGCATATTGGTTCGTGGAGAGAACGCTCTGACTTAGAGCGTGAGTTAAATAAGTGGATTAAACAATATATTGCTGATCAAGAAAATCCATCTGCTGAGATTAGAAGTCAAAGACCGTTTAAAGCAGCACAAATTCTAGTAGAAGATGTTGCAGGTGAACCAGGTTGGTACCGTGTAAAAATGTCACTTCGTCCTCACTTTAAGTATATGGGCGCAAGTTTTGAACTTTCACTTGTTGGTAAGTTAGATAAAGACTAAATAAATGTATAAAGGAAGTTTATTTGAAAGACTTAATGGTAGCTTAGAAGATAGTAAAGGTACGACAACTGAGGAAGCACTTTATAAGTCTGTAGCAAATAATCTTTCTCGTATATTTTCGACAAATGCGGGGAGTGCTCAAACCGCAGAAGACTATGGACGACCTGATTTGAATAACTCCGATATGAGTTTGAAAGATTCGATTGAGCATATTGAAGTTAGTTCAGAAATATGTATTAGAAAATATGAACCAAGACTTCATAAAACTCGTGTAGGGGTATCAAGAGATAAGTTAAATGTCAATCAAATGAATGTTAATATTGAAGGTTATTTACACATTAATGGCAGAAGCCAAAAAATAAATTATAAAGCTGATTTGCTTAGTAATGGAAAAGTTAAGGTTTATACAGATGAAGACTAAAGATTATTATATTAAAGAATTAAACTCTTTACGTGTTGACGGTGCTAAGTTTGCTAAAGCAAACCCAGGTCTTTCATCATACTTAGCTAAAGAGGGACAAGATCCTGATGTAGAAAGAATGTTAGAAGGGTTTGCTTTTTTAACAGGAAAACTTCATCAGAAGTTTGATGAAGAGCTTCCAGAAGTTGCTCATAATCTTGTTCAGCTTTTATGGCCAAACTATATTCGTCCAATTCCTTCGTATGCAATTATTCAATTTGATGCACTTAAAGATGACCTTAAAAATCAAGAAGTACCAAAAGGTTTACAGATACTTTCAAAAGCTGCATCTAATGGCGTTGTCTGTAAATTTCAAACTTGTTTTAAGACGAAAGTTATGCCTTTAAAGCTTGATAATGTTGAGTATTTAACTTATGGACAAAAAGCTACTATTGAACTAGATTTAAAAATGAGTGCATCAGGTAACTTAAGTGAGATAAGTTTTGAGACATTAAGATTATTTCTTGGTGGCTCAAAATTTATGGCAAAAGAATTATATTTATATCTTAGTAGATACATTGAAAGTATAGAAGTGATTATAAAGGATAAGAAGAAAAAAGAGATAAATAAAATTTTTCTTCCAAAGAAGTCTGTATCTGCAGTCGGTTTTAATGCTTCTGAAACGATAGTGCCTCATCCTAAAAATACTTTTGATGGTTATGTTATGATGCAAGAGTATTTTTGCTTTGGAGATAAGCATCTTTTTTTAGATATAGAAAATCTAAAACAGATTGAGAGAATTTCAGGTGATTCTTTGAGCAAATCAAATCATTTTAGTTTGAAATTTCATTTTTCAAAACGTCTTTCAACTGCTCAACTTCCTACTAGCGAAGATTTTTATCTTTTTTGTACTCCAGTAATTAATCTGTTTGAGAGTGATGCTGTACCTATTCGTAAAACAGAGGTAGAGGATGAGTATATTTTAACAGCGGCAGAGCTAAAAAAAGATCAAAGTGAAGTTTTTTCTGTTGAAAATGTAAGAGGCTGGATACCAAGTAAAAACATTTATCAGGACTACTACCCATTTGAGTCTTTTGGACATATTAGTGATGAAGGAGAATACTATTCTGAACGCATAAAGCTAAGTGAGATGAAGGATAGAACAGATACTTTTCTCCGTTTCGCATCATCAGGCGGTATTTTCGATGATTTAGAACATAATACTGCAACTATCTCAGTAAGAATGATGTGTACAAATAAAGATATACCTTCTACTCTACATTTAGATAGTCTATGTGTGAATGATCCTATATCTTCTTCGGATTTAAGTTTTCACAATATTACTATTCCTTCTATATCTTATCCACCTCCTATTGGAGGAGATTTCTTATGGAAGTTAATCTCGAATATGTCTTTAAACTACCTTTCATTAGAAAATATCTCAACACTTAAAATGATACTGCAAACTTATGATTTTTTTGGAGCAAATGATATGAAACAAAAAGAGAAAACAGACATTATTTTAAGTGGTCTGGTTTCTATTTCAAATAAAAGAACACAGATGATTTATGAAGGACTTCCAATCCGTGGAATTGAAACGGAACTTTATCTTGACCCAACAAAGTTTACTGGAATTGGTGAAGCATATCATCTATGTTGTATTTTAAATGAGTTTTTTAGTCTGTATTGCAGTGTTAACTCATTTCATAGACTTATAGTTCATATTGAAAATCATGAAACATTTTCTTGGCCAGCTAAAATGGGTAATCAGGATTTGGTGTAAAATAAAATGACTATAATTGAGCTAAATAAAAAAATTAAATCATCTATAGGAAAATATCCTTTAGCTCAAGGCATACGCGTAGCTATGACATATTTAAGGACTATGTATCCAAAAGAAGAGCCTCAAGCACTTTATGAAAGATTACGCTTTAAATCAAATCCTAGTCTTGCTTTTGCAAAATCTGAAATCTCAAAAATGGAGTTCGTTGAGACTCCTAAGGGAAAAAATGTTGAGATAACACTTAACTTTTTAGGGCTTTTTGGTGCGGCTTCACCTCTTCCTTCTCATTATTGTGAAATGGTTTTAGATAGTTCAGATACAGATAAGGTCTTACAAGATTTTTTAGATCTTTTTAATCATCATATTCAAAAAATGTTTTACCCAATTTGGCAAAGACAGAGGTACTATATTCAGTATCAATCAGATTTAACAGATAAATTTTCAAAATATATGTTGAGTCTTTTAGGTTTGTATTCTGAAACTCAAGTAAAAAGTTCTACACTTAATTTTCAAAAGATACTACCTTATATTGGGCTTTTGAGTATGAAGCAAAAGTCTGCAGGAACTTTAGTTTCTATCTTGCGTCACTATCTTGAGCATGATGAACTTGAAATTGTACAGTGTATAGAAATGAATGAAAAAATTCCTTCTTGGCAGTTAGCAGGATTAGGAGAAGAGAATTGTACTTTAGGTTTGGATCTTTTACTTGGGGAAAGTGTGAAAACTAAAGGTTCTAAATTTCAAATTCTACTTAGGGATATATCTTTTAATAGTTTGTATAAATATAGTCTTCATGGGGAAAAAATAGGTGAACTTAAAGAACTGATTGATTTTGCTTTAAATGAGCCATTAGAGTATGAACTTTGCTTAGAAATTCAAAAAGATAAGACTGAGCCATTTGAACTTTCAAAACATTATCTTGGTGTTAATTGCTTTTGTGGAGCAGTTGAAAAAGATGAAAAAATAATATTAAGTAGCTAAGGAAAAGAATGAAACTAATTTTAAAATACCTATTAATTCTTATAGCATTTACAAGTATAGCCCAAGCAAAAGTAGGGGTTTGTGAAGTTCTTCCTGATGTTCAAAAAGATAAGTATCTCGCATGTTTGGTAAAAGAGGCTGAACGAACGGATGATGTTGCTGATATTAATTTACTTGCAGATAGGTTTTCTTATTATAAAAGAAGTGAAGAAGCCATTATTTGGCGTAAAAAAGCTATTGTTAAAGGCGATGCTGAAGCTATGTATAAACTAGCAAAGCTTTATTCTTTTTTACAAATAAGTAGAAAAAAACTTAATGCTAATGAATATAGCATAATGATGACAAAGATAATTAAAAGAATATGCGATAATTATCCTGAAGAGTTAAATAAACCAAACAAAGCAATCCTCCTCTACAAACAAGCTGCTTTAAAAAATTATAAAGATGCTATAGCTAAACTAAGTGAACTCATGCAAATTGTTTACGGAAAAGAAGGGGCTGTAAAAGAGTATAAAAAAGAGATGGCAGAGGGAGATAAAAATACCTATCGATTTTTAGCTAACTTATATGTTAGATACGAAGATTACGATAAAGCTTTAGAACTCTATGAAAGTGCTTTGAAAAGAGAGGACATCAACAAAGGCGATGTTTATGCCTTAATAGGAAGTCTTTATGAGGCACATTATAGAGATAAAAAAGAGGCAAAGATTTATTACGAAAAAGCTGCTAAAGAGGGTAATGCTGTTGCTATGTATAACCTTGGAATTATGGCAGGAGATAAGAAAGATTATAATAAAGCAGAAGAATGGTTTAGGGCTTCTGAAAAGGCTGGGCAAAAAAATGCTTCTAGAATGGTTTGCTATATGTATAAATCTAAAATGGATGATTATTATAGAGCTGAAGAATGTTATTTGCAAAAGGCAAAAGATGAAAATCCTCATAACTTGTATGCTCTAGGGATTTTTTATATGAACAATGTGGGAAATTATAATAAGGGTGTGTTCTGGTATGAAAAAGCTTATAAAGCAGGAAGCTCTAGCGCTGCAATAAATTTAGGTTCCCATTATAGAAATGATTATCATGATGATTATAACAAAGAAAAAGCAATCTACTGGTATAAAAAAGCAGCTGCCATGGGTGAACCTGGTGGATGGTCATATCTTTACGGTGAAGGAGCATTATAATGGCACAAGAGAGTAAAAGAGCCCTAGGAGCTGTTGCTTATGAAAGCGATAAGATGATGTTTATAGGTTTAAAATATCTGTTGATTTTCATAATATTTACAAGTATAGCCCAAGCAAAAGTAGGGGTTTGTGAAGTTCTTCCTGATGTTGAAAAAGATAAATATCTCGCATGTTTGGTAAAAGAGGCTGAACGAACGGATGATGTTGCTGATATTAATATGGTGGCTGAGGGTTATGGTGTTTATGCCATGGGAGAAGAGATAATGCTTTGGCGTGAAAAAGCCATTGAGAAGGGTAGTTCAGTAGCTATGTATAATCAAGCAAAGTCATATGCACATTTTGTAAAAAGCAAATATGACTTGAAATATGGATTAACGAGTATTCCTTCAATTATTGAAAAAACTCTCCTTGATTACCCACAAAAAAACAATCAACCAAAAAAAGCCATTTCACTTTACAAACAAGCCGCACTAAAAGAGTATAAAGATTCGATTGCCAAATTAAGTGAACTCATGCAAATTGTTTACGGAAAAGAAGGGGCTGTAAAAGAGTATAAAAAAGAGATGGCAGAGGGAGATAAAAATACCTATCGATTTTTAGCTAACTTATATGTTAGATACGAAGATTACGATAAAGCTTTAGAACTCTATGAAAGTGCTTTAAAAAGAGAGGACATCAACAAAGGCGATGTTTATGCCTTAATAGGAAGTCTTTATGAGGCACATTATAGAGATAAAAAAGAGGCAAAGATTTATTACGAAAAAGCTGCTAAAGAGGGGAATGCTGTTGCTATGTATAACCTTGGAATTATGGCAGGAAATAAGAAAGATTATAATAAAGCAGAAGAATGGTTTAGGGCTTCTGAAAAGGCTGGAAACGAATATGCACTTGGGATGATTTGTTATATGAATTATAGTCAAGAAAATGATTATGAGAAAGCAGAAGAATGTAATATTGAACTTGCTAGAGAAGGTAATGCAGAAGAGATGTTTGAAACTGGGATATTTCTTTTAAGAAGAGTAGCTAAAGAAAAAGAAGGGTTTTATTGGCTTAAAAAAGCATATGAAGCAGGAAGTTCTTCTGCTGCTATTGTGTTAGGTGCTGAATATAGGAACAAGTATAAGAACAAAGAAAAAGCAATCTACTGGTATAAAAAAGCAGCTGCCATGGGTGAACCTGGTGGATGGTCATATCTTTACGGTGAAGGAGCATTATAATGGCACAAGAGAGTAAAAGAGCCCTTGGCGCTGTTGCTTATGAAGGCGATAAGATGATGTTTATATCTAGTGTTGTAACCAATAACGAGTCTGATATGGATACAAACAAACAGTGTGCAAATTTTGGAAATAAAAATCGTTGGGCTTACTTAGCTGTGGGGTATAAAGAGAGTGAAGTTTTACGAAAACAACATAGTGACAGTGAGGCACTCTTAAAAGCTCTTAGAGATAAGTACGAGCCTTATTTAAAAGAGAGTATTTTAAGTCAAGAGGGGATTAGCTCCACTGAGATAAAAGACTGCATTATGAAAAATACAGGGAGTGTTGTTTACCTTGAACACTCTCAGGCTTGTTCTACTAACTCTATTAAAGATGTTCTGCGCCTTCATAAGATGACTTCACGCATAAAAAAACTAAAAGAGATACATACTAAAAAAACTCCAATAACAACACGCATAACCCTAAGTTTTACAAGGCAAGAGGCACAGAGACTTTTAAAAGATGACCATGTTTTTGCTATTGTTGCGTTTGCGTATGGCTATAAGGGAGAGGACAGAGCCTTAAAGATTATAAAAGCGAAAGAAGCTCAGGTTGCATTTGTTCCAAGAACCCGTTTAGAGTGTGGGGTCTTTTTTGATGGTACGAATAATAATATGTACAATACTGAAATGCGTTTGGCTTATGAGGACTACTTTAAATTAAAGTCACAAATGATGACGGGAGAGAATAAAACAACTCGTCATACATGGGAATCAAAAATCTTAGACCCAGAAATACCCGAATCAGAAATACTTCCTTTAATCTTTACCGACTTAAAAAAGAGTATGAAGGCAGTTTATGGGGAAAAACGCCACAGTGAAGAGAAGTATGATGATGGTGTAGTTTTTGGAATTGGACAAAATGATGTGTCTGCTGATTGTGATGCTGTTTATGAGTATTTCAAAGAGTCTAAGATGCAAGAGACTTTGAAAAAAATACAAGATATTCAAGCACTTGCAAATGATGTTTACAACAAGGATATGAAAGATAAGGAAACAAAGAGAATAAAAGAAGAGTTTAAATTAACCCAACGAACAGTAGCCTACATAGAAGAAGAGATTTTAATCAGCGGAAAAGATTCAAGTTACACGGGTGCTCTTAGTAATGTGGCACACTTGTATGAATATTATGACATAGAAGTTACTAAATCAACACATAGAGATGCAGATTTATTTGAGTGTTTTAGAGATAAAATTTATATTACAGGGGCAGGTACACATAGTGATAACAAAGAGGGAAATCATGAAGAAGATGACCTCTTTTTAGGGCAAGCCTTCGCCATAGGCGACGCAGGTGTTCGAGCTAAGGTTAATGGTGCTTGTAAAGCTTTACATGAGAAGGTGTTTGCTTTAGATGCAAACTATGTAGACACCTTGGTTTTAGATGTTTTTGGTTTTTCTCGTGGAGCTGCAGAAGCTCGACATTTTGTGAGTAAACTTTGCGAAGGATTAGAGTGTAGTTTTGAAAGAACTGTACAAGATAAAAATAGAAATGATTATATTGAGTATGAGTTAAGTAAAAAAGGTGAAAATCTTTATCCTCATATTATTAAAGAAAAAGCATCTGAAAAAGAGAAGGTAATTATTGACAAAATCGTTTTTCGTTTTGTAGGGGTCTTTGATACAGTTTCACATGAAGGGCTGTTTCAAGGCGATGATGCAAAAGACTTAGGGCTTAAGCTTGAGAGTAAAAAAGTAAGCAAACTTGTACATCTTACAGCTAAAGATGAGTTTAGATATAATTTTGATTTAGTTTCAATTTTTGGTGAACATACTAAGAATGAGCAGGGTGAAAAAGAGCAAGAAGACTTTTTAGAAAAAGAGTTTTTTGGTGCCCATTCAGATGTAGGTGGTGGGTACAGAGATAATATATCCGAAGAGGTTCAGCTTCCTACACAAATTCGTAGATTACACACAAGCTTTGAGAATAAAGATATATATGATGAAAGAATTGTTGAAAAAATAAAAAAGTGGAACAGAAGGCATCATTGGGTTAAAAACCTTAATGATTCGATGATTAAAAATATTAAATACCATAATGACATGGGAACAACAGATGGTTTTTACATTAAAAAAAGAGTCTCTGTTGAAGAAGAAGAGATGACTGTCAGATATAAAATATATATGTACAGAGCCAAAGTAGATTCTGAGTATGCACAAGTTCCTTTGGAATATATGTATAAAAAAGTTAAAGAAGTTGTACCTATGAAAGAATTATCTAAGCTAACATATAAAAATATGGGCATAGATAAAGAGCTAGTGATTAAGGCAGATGACAACCACTATAAAACAATAAAGTCACAATTTTTCCATCACTCCTCATCTGCTGGTATTGCACATAAAGCAAGTCGTGGAAATAAAAATATTCTCTACGGAGAAAGGACTATTCATTATGTTTAAATTGAAAAGTGAAGGAAAAGAATGAAACTAGAATTACCAAAGTTGATCCAAAAAATGGATATGTTGACAAAAACAGATTTAGAAAATGCAGGGTATAGATGTGTCTCGCGTGGTGGTAATGAGGTTCTTATTGAAGATTTCTTGTATGTTATGCTTGAAAATCCTAAAAGTGTTTTAAATGCTGTACTTACTCAATACGATATTTCACAACAAAAGATGCAAGAAGCTCTTCAGCATGGTGTAAAAATTAGTTCAAGTGAGAGTGCTAGTCCCGTTTTATCACCTCTTTTAATTACATGGCTTGAAGATGCTTATATCATCTCTCATGTAACCTTAGAGGTATTAGAGATTAGTGAAACAGCACTTATTTTGTCTATTTTTGATAACGCATCTCGTTATGCTAATACTTCATATTTTAAATTATTTGCAGATGTTTCTATAAAGGAAGTTAAATCACTTTTAGAAGGACTCAATAGTGCGGCAATTGAAAAGATAACAGCGACACAAAAAGGAAATTTATCCATAGCGAATGAATTGGAAAAATATACGACCAACTTAACTCAGCAAGCGATGGACGGAAAAATAGACCCTGTCTTATGTAGAGATGAGGAAATTAAACAAGCAATCGATATTGTTCTCCGTCGTAGAAAAAACAATCCTATTTTAGTTGGTGAAGCTGGTGTAGGTAAAACAGCAATTGTAGAAGGACTTGCACTTAAAATAGTCAACAAAGATGTACCTGACTATCTTTATAATGCACAGATTCTTTCGCTTGATTTAGGGGCACTTCAAGCTGGTGCTAGCGTTAAAGGTGAGTTCGAAAGACGTCTTCAAGCTGTAATTAAAGAGATTCAAAATAGTGCTGAATTTATTATTTTATTTATTGATGAGGCTCATACTTTAATTGGGGCAGGGGGAAATGAAGGTGGATCAGATGCCGCAAATATTTTAAAACCTGCTCTGGCTCGTGGGAATCTTAGAACAATAGCAGCAACTACATGGCTAGAGTATCGAAAGTATTTTGAAAAAGATCCAGCACTGTCTCGTCGTTTTCAGAAAATTGACCTTATGGAACCTAGTGTTAATGAAGCGATTACTATTTTACGAGGTATTGCGGATAAGTATGAGGATGAGCATAATGTCTACATTGAAGATGAAGCACTAGTAGCGGCTGCTCAACTATCAGCACGCTATATTACAGGTCGTCAACTCCCTGACAAGGCAATTGATGTTTTAGATACAGCTTGTGCAAATGTGAAAATATCAAAATCTAATATTCCTTTTGCTCTACAAAAAATTCAGAACGAAATTATAATTATTAACCGTACAATAACTTCATATGACAGAGATGCAAAACATGGAGTAAAAGATTACTCTAAAAAAATCAAGATATTAGAGAAAGAAAAAAAGATACTTGAAAAAGAAGCTAACAAAGTAGAAACTTCTTGGCAAAAGCAAAAAATGCATTTAGAAAAAATCATGCAATTTCGTAAAGAGGGGAAAGAGACTGAACTTAAAAAAGAACATATTAAATTTAAAGCCTTACAAGAGAAGGGAACTTATATTTTTGAAAATGTTAGTTTTGAACAAGTTGCTGAAGTCATTGCTTCATGGACAGGAATTCCATTAGGTTCAATGGTGCAGGAACAAACAAAACTTGTATTAAGTTTAGATGAAAAATTAAGAGAAGAAATTATTGGTCAAGATGAGGCACTATCTCATCTAAGTACTTTTTTACAGATTTCAACTGCAGGTATGAAAAATGAAAAATCACCAGCAGGTGTTTTTTTATTAGTAGGTCCATCTGGAGTTGGTAAAACAGAAACTGCAAGAAATGTGGCTAAATTAATGTTTGGAGGAGAGAAGTTTTTAACTACTATCAACATGACAGAGTTTCAAGAAAAACATACAATTTCAAGACTAATTGGCTCACCTCCAGGGTATGTAGGTTACGGAGAAGGCGGACAACTAACTGACCCTGTTCGTATAAAACCTTATTCAGTAGTTCTTTTAGATGAGATAGAAAAAGCACATCCTGATATATTAAATTTATTTTATCAAATTTTTGATAGAGGTGTTGTAAATGATGGAGAAGGCAGAGAGATAGATTTTAAGAATACAGTTATTTTCATGACTTCTAATCTTGCAACGCAAGAAATTACTAGCTTATGTGCGGAAGATAAGAATATTGAAATGCAAGATCTAATAAATGCTATTACTCCAACTCTATCTTCTTACTTAAAACCTGCACTTTTAGGTCGTATGAATGTGATTCCTTATATAAATTTAAGTGATGTAGCACTAAAAGAAATAGTAAAACTAAAACTTAATTTTATTGAGAAACAGCTCACAGCAAAAGAAGTAAAATTCAAGTATGAGGAAGAGCTTCTTGATAGAATCGTATTCTTATCAAATGCTATGGATACTGGAGCTAGAAATATTGATCTTATAATCAATACCAATATTATGCCAGTTTTATCTAAAACAATCTTAGAGTGTACAATCGAGCAAAGCTCTTTAAAGACTGTGAATCTCTACTTGGACAAAAACAATAAAATCTCTGTAAAGAGTACTCGTGAAATAAACAAATCAACTATAAAAAGGAAATAAAATGAAACTTACACTAACAACATTAACATTTACATTAATTGTATTCGCTGGATGCGCGTCAATACAAGAGAATTATAAGCCACTGTATCAGGCAATGCCTGAAAAACAAGAAATACAAAAGAAATAAAATGAAATTAGTATTAGATATTGTAAAAAATGGTAAAAACATTCCTGCAAAACGTAATTTTCATTTTGAAGAAGAGGGTGGAAGCATTGGTAGAATGGAAGAAAATGATTGGGTCTTAACAGACCAAAACTCTTACATATCCGGAGTGCATGCTCATATAATTTGTAAACACGGAAGTTATTTTATAAAAGATGAGAGTACAAATGGTACTTTTTTGAAAAATCCTTATAAAAAACTTCCAAAAGGACATCCTGTAAAGATTAATGCTTCTGATGTTTTTATTATTGGTGACCACGAACTACAAGCTCGTTATACAAATAATGATTACTCTGAAAATGATATTATCAGTCCATTTGTAGAAACTAGTGAAAGTAGTAATGTGATTGAAGCTTTTGAAGAAGCCAATATAAGTGATGATATTATCCCTAATGAGGATTTTCTTTTTGCGTCAAGCTCAAATAGTTTTATCCCAGCAGATGAAGAAAATCCTAGTGATACAGATGTAATAAGTATTATTGAAGATATACCTTCGTCTGTAGCATCTGAAGATATTAGTATGTCTGACTTTATAAATGTATCTGTACCTGAACCTGTAGAGGCAGTGATTGAAACGAAAGAGGAAATATTTGAAGAACATATTACTGTTCCTTCTTATACTAAGTCTAAAGTAAAACCTACTCCAACAAAAAAAGTTTCAATAGAAGTAGATGCGGGACTAGCAACCTCTGTTGCCATTTTAGAGGCTAAACTTGGAATCAATATTAATAACCTAGAGCAAGAAGAAAGAGATTTATTGATGGCAGATATAGGTGATGTTATTAATAATACACTTGATTCACTACAAAATTCTCTTCAGCTCAAAGATAAAACGAAACAAGATTTACAACTATCAACCTCTCATCTGGATGTTGATAACAATCCAGTAAAACTTGGTTCTGCAGCGGCAAAGCTTTTACAAAATAATGAACAAGGTTCTAGACTTGGGATGATGAAAGTGTCAGATGCTATTACAAAATCATTTAATGAAATAGACTCTCATTGTATTGCTCTACATAGTTCAAGTAAAAATGTTATTAATATTGCAATGGCAAAATTTTCACCAAAAAATCTTGAACATAGATTTGAATTAACAGGAGCACTTCGTGGTGTTTTGCCAAAGCAGCAACTTTGTTGGAAGGCTTACAATGAAATGTTTAATACGCTTAAGGAACATCCTGAAGATGGTGTTGAGATGATTCGTGAAGATTTTAAAAAAGAGTATGAAAATATTTCATATAGTTTAAAGCTTCGTACAGTTAGCACAAGGCAAGGCATCTAAGTGTAGTATGTTTAAAGTGATATTAGGTGAGGCTTATCATATTACTTAAATAATATAAAAGCAAAAGATACATAAATTCTAAAATAATTAAAGGAAAAAAGATAATGAAAAATATAGTAAAGATAGTACTAAGTGCAACGATTTTAGTAGCAATGAGTGGATGTGCGAGTAAACCGACACATTTAGATTTAGTGATAAAAAGTAGCAATAACATTAACCTTGATAGTGATAATGTCTCTTCTCCTTTAATGCTTAATTTTTATGAGCTTGACTCTGCTGAACAATTCTCAAAACTTGATTATTGGACACTTCTAGATAGTGGTAAGGATAGGTTAAATAGTGATTTAATTTCTCAAAACAAACATATTATTTTACCGAGTGAAAAACAGCATTATAAAATTATTTTCAATGATAAGGCAAAGTTTTTAGGGATTATTGGAAACTTTAGAAACTTAGATTCTAATTCTACATGGAGATACGTAATTAACTTAGAAGATAAAACACATAATTCTGTAGAGCTTGAAATTAATAAATACAGAATTAAGGAAGCAGAGTGATACAACATAGAGTAGTATGGAAAGAGGGACTTTTTATTCGTCCTCAACATTTTCAGCAAAGTGATAGGTACTTTACAGATGAATTAATGATTAGAACAAAAGAGCTAAGTTCTAATGCTTGGGGTTTTTTTGATATAGATATAGATACTCATCATCTAACTTCAGGCAAAATTGTTATCAATAGTGCTTCTGGAGTAATGCCTGATGGTACACTCTTTTATATTAGCTCTAAAGTTGATTCCTTGAGATTAGATATAAAAATTGAGGATGCATCTAAAGAATTTTATCTTGCACTGCCTATTACTATGCATAATAGCGATGAAGTTCATTTTAAAGAACAAACAAATAGATTAACTCGTTTAATAGCGGAGAATATTGATAATGTACCCAATAGCAATGCTGGTGAAATGAGTGAAACTAGTCTTTTAAGTGCACGTTATAACTTTAAACTTCTTTTAGAAGAAGAGATTAATGAGGGTTATGTAAATATGAAAATAGGAAATATTGGAGATGTAAGTGTTAGCGGAATTGTAAGTTTAGATGAAACTTATATAGCGACTTATCTTCATCTTCATGCTTCCGATACACTTCTGAGTAAAATAAATGAGTTGGTTAGTACACTGTCCTATCGAGCTGAAAAACTTTCTGAAAAATTAAGTGATTCAAATGTTCAAGCAACAGAACTAGGTGATTACCTTATGCTTCAACTGCTAAATAAAACTAAAAGCCGTCTACATTATTACCTTACTCAAGATAGAATTCACCCTTCAGAACTTTTTCTCGAACTGACTTCTTTAGTTGGTGAGTTAGCTGTATTTATGAAAAAAGAAAAGAGAATTATTGAAGAATTTGTGTATGATCATGAGTATCAGGGTGAGAGTTTCAACAAGGTTATTACAGAACTTAATGACATGCTTAGTATGGTCTTAGAGCAGAACAGTATTTCACTTCCAGTGGAAAAACAAAAATATGGAATATATACATCTAAAGTTGCAGAAAAGTCTATGATTAATTCTTCAAGTTTTGTATTTGCTGTCAAAGCAGATATTGAAGAAGACCAGCTTAAAAAACTGCTTCTTTCTAATCTTAAGATGGGAAGTATAGAGACTATTAGAGATCTCGTTAATTACCACCTTGGAGGTTTCAAACTTAAGCCTTTAGCAACGGCTCCAAGACAAATTCCATATAAAGTAAATTATATTTATTTTAAAGTAGAACTTGAACAGGAAGATAAAGAAAAACTTGTTCGTTCTGGTGGATTTGCTTTTCACCTTTCGGGTGAACTTCCAAATGTAGAGTATACCCTTTGGGCGATTCGTAATGATTAATATGGAGACTAAATAATGAGTTCAGTAGCTAATAAAACAATGATAGTAGCAGTTTCAAGTGGAACAGATACTCTTACAAATTTCAATCAAGAACAAGAGTCTTATTCCACTTTTAAAAATACCACGATTTCACGTGCTAAATTGAAAAATAATACAAGTAAAAATATATATGAAGGTACAAGCAATAGCTTCTTATTTCTATCTTCTGATATTTTTAAACAAATTGATAGTTTTCAAAATTCTTATGAGATTGGAGAGCTTCAAGATATGAGAGTTTTGCTTATAGAAGATATTAATTTCTTTACTGAATCAGCCAATGAAAAAGGTATTGATAATTCTCAGGTTATGCTCGCGCGTTATATATTATGTACCTTTTCTGATGAAATTATATGTACAACTTACTGGGGTAAAGATAATAATTGGGCAAACTCTAGTCTTCTAGGTCATTTTTATAATGAAACATATGGCGGAGATAAGTTTTTTCAAATTTTGGAACAACTTCTTCGCGCCCCTGCCAAGTATATAGATCTTTTAGAATTGATGTATATCTGTCTTTCTCTTGGTTTTGAGGGAAAATATAGAATCCAAAATAAAGGAAAGATGGAACTTGATTCTATTCGTGAAAGCCTTTTTAGACAAATGAAGATGATGGAGGTACGTGAGACTAAAAACTTTTATGCATCACAAAAAGTATCATCCAAAAGTAACTATCTTATATATAAAACTTCTTATCAAATTTTAGCTATTAGTATTGCTCTAATGCTTTCTTTAGCGTATGGGATACTGACTTTTTCTCTTGTAAATAAAGAAAACAGGGTTCTAGAAGTACTTAAGACACAATATAATAAATATACTACAGAACAAATAAGTGATAATACATCCTTTATTCAAGTAACAGAAGAGATACTTATTCCTGGTATGACAGAACCTACAAATGAAGTACCAAAAACAATTATTATAAAGGATTTAAATGAGTAAAATTAAACAATCCTCATTATTTAAAAACCCATTTTTTTGGATTATACTAATCGCGTTTATTACAACAATTTTAATAATTTTTGTTTCACCTTATCTTTTTGAATCATTAAAAAGCTTAACTCTTAGAATGCTTATAGGCCTGAGTGTTTTCTTTGGAACTATCCTGTCTTTGCTTTTGTATACACTGTTTGTTAAAGATGAATTTAAACAGAAGATTCGCAATATTAGAGAACAGTTAAAAAGAAAGAAGGAGTACTCTAGCATTACTTCAGAGAAAGTTCAAGACCTTAAAATACGTTTTAATGAAGCTATGCGTATTCTTAAAAACTCTAGTATATATAAGAATAAACAGATAGCAGGATATGAGCTTCCTTGGTACTTGATGGTTGGTTCTGGTAAAGAAGGAAAAACCTCTATACTTGAAAATTCAGGTTTAGATTTTCCTTTAAATATTAACTATGACAATCGCAGTGTTACAGAAGTAGGCTCTACAAAATCATTTCAATGGTATTTTGCAGAACATGCTATTTTTGTAGATATGCCAGGTAATTATGTCTCAAATAATCGTTCTGAAGAAGATTTAATCTTATGGGAGTCATTTTTAAAACTTTTTGGTAGAAAACGTTGGAAACGTCCTATTAACGGAATTGTACTAACTATTAGTGTAGATACTCTTATGGAAAAAAATGAAAAAGAGTTGGAACAATATGCAAAAGATTTACGTGATAGATTTGATGAGATTTCTCATGCTTTTGTATCTAATATTCCTATTTATCTTCTAGTTAGTAAAGTGGACAATATCGTGGGATTTAAAGAGTATTTTACAGGTATAAGTGAGGAAGAAAAAGAAGAAGTCCTTGGTGTTACCTTTGATGAGAATGAAAATAGTATAGATACCTCTGTCATTCAACCAGAACTTGAAGCCCTTCTTCAAAGACTAAATAGTGCAGTTTTAGATAAAGTGAATAGAGAGTGGGATACAGATGCAAGATCGAAAATTCTACTATTTTGTAATGAGTTCTCAGCACTATTTGAAAAACTTAATATGTTTGTGGATATAGGTTTTGCTCAAACGCGATATCGTAAACCACTAATGCTTCGTGGTATCTATTTTACTTCAGTACCTAATGGAAATGAAGTACCAGTTTCCCAAGAGTTTGAAAAGAGTACATTAGCATCTATTCAACCACAAAAAGGGATGTTTATTCAGAAGGTTCTTTCCGATATTATATTTCCTGAAGCGGATATTATTAAGATGGATACAAACTATAAAAAGAATCAAAGAATCAAGCATATAGGAGCTTTAGTTGCATCTGTTTTGATTGTAGCTATTGCTATTATCTATTGGGTTCAAGATTTTAATTCACGTCTTGATTCTTTAGATAAATCTGAAAAAGCTATGCTCAAATATGATAATACTCGCGCTATTATTTCAAATCAATCTGATTTTAAAGAAATTTTAGTTGCTTTGAATCAGATTAAAAAGCTTCAAGATGAAAATAAAGATAATATGAGCAATAGCATTTGGAAAGTTGCTTATTTTAAAGTTTCCGATAGAAATAAAATGATTGAAGATCATTATAAAGAGGCTTTAGAAAATATTTTACTTCCTCGTATTGCAGAGTTTATAGAAGAACAAGTTTCAGCAAGTATAGGTGACTATGATTTAACTTGGGAGAGTATAAAAGCGTACACCATGTTGAAAAATGAAGAGCGTCGTGATAAGGACTTTTTAATAGGCTGGTTGGCAACAGCATGGTCACATTTATATCCAAATATGAATGCAACACAAAATGACTTAAATATGCACTTTTCAAATCTCCTTGATTATGGCTTCTCACCATATGAACTCAGAGAAGAAACTTTAGCAATTTCAAGAAAACAGCTTTTAGAATTTGGACAAGAAGCACTTGTATATAAAGAGTTGAAAAATGAGGCAAAAGATAAAAATTTAAGAGACTTTCGTTTTTCAGAAGCATTGGGTTCTTATGCCTCCGCCTTTGAAGGAAGTGATCATATTGTTCCAGGGTTTTATACAAAAAAAGGTTTTGAAGATGTTATTATTGCTGATGGTAAAGAGCTGATAAAAAAACTTGTGGCAAATAACTGGGTGGTTGGATACTCTACAGAATTGACTGATGAAGAGTTAAATGCGATGTATGCAAAAGTACAAAATCATTACTTTATTGATTATAAAAAGCATTGGGTAGCTGCATTAAGTTCACTTAAAATTCCTAATTATAAATCAATTTCTGAAATTAATAATCAATTAACAGTTTTAACATCAGGAACTTCACCAATTATTGGAGTGCTTCATATGCTTAAAGAGAATACTCTTATATATACTCCTGCTGAGAAACTGCAAATAAAAGTAGATGCAACGCATAAAGGTGGTAAAGCTGCTTCAATCGCTTCTCAAAATGCTATAGAAAAAGCAAAGAAAATTATAAAAAATACTAATGTAAAAAATATTAGAGAATATTTTTCGGTCTACAATAACCTTTTAGGTAAAGATAATAAACCTACCCCAAAATTAGAAACTGCACTCTTAAAACTCAATACAGTTTATCAAGAGATGACGGCAATTTATGGTTCAGTAACACCTGAAAAAGATGCTTATACAATTGTAACAGACCGAGTGTCAGGACGTCATGAACCGATTATTATGCAAATTTCTGCTCTACCAAGACCTGTTGATAAGTGGTTTAAGACAGCACTTAAAAATGATTGGGAATATTTACTATCAAGAACGAAAAAACATATTAGTAATCAATATAAACAAGAGGTTTTAGGCTTCTATAATGATAAGATTAAAGGGCGTTATCCACTTGTTAAGCGTAGTAGAAAAAATGATATTAGAGTTCAAGACTTTGAGGAATTTTTTAAGAAAAACGGTATAGTAGATACTTTTTATAAAAATTATGTATCTACTTTTGTTAAGCTCAATACGAGAAGAGGAACTTATAAGTATAGAACTATTGATGGCAGTAATATGCGTATTAGTAAAGACTTTATGAATGCAATGCTAAATGTTGAATCTATAAGAAAGATATTTTTTACAAGTAAAGGTGATTTTTTAGGTACAAGTTTTTATCTAAAACCACATGCACTAGGACGAAAATTATCACGGATGGAATTTCACTATGATGAAAACTATATAGCATATGAACATGGACCAATTAAATCAAGAAAGGTTATATGGCCAGCTGAAAGTTTAAATAATGTCGCTAAATTTACTATGTTCAACCTTGAAAAAAAGAAAGTGGTTGAGGATATAAAAGATGGAGAATGGGCCTTCTTTAAACTTGTTGATAAGTTCAAGAAAAAAGGGCATAAAATAAGAAGAGGAACTGATTCTATAATTATTGAACATAAAAAAGATAGATATAGCGGTTCTTTTACTTTAACAGGCATGGCCGTAAAAGTTTTTACAAAAGCAAATCCTCTTAGAAGATTTAAACTTAATAGGGATGGTCTTTAATGCAGTGTATTAGTTGCTCTTTTACACATCCTGGGCATATCAGGATGAATAATGAAGATGCATATTTTACTAATAATGAATCAGAACTTTGGATTGTTTGTGATGGAATGGGTGGACATCAAGAGGGAAATTTTGCTAGTCATCTGGTAACAGATATATTTGAACATGTAAAACTTAACGGTAGTCTTGATCAAAAAATTGAAGCAATTAGTTCTCAATTTTATAATATACATCGTATTTTACAAAAAAAAGTCCACAAGCTTGGAAATGATGCTGTGATTGGAACAACTTTGGTACTTTTACTAATTGAAGGTGACCAAGCAGTTAGTATTCATTCTGGAGATAGTCGATGTTACATAGTAAGAGACAACACTCTCTCTCTTGTGACTCAGGATCATGCTCGTAGTATAAATCACGGAGAAGGTGAAAGAAAAGCATTAACTAAAGCACTCTGCGCACCAGGAGAACTCTCCTTAGAAGTGAAAAAATTCAAGATACAAAGAGATGATATTTTTCTTTTATGTAGTGATGGTTTTTATGATAATCTTTCTACTAGTATCATAAAAGAAGGCATGCAAATTAATCCCTTAGAAAGTGCTATGGATTATATGAGTTCAAAAGTATTGGAAGGTACTGCCGATGATAATCTTACTGCAACATTAGTGAGTGTACAATCTGTATGAGTACTTTTAAAAGTAAGTATAAACTAATCTTAAGTGGTAATGCCATGTTAAATAAACGATATACATTGGATAAAAAGATTGGAGAGGGTGGACTAAGTGAAGTTTATGATGTAAGTGATATATACTCTCAGTATTTTCAAGATACGAGAAACCTTGTTATAAAAATTCCATCATCTGAAATTGCCAATAAAAAAGATGTGGCTGCCTTTGTCTATTCTGAATACTCTTTGTTAAATTCCTTGCATCATGAAAATATTGTCAAAGCAGTAGACTTTGGAATTGATGAAGAATCAAGTATCCCTTATTTAATTATGCAAAAACTTGAAGGTGATTTACTTGTAAATATTGCTTTACATGAAATTGACATAAAGATGAAGCATAATCTTGCCTCATCTTTATATAAAGCAATCTTATATATGCATAATAAAGGTATAGTCCATGCAGATATTAATCCTACAAATATTATGATGTCAGCAGATGGAAATGCTCAGCTTTTTGATTTTGGTATCTCACAAAATGTGGGCACCAAAAAAACATTTAGTTTAGCTATTGAAAAAAATAATGCATATAATCCAATTTACACTGCCCCTGAGATATTTGAAGGTGAAGCAGCTTCATATAAAACGGATCTTTTTTCATTAGCGTGTGTTTTATATGAACTATATACGGGGGAACTCCCTTTTAAAAACTCTTCTCGTGAACTTGCAACTAAACCTTTGGGTCGAAAAAATCTTGAAAAAATACCATTAATTCAGAGAGCTTGGTTTAAAAAAATGTTAAGCCATAATCCAAATCTCAGACCAGAAAAAATACCTCTATATACTCGCTTTATTGTTTATATTAATAATTGTATTTAAAGTGAGTATATCCGAAACATATTAATCGAAAAACCTTTTAAAAATACAAAAATAAATATTTTAAGTTATTTTTTGTATTGAGTTAACTATAATAAAACCCAAATTAACTATAAGGAAATTAAATGGATAATCCAGTTTTTATGTCAATCGAAGGTAGCACACAAGGTAATATAACAGAAGGTGCAACAACACCAGAATCAGTAGGTAATATTTATCAGAATGGTCATGAAGATGAGGCGATAGTAAAAGCATTTACTCACAACATTAACATCCCACGAAATACGACTACAGGTCAGCCAACAGGTCAAAGAACTCACAACCCATTGATTGTTACTAAACTAATTGATAAGAGTTCACCACTTCTTTATAATGCACTAACTAAAGGTGAGACTTTAAAGAAAGTAGAACTTAAATGGTATAGAACTTCATATGCAGGTAAACCTGAGCATTACTACAGTATGACTCTTGAAGATGCTGTAATAACTAATATGGATGCATCTATGGAATCTCAAGAGAGTTCATCAGCGGCTCAAGTTATGCCTCTTGAAGTAGTATCTTTTTCTTACAGAAAGATTTCTTGGAGACATGAAACTGCTAGTACATCTGGAGAAGATGACTGGAGAGTAGGTGTAGGAGCGTAAGCCCCTATACTTTATTTCGGGGAAACCCGGAAAATAAATTTTAGTGTGAAAAGTACATTTTAGTACTTTTCATACCAAAGTTTATTAAGTATCTAAGTATCTTTAAAAGGTAGAAAATGTCACAACTAACATCTCCCATGAACAGTAAAATCCACCAACGAATCTCAGCCCAACTAAAACTATCTGAATATAATCAAGCAGATACTATTATGCAAGGAAGAGACTCCTATAGCGTATATGAACTAGAAGGTAAAAGTTCAATCTTAACTGGATACGAATATAAACTTACCTTCATAAGTGATGAAGAGATAAATGTAGAGGATATAGTAGATACAGAGACAGAACTACACTTAAGAGATGAAACAAGCCCACTAAACTCTAAAAAGATATATGGAAAAATCATTGAAGCTAAAGAGAATGGAAGTGTAGCAAGAAAAAAGCTTTACCAAATAAAAATAGTATCCCCTCTACACTATCTTTCACTTAATCAAAGATATGAAGTCTATCAAGAGATGAATGTACCTGATATCATTTCATCTATCATTGCAAAATATTCAGTACTACTAAATATTCAACTTGATGTAAAAATAGATACTCAAACTATACCAAAGCGTCATACTTGTACACAGTATAAACAAAGTGACTTTGAATTTATTAAAATGTTGTGTGAAGAAGAAGGTTACATCCTTCTAATAGATGCATCTTCAAATAATCCATACACAGTTACCCTGTGTGAACTAAACGAACATGCTCCACTAAATACAGAAATTATAGAATGTACATATAATAAAGTTAAAACATTTTCAACATCAGCACAAGCACAAGACTATTATGAAAATAAAAAGCCTTCTTTAGACTTCAATATACAAGCAGGACAAGTAATGCATAGTCATACTTTTGCTGATAATGAAGTAACATCCCAATTACGCTCAGATATAAAAAAAGAGACTCTCCGTGATAGACTTGATAAACTAGATGAGTCTCTGTATAAAGACCTCTCTCGTTATGCAAAGATAGATGCAGAGCAAGGTTTTTCACAAGGTATTAGAGTTCTAGGAAACTCAGAAGAATTAAGTGTTAAAGATGGAGTAGTTCTAAACCTAAAAGATATTAAAGGACATAAGAATACTCAAGTAATTGTTCTAAGTGTAAAGTATAAAGCAACATTTCCAAATGCCTTAGATGAGTATGCTCAAGTTGCAGATGATGAACAACAAGCACAGTACAGTGTAGAGTTCATAGCAATCCCAAGTGAAGTTATATATAGACCACAAGTAATTACTTCTAAACCACGAATCCACTCTATACAAACAGCAATAGTTTCAAATACAGATAAAGATACTTCAAAGTTTGCAAATGAAATAGATGTAAACGAAAGAGGAGAGATAAAAGTAATATTTCACTTTGATGAAAAGAGACCTACCTCTGCTTATGTACCACTCTCAAATATCTATAGTGGAGATGGCTATGGCGTACAGTTCTTACCTAGAGTTAACTCTGAAGTAATAGTAAGCTTTATAAATGGAGATATAGATAGACCAATAATAACGGGAGCTTTGCACAATGGAGAGAACCGACATCCATTTAACCTGCCAAAAGAAAAAACAAAGTCATTTATAAAAACCCAAACAACACCCCAATACGAAGATAAAGAGGGATATAATGAACTACTCTTTGAAGATAAACAAGGAGAAGAGTTACTAAGCCTAAGAGCACAGAATGATTATGAACTAAATGTACTAAACAATAGTAATACACATATAGCAAACAATAAAAAAACAATCATAGATAATGACCTAGAACTCACTGTCCAAAACGATTCAACCCAAACAATAGGAAATGATAAGAAAGTAAATATACTAGGTAATGAGATAAAGACAATAGAAAAAGAGCAAATACTAACAATCAAAGAAGACCAAGAGATACATATACTTAAAGATGCTAACACCATCATCAATAATAATCAAAAAACAATCATAGAACAAGATCTTATCCAAAGGATAAAAGGTCAAGTAACTCACTATATAGAAAAAGACCAAAAAGAGAAATACTTAGCAAATCTATTTTTACAAATAGAAGCAGAACTTGGGATTGAAATAACAAGCTCTTACCATTTAAACGCAAAAACAATTAAACAAGAAGCTGAAACTGTAGAAATAGAAGCAAGTGATGGAATAAGCCTAAAGTGTGGTGGAAGTGTTCTAACTGTAGATGGAGGAGGGATTCATCTAAAAGCATCAAAAGTTGATACTGACTCAGGAAATGCAGGAGTAACAGCGAGTAAAATTGCTATTGCTAAAATAGAAAAACCACTCTATAATAAACTCAGAGTTACAAAAGTGGAAGCAAGCATTACTAAACAAGATGAGATTACCCAAGTATTAACATACACAGCAAGTGTAGAAAAGTTTGAAGATGGTGCATGGAGTGAAACAACAGAACTTACAACAACACAAGAGGCACAAATCAACTGGTACTTCATTAAAAACAATGACCAAGAGAATAAAGATATATTAACAGATAACCCAACAGACGATACCATTAACAGCAAAGGTTTAAAAATGTCTGTTACACTAGAAAAAGAGAATATCTATAAACACGGACATGCTCATGCATTTGTAGTTGATGCAGTTGAAGAGGGATATGAAGTTACTGAACTTATGCGTTATCTTGAAGTAGAAAATATTTATCATGTAGGAAAAATAAAAGATGGTTCAGTAGAATGTGAAGCAACATTAAATGTTGAAGATATTAAAGAAGATGAAAAAGCAAAAATTCGTTGGAACATTAACGGAAAAGAGAAATCAGAGCTAAATGGAAAAACAGAGATAACACACGATTTAAAAGAAGAGAAAGTTAGAGATGTTCTCTTTAAAGCTTATATCGAAGGAAATCCTGAAAATGCAGCTATTATTACTTTGAGTAATGATGTTGAAAGTGAAGAGAAAACAACAGGCGACATTAAGGATGAAAAGGAAGTTTCAAATAATGATTCTTAAGTATATATTAGCATTTTTAGTAATAACTAGCGTACTCCAAGCAAAAGTTGGAAATTGTCAAGTAGGCAATGGTAAAAGTAGTTTTGTGAAATGTTTAGAAAAAGAAGCAAAAAAAACAGACAGTATTGAAGATATAAACTTCTTAGCATCATTTTACGCAATAGATAAAGAATATGATAAGTCTATCTCTTGGTATAAAAAGTCAGCAGAAAAAGGTAATGCTAAAGCTGCTTTTTTCTTAGGTGGTATTTATGATGAAGCTCTTGATGATAAAAAAGAAGCTCTTCGATGGTATAAAAAATCTGCCATGCAAGATTATGATGATGCCATGCAACATCTTAATGAAACGATGGAAAATGTTTATGGTAAAAGTAACACCATAGAGATATATAAAAAAGCTATAAAAAAAGGTGAAGATGTTTATTGGAATAAGCGTTTTTTAGCGAATTTTTATTTTAGAATTGAGGCATACGAAAAGAGAATTGAAATTCTTAATGAGATGCTAATCCAATACCCTAAGAAAAAGGACAAATGGTTGGTATCCTTAGGAAATACCTATATGAAAAAATTCTTAAATAATAGAGAAAAAGAGTTGGAATACTATCAAGAAGCTGCAAAGCTTGGTAATAAGATGGCAATGCATAACCTTGGTCTTTATTATGGAGATAAAAAAGATTATAAAACTGCGGAGATGTGGTTTAGAAAAGCAGATGAAAATCAAATGGTTTGTTTGATGTATAAAGAAATAATTAAAGATAAGGTTAGGGCTTTAGACTGTTATAGAGAAGAAGCTAAGAGTGGTAAAATAAATGAAATAGGAAGATTAGCATATATATATCAAGTAGAGTTTGAAGAATATGATGAAGCTTTTAAATTGTATAAAGATATAGTTGAAAAAGGGGATAGTTCGGGTGCGTTGAATATGGCAATAGCATATAAGTATCATTTCCATAATGATGAAAAAGCAGTATTTTGGTACAAAAAAGCCGCATCTATGGGCAATCAAAAAGCTATAAAATACTTAAGAAAGAAAGGATTACTCTAATGGCAAAAAAAGAGAAACGAGCCTTAGGAGCAGTAGCCTTTAACGAAGATGCTATGATATTAATTGCCCAAGCTTTAACAGGAAATGAAGCGAGTACAGACTCAAATGCTCAATGTGCTTCTTTTAATGAAAAAATTCGATGGGCTTATTTGCTTGTTGGATATAAAGAGAGTCAAGAGTTACGAAAAGCTAACAAAGATAACGAGTCTCTTCTGGATGCTATTAAAAGTAAGTATGCCCCCTTAGTTAAATCTGCTATTGATGAAAACGCAGTAAGTGAACGAAGTAAGATAAAACAGCAGGTGGTTGTTAAAAGTGGGAAACATATTAACTTAGTTCAATCCGTTGCATGTTCTAGCACCTCTTTAGAAGGGTTACTAAAAGTTTATCATATGAATGCACAAGCAAAGACCTTAGATGCTACCCATAAGGAAAAAGGTGCAATGAGAACACGAATGGTTCTTCCTTTTTCTACAAAAGAGAGTCATAAACTTATTCAAAAAGAAAAAGGTAAAACAGAAGGTTCTTATAAACATCACGCTTTTGCAGTGGTAGCGTGGGCTTATGGTTACAAAGGTGAAGATGATAAGTTAGAGCTTATAAAAGCGCAAAACCCTATCGTCGCTCTTCTTCCAAAAATCCGCTTTGAGTGTGGTCTCTTTTTTGATGGAACCAATAATAATAAGTTTAATACACAGATGCGTTTGGATTATAAATCTTACTTAGATAAGAAAAAAGAAATTATTGGCTTGGAATCATTTTCAAAAGAAAGTTGGGAAAGTAAACTTGATGACCCAAATATTCCAAAATCTGAAGTATTAAAGTTAATCTTCAAAGACCTAAAAGAAAACATAGGTTCCTATGGTCACACTTCAATATCCGAAAAAAAGTATGATGGTGGAAGCTGGTTTTTTGGAATGTGGCAAGACAAAGTCTCTTACGATGCTGATAAGATATATGATTATTTTCGTGATGAAGATTCAAAAGAGGTAGATGAGTTTATTGTTGATGAGCTTCTACCAAGTGGAAAAGATTCTAGTTATACAGGGGATGATACTAATGTTGTTAAACTGTATGATTTGTATAACACACAAGTAAATAATTCAAGTCATAAAGAACAGCATCTTTACAAATGTTACAGAAAAAAGCTCTACATTACTGGTGCTGGAACTTATGACAGTAGAAAAACTGGTAAAAAAGAGGAAGATGAAGTGTTCCGTGGTTCAGCTCTTGCAATGTTTTCAACAGGCGTTGTTACTAAGGTTGAACAGGCTTGTAAAGACTTAAGAAGAGAGTTAAAAGGGTTTAGTACAGGATATATTGATACTTTAGTTTTAGATGTTTTTGGATTTTCTCGTGGAGCAGCAGAAGCTAGACATTTTGTGGGTTCAATTTCAAAAGAATTAGATACCGTGTTTGAGAGAGAAGTAACAGATAAAAAAGGTAAAACTTATATAGAATATGAACTTAGTAAAAATGGTGAAAATCTCTATCCCTATTTGATTAAAGAGGGAAATGATGAAAAAGACCAGATTATAATTGACAGAATTATTTTTCGTTTTGTAGGTATTTTTGATACGGTTCCTCATTATGGACTCATCCAAAAAAATGATGCTGAAGATTTAGATTTAAAACTACATCATAAAAAGGTCTCAAGAGTAGTTCATTTAACTGCTCAACAAGAGTACAGATATAACTTTGACCTTTTTTCTATTAAAACATCTAGTAGTGAGCAACTACCAAAGCACTTTGAAGAGAAAGAGTTTTTTGGAGCACACTCTGATGTTGGTGGTGGGTATGGCGATGATAATGATGAACTTCGTAACCTTCCGACACAATTTTTCCATGATATAGACCCTTCTTTTGATAAAAAGGTCATTTCTAAACTAAAGAAATGGAATAAATTATATTCTTGGGTTAAAGATGCAAAATTTGAATTTATAAATAATAAAAAAGAGTTTTTAAAAGATATTGAAAGTAAAAAAATTGCAGATGGGTTTTATATTGATAAATGGGAAAATGAGGGAGATGAAAACATGGAAGATGATACTACATATTATATCTACATGTACAGAAAATCCATTGACGCAGAGTATGCTCAAATACCATTTGAATATATGTTTGAAAAAGCAAAGAAACTTGTTCCTATGAAAAATCTTGGAAAATTAACATACAAAAATATGAAAGAATTAGAGAAGGCTAAGGTACTTGACTTAGATGATGCGTATTTAAAGAAGTTTAAGTCACAGTTCTTACACCACTCTTCAACTTCAGGTATCGCCCACCATCCAAACAGCGGAGATGAAAATATCTTGTATGGAAAGCGTGATGTACATTATGTTTAGTAAATCTAAGCTCTAAAGTCTTTTTAACATAAATAACTCATTATTTCACAGTTTAAGTTGTTTGTTGTATTTTAAAGACTATAATAAAACCCAAATTAACTATAAGGAAATTAAATGGATAATCCAGTTTTTATGTCAATCGAAGGTAGCACACAAGGTAATATAACAGAAGGTGCAACAACACCAGAATCAGTAGGTAATATTTATCAGAATGGTCATGAAGATGAGGCGATAGTAAAAGCATTTACTCACAACATTAACATCCCACGAAATACGACTACAGGTCAGCCAACAGGTCAAAGAACTCACAACCCATTGATTGTTACTAAACTAATTGATAAAAGTTCACCACTTCTTTATAATGCACTAACTAAAGGTGAGACTTTAAAGAAAGTAGAACTTAAATGGTATAGAACTTCATATGCAGGTAAACCTGAGCATTACTACAGTATGACTCTTGAAGATGCTGTAATAACTAATATGGATGCATCAATGGAATCTCAAGAGAGTGCATCAGCGGCTCAAGTTATGCCTCTTGAAATAGTATCTTTTTCTTACAGAAAGATTTCTTGGAGACATGAAACTGCTAGTACATCTGGAGAAGATGACTGGAGAGTAGGTGTAGGAGCGTAAGCCCCTATACTTTATTTCGGGGAAACCCGGAAAATAAGTTTTAGTGTGAAAAGTATATTTTAGTACTTTTCATACCAAAGTTTATTAAGTATCTAAGTATCTTTAAAAGGTAGAAAATGTCACAACTAGCATCTCCCATGAACAGTAAAATCCACCAACGAATCTCAGCCCAACTAAAACTACCTGAATATAATCAAGCAGATACTATAATGCAAGGAAGAGACTCCTATAGCGTATATGAACTAGAAGGTAAAAGTTCAATCTTAACTGGATACGAATATAAACTTACCTTCATAAGTGATGAAGAGATAAATGTAGAAGATATAGTAGATACAGAGACAGAACTACACTTAAGAGATGAAACAAGCCCACTAAACTCTAAAAAGATATATGGAAAAATCATTGAAGCTAAAGAGAATGGAAGTGTAGCAAGAAAAAAGCTTTACCAAATAAAAATAGTATCCCCTCTACACTATCTTTCACTTAACCAAAGATATGAAGTTTATCAAGAGATGAATGTACCTGATATCATTTCATCTATCATTGCAAAATATTCAGTACTACTAAATATTCAACTTGATGTAAAAATAGATACTCAAACTATACCAAAGCGTCATACTTGTACACAGTATAAACAAAGTGATTTTGAATTTATTAAAATGTTGTGTGAAGAAGAAGGTTACATCCTTCTAATAGATGCATCTTCAAATAATCCATACACAGTTACCCTCTGTGAACTAAACGAACATGCTCCACTAAATACAGAAATCATAGAATGTACATATAATAAAGTTAAAACATTTTCAACATCAGCACAAGCACAAGACTATTATGAAAATAAAAAGCCTTCCTTAGACTTCAGTATACAAGCAGGACAAGTAATGCATAGTCATACTTTTGCTGATAATGAAGTAACATCCCAATTACGCTCAGATATAAAAAAAGAGACTCTCCGTGATAGACTTGATAAACTAGATGAGTCTCTGTATAAAGACCTCTCTCGTTATGCAAAGATAGATGCAGAGCAAGGTTTTTCACAAGGTATTAGAGTTCTAGGAAACTCAGAAGAATTAAGTGTTAAAGATGGAGTAGTTCTAAACCTAAAAGATATTAAAGGACATAAGAATACTCAAGTAATTGTTCTAAGTGTAAAATATAAAGCAACATTTCCAAATGCCTTAGATGAGTATGCTCAAGTTGCAGATGATGAACAACAAGCACAGTACAGTGTAGAGTTCATAGCAATCCCAAGTGATGTTATATATAGACCCCAAGTAATTACTTCTAAACCACGAATCCACTCTATACAAACAGCAATAGTTTCAAATACAGATAAAGATACTCAAAAGTTTGCAAATGAAATAGATGTAAACGAAAGAGGAGAGATAAAAGTAATATTTCACTTTGATGAAAAGAGACCTACCTCTGCTTATGTACCACTCTCAAATATTTATAGTGGAGATGGCTATGGAGTACAGTTCTTACCTAGAGTTAACTCTGAAGTAATAGTAAGCTTTATAAATGGAGATATAGATAGACCAATAATAACGGGAGCTTTGCACAATGGAGAGAACCGACATCCATTTAACCTGCCAAAAGAAAAAACAAAGTCATTTATAAAAACCCAAACAACACCCCAATACGAAGATAAAGAGGGATATAATGAACTACTCTTTGAAGATAAACAAGGAGAAGAGTTACTAAGCCTAAGAGCACAGAATGATTATGAACTAAATGTACTAAACAATAGTAATACACATATAGCAAATAATAAAAAAACAATCATAGATAATGACCTAGAACTCTCTGTCCAAAACGATTCAACCCAAACAATAGGAAATGATAAGAAAGTAAATATACTAGGTAATGAGATAAAGACAATAGAAAAAGAGCAAATACTAACAATCAAAGAAGACCAAGAGATACATATACTTAGAGATGCTAACACCATCATCAATAATAATCAAAAAACAATCATAGAACAAGATCTTATCCAAAGGATAAAAGGTCAAGTAACTCACTATATAGAAAAAGACCAAAAAGAAAAATACTTAGCAAATCTATTTTTACAAATAGAAGCAGAACTTGGAATTGAAATAACAAGTTCTTACCATTTAAACGCAAAAACAATTAAACAAGAAGCTGAAACTGTAGAACTAGAAGCAAGTGATGGAATAAGCCTAAAGTGTGGGGGAAGTGTTCTAACTGTAGATGGAGGAGGGATTCATCTAAAAGCATCAAAAGTTGATACTAACTCAGGAAATGGAGGAGTAACAGCGAGTAACATTGCTATTGCTAAAATAGAAAAACCACTCTATAATAAACTCAAAGTTACAAAAGTTGAAGCAAGCATTACTAAACAAGATGAGATTACCCAAGTATTAACATACACAGCTAGTGTAGAAAAGTTTGAAGATGGAACATGGAGTGAAACAACAGAACTTACAACAACACAAGAGGCACAAATCAACTGGTACTTCATTAAAAATAATGACCAAGAGAATAAAGATATATTAACAGATAACCCAACAGACGATACCATTAACATCAAAGGTTTAAAAATGTCTGTTACACTCGAAAAAGAGAATATCTATAAACACGGACATGCTCATGCATTTGTAGTTGATGCAGTTGAAGAAGGATATGAAGTTACTGAACTTATGCGTTATCTTGAAGTAGAAAATATTTATCATGTAGGAAAAATAAAAGATGGTTCAGTAGAATGTGAAGCAACATTAAATGTTGAAGATATTAAAGAAGATGAAAAAGCAAAAATTCGTTGGAACATTAACGGAAAAGAGAAATCAGAGCTAAATGGAAAAACAGAGATAACACACGATTTAAAAGAAGAGAAAGTTAGAGATATTCTCTTTAAAGCTTATATCGAAGGAAATCCTGAAAGTGCAGCTATTATTACTTTGAGTAATGATGTTGAAAATGAAGAGAAAACAACAGGCGACATTAAGGATGAAAAGGAAGTTTCAAATAATGATTCTTAAGTATATATTAGCATTTTTAGTAATAACTAGCGTACTCCAAGCAAAGCTTGGAAGTTGTCAAGTAGGCGATGGTAAAAGTAGTTTTGTGAAATGTTTAGTAAAAGAAGCAAAAAAAACAGACAGTATTGAAGATATAAACTTCTTAGCATCATTTTACGCAATAGATAAAGAATATGATAAGTCTATCTCTTGGTATAAAAAGTCAGCAGAAAAAGGTGATGCTAAAGCTGCTTTTTTCTTAGGTGGTATTTATGATGAAGCTCTTGATGATAAAAAAGAAGCTCTTAAATGGTATAAAAAATCTGCTATGCAAGATTATGATGATGCCAAGCAACATCTTAATGAAACGATGGAAAATGTTTATGGTAAAAGTAACACCATAGATATATATAAAAAAGCTATAAAAAAAGGCGAAGATGTTTATTGGAATAAGCAGTTTTTAGCTAACTTTTATTTTAGGGTTAAAGAGTATACAAAAAGAGAAGAGATTTTAAAAGAATTAATTAAAGAGTTTCCTAAACAAAAGGCTGATTGGCTTACAATGATAGCAGATGCTTATACTAAAAACTATATGAATAATAAAGAGATGGAAAATAAATACTATCATCAAGCGGCTGAATTTGGAAGTACAAATGCTATGCATAATATTGGTTTAGACTATGCAGAAAAAGGCGATTATAAAACAGCTGAGATGTGGTTTAGGAAAGCAGATGAAAATAAAATGGTCTGTTTGATGTATAAAGAAATAATTAAAGATAAGGTTAGAGCTTTAGAGTGCTATCAAAAAGAGGCTGAAAGTGGAAAAATCAAAGATTTATATGCCTTAGCATATTGGTATCATCTAGGTTATGGAGAATATGAAAAGGCTATTCCTTTATATGAAAAATTAGTTAATTTAAATTATTCAGGTGCTGCACTAAACTTAGCTGTCGTATATAAGTATGATATAAAGAATAAAGAAAAAATGTTATTTTGGTATAAAAAAGCCGCATCTATGGGCAACCAAAAAGCTATAAAATACTTAAGAAAGAAAGGATTACTCTAATGGCAAAAAAAGAGAAACGAGCCTTAGGAGCAGTAGCCTTTAACGAAGATGCTATGATATTAATTGCCCAAGCTTTAACAGGAAATGAAGCGAGTACAGACTCAAATGCTCAATGTGCTTCTTTTAATGAAAAAATTCGATGGGCTTATTTGCTTGTTGGATATAAAGAGAGTCAAGAGTTACGAAAAGCTAACAAAGATAACGAGTCTCTTCTGGATGCTATTAAAAGTAAGTATGCCCCCTTAGTTAAATCTGCTATTGATGAAAACGCAGTAAGTGAACGAAGTAAGATAAAACAGCAGATGGTTGTTAAAAGTGGGAAACATATTAACTTAGTTCAATCCGTTGCATGTTCTAGCACCTCTTTAGAAGGGTTACTAAAAGTTTATCATATGAATGCACAAGCAAAGACCTTAGATGCTGTCCATAAAGAAAAAGGTGCGATGAGAACAAGAATGGTTCTTCCTTTTTCTACAAAAGAGTGTCATAAACTTATTCAAAAAGAAAAAGGTAAAACAGAAGGTTCTTATAAACATCACGCTTTTGCAGTGGTAGCGTGGGCTTATGGTTACAAAGGTGAAGATGATAAGTTAGAGCTTATAAAAGCGCAAAACCCTATCGTCGCTCTTCTTCCAAAAATCCGCTTTGAGTGTGGTCTCTTTTTTGATGGAACCAATAATAATAAGTTCAATACACAGATGCGTTTGGATTATGAAAGATATTTAGAAAATAAACACAAAATAATTGATGCAAATAATGCTCCAGAAGAAAGTTTAGAACGACTAATAATGAGTAAAGATGTTCCAAAATCAAAAGTCTTACCTCTAATCTTCAAAGACCTAAAAGAAAACATAGGTTCCTATGGTCACACTTCAATATCCGAAAAAAAGTATGATGGTGGAAGCTGGTTTTTTGGAATGTGGCAAGACAAAGTCTCTTACGATGCTGATAAGATATATGATTATTTTCGTGATGAAGATTCAAAAGAGGTAGATGAGTTTATTGTTGATGAGCTTCTACCAAGTGGAAAAGATTCTAGTTATACAGGGGATGATACTAATGTTGTTAAACTGTATGATTTGTATAACACACAAGTAAATAATTCAAGTCATAAAGAACAGCATCTTTACAAATGTTACAGAAAAAAGCTCTACATTACTGGTGCTGGAACTTATGACAGTAGAAAAACTGGTAAAAAAGAGGAAGATGAAGTGTTCCGTGGTTCAGCTCTTGCAATGTTTTCAACAGGCGTAGTAACTAAGGTTGAACAGGCTTGTAAAGACTTAAGAAGAGAGTTAAAAGGGTTTAGTACAGGATATATTGATACTTTAGTTTTAGATGTTTTTGGATTTTCTCGTGGAGCAGCAGAAGCTAGACATTTTGTGGGTTCAATTTCAAAAGAATTAGATACCGTGTTTGAGAGAGAAGTAACAGATAAAAAAGGTAAAACTTATATAGAATATGAACTTAGTAAAAATGGTGAAAATCTCTATCCCTATTTGATTAAAGAGGGAAATGATGAAAAAGACCAGATTATAATTGACAGAATTATTTTTCGTTTTGTAGGTATTTTTGATACGGTTCCTCATTATGGACTCATCCAAAAAAATGATGCTGAAGATTTAGATTTAAAACTACATCATAAAAAGGTCTCAAGAGTAGTTCATTTAACTGCTCAACAAGAGTACAGATATAACTTTGACCTTTTTTCTATTAAAACATCTAGTAGTGAGCAACTACCAAAGCACTTTGAAGAGAAAGAGTTTTTTGGAGCACACTCTGATGTTGGTGGTGGGTATGGCGATGATAATGATGAACTTCGTAACCTTCCGACACAATTTTTCCATGATATAGACCCTTCTTTTGATAAAAAGGTCATTTCTAAACTAAAGAAATGGAATAAATTATATTCTTGGGTTAAAGATGCAAAATTTGAATTTATAAATAATAAAAAAGAGTTTTTAAAAGATATTGAAAGTAAAAAAATTGCAGATGGGTTTTATATTGATAAATGGGAAAATGAGGGAGATGAAAACATGGAAGATGATACTACATATTATATCTACATGTACAGAAAATCCATTGACGCAGAGTATGCTCAAATACCATTTGAATATATGTTTGAAAAAGCAAAGAAACTTGTTCCTATGAAAAATCTTGGAAAATTAACATACAAAAATATGAAAGAATTAGAGAAGACTAAGGTACTTGACTTAGATGATGCGTATTTAAAGAAGTTTAAGTCACAGTTTTTACACCACTCTTCAACTTCAGGTATCGCCCACCATCCAAACAGCGGAGATGAAAATATCTTGTATGGAAAGCGTGATGTACATTATGTTTAGTAAATCTAAGCTCTAAAGTCTTTTTAACATAAATAACTCATTATTTCACAGTTTAAGTTGTTTGTTGTATTTTAAAGACTATAATAAAACCCAAATTAACTATAAGGAAATTAAATGGATAATCCAGTTTTTATGTCAATCGAAGGTAGCACACAAGGTAATATAACAGAGGGTGCAACAACACCAGAATCAGTAGGTAATATTTATCAGAATGGTCATGAAGATGAGGCGATAGTAAAAGCATTTACTCACAACATCAACATCCCACGAAATACGACTACAGGTCAACCAACAGGTCAAAGAACTCATAACCCATTGATTGTAACTAAACTAATTGATAAGAGTTCACCACTTCTTTATAATGCACTAACTAAAGGTGAGACTTTAAAGAAAGTAGAACTTAAATGGTATAGAACTTCATATGCAGGTAAACCTGAGCATTACTACAGTATGACTCTTGAAGATGCTGTAATAACTAATATGGATGCATCTATGGAATCTCAAGAGAGTTCATCAGCGGCTCAAGTTATGCCTCTTGAAGTAGTATCTTTTTCTTACAGAAAGATTTCTTGGAGACATGAAACTGCTAGTACATCTGGAGAAGATGACTGGAGAGTAGGTGTAGGAGCGTAAGCCCCTATACTTTATTTCGGGGAAACCCGGAAAATAAATTTTAGTGTGAAAAGTATATTTTTGTACTTTTCATACCAAAGTTTATTAAGTATCTAAGTATCTTTAAAAGGTAGAAAATGTCACAACTAACATCTCCCATGAACAGTAAAATCCACCAACGAATCTCAGCCCAACTAAAACTATCTGAATATAATCAAGCAGATACTATGATGCAAGGAAGAGACTCCTATAGCGTATATGAACTAGAAGGTAAAAGTTCAATCTTAACAGGGTACGAATATAAACTTACCTTTATAAGTGATGAAGAGATAAATGTAGAGGATATAGTAGATACAGAGACAGAACTACACTTAAGAGATGAAACAAGCCCACTAAACTCTAAAAAGATATATGGAAAAATCATTGAAGCTAAAGAGAATGGAAGTGTAGCAAGAAAAAAGCTTTACCAAATAAAAATAGTATCCCCTCTACACTATCTTTCACTTAACCAAAGATATGAAGTTTATCAAGAGATGAATGTACCTGATATCATTTCATCTATCATTGCAAAATATTCAGTACTACTAAATATTCAACTTGATGTAAAAATAGATACTCAAACTATACCAAAGCGTCATACTTGTACACAGTATAAACAAAGTGATTTTGAATTTATTAAAATGTTGTGTGAAGAAGAAGGTTACATCCTTCTAATAGATGCATCTTCAAATAATCCATACACAGTTACCCTATGTGAACTAAACGAACATGCTCCACTAAATACAGAAATCATAGAATGTACATATAATAAAGTTAAAACATTTTCAACATCAGCACAAGCACAAGACTATTATGAAAATAAAAAGCCTTCTTTAGACTTCAATATACAAGCAGGACAAGTAATGCATAGTCATACTTTTGCTGATAATGAAGTAACATCCCAATTACGCTCAGATATAAAAAAAGAGACTCTCCGTGATAGACTTGATAAACTAGATGAGTCTCTGTATAAAGACCTCTCTCGTTATGCAAAGATAGATGCAGAACAAGGATTCTCACAAGGTATTAGAGTTCTAGGAAACTCAGAAGAATTAAGTGTTAAAGATGGAGTAGTTCTAAACCTAAAAGATATTAAAGGACATAAGAATACTCAAGTAATTGTTCTAAGTGTAAAGTATAAAGCAACATTTCCAAATGCCTTAGATGAGTATGCTCAAGTTGCAGATGATGAACAACAAGCACAGTACAGTGTAGAGTTTATAGCAATCCCAAGTGATGTTATATATAGACCCCAAGTAATTACTTCTAAACCACGAATCCACTCTATACAAACAGCAATAGTTTCAAATACAGATAAAGATACTCAAAAGTTTGCAAATGAAATAGATGTAAACGAAAGAGGAGAGATAAAAGTAATATTTCACTTTGATGAAAAGAGACCGACCTCTGCTTATGTACCACTCTCAAATATCTATAGTGGAGATGGCTATGGAGTACAGTTCTTACCTAGAGTTAACTCTGAAGTAATAGTAAGCTTTATAAATGGAGATATAGATAGACCAATAATAACGGGAGCCTTGCACAATGGAGAGAACCGACATCCATTTAACCTGCCAAAAGAAAAAACAAAGTCATTTATAAAAACCCAAACAACACCCCAATACGAAGATAAAGAGGGATATAATGAACTACTCTTTGAAGATAAACAAGGAGAAGAGTTACTAAGCCTAAGAGCACAGAATGATTATGAACTAAATGTACTAAACAATAGTAATACACATATAGCAAACAATAAAAAAATAATCATAGATAATGACCTAGAACTCTCTGTCCAAAACGATTCAACCCAAACAATAGGAAATGATAAGAAAGTAAATATACTAGGTAATGAGATAAAGACAATAGAAAAAGAGCAAATACTAACAATCAAAGAAGACCAAGAGATACATATACTTAAAGATGCTAACACCATCATCAATAATAATCAAAAAACAATCATAGAACAAGATCTTATCCAAAGGATAAAAGGTCAAGTAACTCACTATATAGAAAAAGACCAAAAAGAGAAATACTTAGCAAATCTATTTTTACAAATAGAAGCAGAACTTGGGATTGAAATAACAAGTTCTTACCATTTAAACGCAAAAACAATTAAACAAGAAGCTGAAACTGTAGAACTAGAAGCAAGTGATGGAATAAGCCTAAAGTGTGGGGGAAGTGTTCTAACTGTAGATGGAGGAGGGATTCATCTAAAAGCATCAAAAGTTGATACTAACTCAGGAAATGGAGGAGTAACAGCGAGTAACATTGCTATTGCTAAAATAGAAAAACCACTCTATAATAAACTCAAAGTTACAAAAGTTGAAGCAAGCATTACTAAACAAGATGAGATTACCCAAGTATTAACATACACAGCTAGTGTAGAAAAGTTTGAAGATGGAACATGGAGTGAAACAACAGAACTTACAACAACACAAGAGGCACAAATCAACTGGTACTTCATTAAAAACAATGACCAAGAGAATAAAGATATATTAACAGATAACCCAACAGACGATACCATTAACAGCAAAGGTTTAAAAATGTCTGTTACACTAGAAAAAGAGAATATCTATAAACACGGACATGCTCATGCATTTGTAGTTGATGCAGTTGAAGAGGGATATGAAGTTACTGAACTTATGCGTTATCTTGAAGTAGAAAATATTTATCATGTAGGAAAAATAAAAGATGGTTCAGTAGAATGTGAAGCAACATTAAATGTTGAAGATATTAAAGAAGATGAAAAAGCAAAAATTCGTTGGAACATTAACGGAAAAGAGAAATCAGAGCTAAATGGAAAAATAGAGATAACACACGATTTAAAAGAAGAGAAAGTTAGAGATGTTCTCTTTAAAGCTTATATCGAAGGAAATCCTGAAAATGCAGCTATTATTACTTTGAGTAATGATGTTGAAAGTGAAGAGAAAAAGACAGGCGACATTAAGGATGAAAAGGAAGTTTAAAATAATGATTTATAAATATATATTAGCATTTTTAGTAATAACTAGCGTACTCCAAGCAAAAGTTGGAAGTTGTCAAGTAGGCGATGGTAAAAGTAGTTTTGTGAAATGTTTAGAAAAAGAAGCAAAAAAAACAGACAGTATTGAAGATATAAACTTCTTAGCATCATTTTACGCAATAGATAAAGAATATGATAAGTCTATCTCTTGGTATAAAAAGTCAGCAAAAAAAGGTGATGCTAAAGCTGCTTTTTTCTTAGGTGGTATTTATGATGAAGCTCTTGATGATAAAAAAGAAGCTCTTAAATGGTATAAAAAATCTGCCATGCAAGATTATGATGATGCCATGCAACATCTTAATGAAACGATG
Organism: Sulfurimonas sp.; assembly: GCF_029027405.1. Lineage (NCBI taxonomy): Bacteria > Pseudomonadati > Campylobacterota > Epsilonproteobacteria > Campylobacterales > Sulfurimonadaceae > Sulfurimonas > Sulfurimonas sp. The sequence continues at coordinate 774,278 of NZ_CP093396.1, forward strand.
GAAAATGTTTATGGTAAAAGTAACACCATAGAGATATATAAAAAAGCTATAAAAAAAGATGAAGATGTTTATTGGAATAAGCGTTTTTTAGCGAATTTTTATTTTAGAATTGAGGCATACGAAAAGAGAATTGAAATTCTTAATGAGATGCTAACCCAATACCCTAAGAAAAAGGACAAATGGTTAGTATCCTTAGGAAATACCTATATGAAAAAATTCTTAAATAATAGAGAAAAAGAGTTGGAATACTATCAAGAAGCTGCAAAGCTTGGTAATAAGATGGCAATGCATAACCTTGGTCTTTATTATGGAGATAAAAAAGATTATAAAACTGCGGAGATGTGGTTTAGAAAAGCAGATGAAAATCAAATGGTTTGTTTGATGTATAAAAAAATAATTAAAGATAAGGTTAAGGCTTTAGAGTGCTATAAAAAAAGAGCGCAGGGAAATAATCCCAAAAGAATAGGCGAACTAGGTTATGTGTATAGTGAATATGAAGATTATGAAAATACTTTAAAAAGCTATAAGCGTGCAAGTGAATTAGGTAGTCACACGGCAACATATGGCATTGGTTCTTTATATAGACATATCTACCGTGACAACAATAAAGCGAATAAATGGTATAAAAAAGCCGCATCTATGGGCAACGAAAAAGCTATAAAATACTTAATAAAGAAAGGATTACTATAATGGCAAAAAAAGAGAAACGAGCCTTAGGAGCAGTAGCCTTTAACGAAGATGCTATGATATTAATTGCCCAAGCTTTAACAGGAAATGAAGCGAGTACAGACTCAAATGCTCAATGTGCTTCTTTTAATGAAAAAATTCGATGGGCTTATTTGCTTGTTGGATATAAAGAGAGTCAAGAGTTACGAAAAGCTAACAAAGATAACGAGTCTCTTCTAGATGCTATTAAAAGCAAGTATGCCCCCTTAGTTAAATCTGCTATTGATGAAAACGCAGTGAGTGAACGAAGTAAGATAAAACAACAGATGGTTGTTAAAAGTGGGAAACATATTAACTTAGTTCAATCCGTTGCATGTTCTAGCACCTCTTTAGAAGGGTTACTAAAAGTTTATCATATGAATGCACAAGCAAAGACCTTAGATGCTGTCCATAAAGAAAAAGGTGCAATGAGAACACGAATGGTTCTTCCTTTTTCTACAAAAGAGTGTCATAAACTTATTCAAAAAGAAAAAGGTAAAACAGAAGGTTCTTATAAACATCACGCTTTTGCAGTGGTAGCGTGGGCTTATGGTTACAAAGGTGAAGATAATAAGTTAGAGCTTATAAAAGCGCAAAACCCTATCGTTGCTCTTCTTCCAAAAATCCGCTTTGAGTGTGGTCTCTTTTTTGATGGAACCAATAATAATAAGTTTAATACACAGATGCGTTTGGATTATGAAAACTATCTAGCAAAGAAAGAATTCTTGATTGATAATATTGAGTTAGCTCCAGATGGTAGCTGGGAAAGTCAACTTGATGACCCAAATATTCCAAAGTCTGAAGTATTAAAGTTAATCTTCAAAGACCTAAAAGAAAACATAGGTTCCTACGGTCACATTTCAATATCCGAAAAAAAGTATGATGGTGGAAGCTGGTTTTTTGGAATGTGGCAAGACAAAGTCTCTTACGATGCTGATAAGATATATGATTATTTTCGTGATGAAGATTCAAAAGAGGTAGATGAGTTTATTGTTGATGAGCTTCTACCAAGTGGAAAAGATTCTAGTTATACAGGGGATGACACTAATGTTGTTAAACTGTATGATTTGTATAACACACAAGTAAATAATTCAAGTCATAAAGAACAGCATCTTTACAAATGTTACAGAAAAAAGCTCTACATTACTGGTGCTGGAACTTATGACAGTAGAAAAACTGGTAAAAAAGAGGAAGATGAAGTGTTCCGTGGTTCAGCTCTTGCAATGTTTTCAACAGGCGTTGTTACTAAGGTTGAACAGGCTTGTAAAGACTTAAGAAGAGAGTTAAAAGGGTTTAGTACAGGATATATTGATACTTTAGTTTTAGATGTTTTTGGATTTTCTCGTGGAGCAGCAGAAGCTAGACATTTTGTGGGTTCAATTTCAAAAGAATTAGATACCGTGTTTGAGAGAGAAGTAACAGATAAAAAAGGTAAAACTTATATAGAATATGAACTTAGTAAAAATGGTGAAAATCTCTATCCCTATTTGATTAAAGAGGGAAATGATGAAAAAGACCAGATTATCATTGACAGAATTATTTTTCGTTTTGTAGGTATTTTTGATACGGTTCCTCATTATGGACTCATCCAAAAAAATGATGCTGAAGATTTAGATTTAAAACTACATCATAAAAAGGTCTCAAGAGTAGTTCATTTAACTGCTCAACAAGAGTACAGATATAACTTTGACCTTTTTTCTATTAAAACATCTAGTAGTGAGCAACTACCAAAGCACTTTGAAGAGAAAGAGTTTTTTGGAGCACACTCTGATGTTGGTGGTGGGTATGGCGATGATAATGATGAACTTCGTAACCTTCCGACACAATTTTTCCATGATATAGACCCTTCTTTTGATAAAAAGGTCATTTCTAAACTAAAGAAATGGAATAAATTATATTCTTGGGTTAAAGATGCAAAATTTGAATTTATAAATAATAAAAAAGAGTTTTTAAAAGATATTGACAGTAAAAAAATTGCAGATGGGTTTTATATTGATAAATGGGAAAATGAGGGAGATGAAAACATGGAAGATGATACTACATATTATATCCACATGTATAGAAAATCCATTGATGCAGAGTATGCTCAAATACCATTTGAATATATGTTTGAAAAAGCAAAGAAACTTGTTCCTATGAAAAATCTTGGAAAATTAACATACAAAAATATGAAAGAATTAGAAAAGACTAAGGTACTTGACTTAGATGATGCGTATTTAAAGAAGTTTAAGTCACAGTTCTTGCACCACTCTTCAACTTCAGGTATCGCCCACCATCCAAACAGAGGAGATGAAAATATCTTGTATGGAAAGCGTGATGTACATTATGTTTAGTAAATCTAAGCTCTAAAGTCTTTTTAACATAAATAACTCATTATTTCACAGTTTAAGTTGTTTGTTGTATTTTAAAGACTATAATAAAACCCAAATTAACTATAAGGAAATTAAATGGATAATCCAGTTTTTATGTCAATCGAAGGTAGCACACAAGGTAATATAACAGAAGGTGCAACAACACCAGAATCAGTAGGTAATATTTATCAGAATGGTCATGAAGATGAGGCGATAGTAAAAGCATTTACTCACAACATCAACATCCCACGAAATACGACTACAGGTCAACCAACAGGTCAAAGAACTCATAACCCATTGATTGTTACTAAACTAATTGATAAAAGTTCACCACTTCTTTATAATGCACTAACTAAAGGTGAGACTTTAAAGAAAGTAGAACTTAAATGGTATAGAACTTCATATGCAGGTAAACCTGAACATTACTACAGTATGACTCTTGAAGATGCTGTAATAACTAATATGGATGCATCTATGGAATCTCAAGAGAGTTCATCAGCGGCTCAAGTTATGCCTCTTGAAGTAGTATCTTTTTCTTACAGAAAGATTTCTTGGAGACATGAAACTGCTAGTACATCTGGAGAAGATGACTGGAGAGTAGGTGTAGGTGCGTAAGCCCCTATACTTTATTTCGGGGAAACCCGGAAAATAAATTTTAGTGTGAAAAGTATATTTTAGTACTTTTCATACCAAAGTTTATTAAGTATCTAAGTATCTTTAAAAGGTAGAAAATGTCACAATTAACATCTCTCATGAACAGTAAAATCCACCAACGAATCTCAGCCCAACTAAAACTATCTGAATATAATCAAGCAGATACTATTATACAAGGAAGAGACTCCTATAGCGTATATGAACTAGAAGGTAAAAGTTCAATCTTAACTGGATACGAATATAAACTTACCTTCATAAGTGATGAAGAGATAAATGTAGAGGATATAGTAGATACAGAAACAGAGCTACACTTAAGAGATGAAACAAGCCCACTAAACTCTAAAAAGATATATGGAAAAATCATTGAAGCTAAAGAGAATGGAAGTGTAGCAAGAAAAAAGCTTTACCAAATAAAAATAGTATCCCCTCTACACTATCTTTCACTTAACCAAAGATATGAAGTTTATCAAGAGATGAATGTACCTGATATCATTTCATCTATCATTGCAAAATATTCAGTACTACTAAATATTCAACTTGATGTAAAAATAGATACTCAAACTATACCAAAGCGTCATACTTGTACACAGTATAAACAAAGTGATTTTGAATTTATTAAAATGTTGTGTGAAGAAGAAGGTTACATCCTTCTAATAGATGCATCTTCAAATAATCCATACACAGTTACCCTATGTGAACTAAACGAACATGCTCCACTAAATACAGAAATCATAGAATGTACATATAATAAAGTTAAAACATTTTCAACATCAGCACAAGCACAAGACTATTATGAAAATAAAAAGCCTTCTTTAGACTTCAATATACAAGCAGGACAAGTAATGCATAGTCATACTTTTGCTGATAATGAAGTAACATCCCAATTACGCTCAGATATAAAAAAAGAGACTCTCCGTGATAGACTTGATAAACTAGATGAGTCTTTGTATAAAGACCTCTCTCGTTATGCAAAGATAGATGCAGAACAAGGTTTTTCACAAGGTATTAGAGTCGTAGGAAACTCAGAAGAATTAAGTGTTAAAGATGGAGTGGTGCTAAACCTAAAAGATATTAAAGGACATAAGAATACTCAAGTAATTGTTCTAAGTGTAAAGTATAAAGCAACATTTCCAAATGCCTTAGATGAGTATGCTCAAGTTGCAGATGATGAACAACAAGCACAGTACAGTGTAGAGTTCATAGCAATCCCAAGTGAAGTTATATATAGACCCCAAGTAATTACTTCTAAACCACGAATCCACTCTATACAAACAGCAATAGTATCAAATACAGATAAAGATACTCAAAAGTTTGCAAATGAAATAGATGTAAACGAAAGAGGAGAGATAAAAGTAATATTTCACTTTGATGAAAAGAGACCTACCTCTGCTTATGTACCACTCTCAAATATTTATAGTGGAGATGGCTATGGCGTACAGTTCTTACCTAGAGTTAACTCTGAAGTAATAGTAAGCTTTATAAATGGAGATATAGATAGACCAATAATAACGGGAGCTTTGCACAATGGAGAGAACCGACATCCATTTAACCTGCCAAAAGAAAAAACAAAGTCATTTATAAAAACCCAAACAACACCCCAATACGAAGATAAAGAGGGATATAATGAACTACTCTTTGAAGATAAACAAGGAGAAGAGTTACTAAGCCTAAGAGCACAGAATGATTATGAACTAAATGTACTAAACAATAGTAATACACATATAGCAAATAATAAAAAAACAATCATAGATAATGACCTAGAACTCTCTGTCCAAAACGATTCAACCCAAACAATAGGAAATGATAAGAAAGTAAATATACTAGGTAATGAGATAAAGACAATAGAAAAAGAGCAGATACTAACAATCAAAGAAGACCAAGAGATACATATACTTAGAGATGCTAATACCATCATCAATAATAATCAAAAAACAATCATAGAACAAGATCTTATCCAAAGGATAAAAGGTCAAGTAACTCACTATATAGAAAAAGACCAAAAAGAAAAATATTTAGCAAATCTATTTTTACAAATAGAAGCAGAACTTGGAATTGAAATAACAAGTTCTTACCATTTAAACGCAAAAACAATTAAACAAGAAGCTGAAACTGTAGAAATAGAAGCAAGTGATGGAATAAGCCTAAAGTGTGGGGGAAGTGTTCTAACTGTAGATGGAGGAGGGATTCATCTAAAAGCATCAAAAGTTGATACTAACTCAGGAAATGCAGGAGTAACAGCGAGTAACATTGCTATTGCTAAAATAGAAAAACCACTTTATAATAAACTAAGAGTTACAAAAGTTGAAGCAAGCATTACTAAACAAGATGAGATTACCCAAGTATTAACATACACAGCTAGTGTAGAAAAGTTTGAAGATGGTGCATGGAGTGAAACAACAGAACTTACAACAACACAAGAGGCACAAATCAACTGGTACTTCATTAAAAATAATGACCAAGAGAATAAAGATATATTAACAGACAACCCAACAGACGATACCATTAACAGCAAAGGTTTAAAAATGTCTGTTACACTAGAAAAAGAGAATGTCTATAAACACGGACATGCTCATGCATTTGTAGTTGATGCAGTTGAAGAGGGATATGAAGTTACTGAACTTAAGCGTTATCTTGAGGTAGAAGATATTCTCGTTAATATTACGAACAATGACAATAAAGAGTTTGAAGCTCAAGCAATATATAATGTTGATGAGATTACTGAAGAAGAAAAAGCAGAAACAAGATGGACAGTAGAAGGTAAAGATGTTCCTGCGTCAAATGCAAAAGGGACAATGACTCATACCTATAAGGGTGAAAAACTAGACCCTAAAATAACAGCATATATAGAAACAACTCAAATGAATGTTGCCGTTGCACATGCCAATTTTGCAGATAGTGAAGAAGAGATAAATGGAGAAGAAAAAAGTAATGAATAGATTTTTATTAATAATATTATTTTTACTAACAGCATTAAATGCTGATGTTTCAATATGTACAGATAAGTTAGAAACTACAAATAAATATATAGAGTGTTTAAAAAAAGAAGTTAATAATAGTAAATCTGTAGAAGATATAAACTTCTTAGCAGGTTACCTTGTTACTAAAAATAGATTTGATGAAGCTATTAATCTTTACAAACAAGTAACTCTTCAAGATGATGCAAAAGCTATGTACTATCTTGGTGGAATTTATGAAGAGCAGAAAAAAGAGTATGACCTTGCAGTAAAATGGTTTAAAAAAGCAGCAGATAAAAATTATAAAGATTCAGTATTTAGAGCGGGTTCAATCTTAGAAAAAAAGCTACTTAAAGAAGATGAAGCTATTGCTTATTATCAAGAGTGGATAAAAAAAGGTAATGTTGAAGCATATAACTATCTTGGGAATCTCTACCTAGATAAAGAGGACTTTCAAAAAGCAAAGAAAGAGTATCTAAAAGGTGCTAAAAAAGCTTCCAAAGAATCTTACTACCTTTTAGGAAGTCTTCATGAAGCCTATATAGAAAATGGACTTAATGATGCAATTGATTATTATAAAGAAGGGGCAGAGTTAGGTGAGTATAAGTCTATTTATAATCTAGCAGTGCTGTATGATAATATGGCTAAATATGATAAATCTCAAATATGGTATAAAAGGGCAATGGCACTTAATAATAAAGATGCTTATTTTGGATATGGTCATATGCTTAGAAAGAAAGGCGACTTAAAAGGGGCATTAAGTGCCTTAGAAGAGCTTGGTAAACTTGGTGATGGTCGAGGATATTGGGGAATGGCTCAAATATATATCAATGAATACAATGATTTTGAAAAATGTAAAGAGTATTGTTTGAAAACTATTGAGAATGGAAATGCAAGAGGGGCTAGTTTACTTGGATATATTTATTTAAAAGACCTTAAAGATAAAGAAAAAGCTATTAAATGGTACACGAAAGCTTATGAAATGAAAGATTGCAAAGGAACTGAAGACTTAGTAATAGTTTATGAAAAATTAAATGATGAAAAAAAATCTATGGAATGGCTAGATAAAGCAGATGCCATGGGTTGTGGCTTTGCTGGGTTTAGACGCGGATATGATTATCATGATAAAAAAGATTATAAAAATGCAATAAAATGGTATAAAAGAAGTGCTAAACTAGGAAGTATGAAAGCAGCTAATAATCTTGGAAATATTTATCAAAGAGATTTAAAAGACAAAGAAAAAGCAATTTATTGGTATAAAAAAGCTTCTAAACTTGGTAGCAAACGTGCAAAAAAACAACTAAAAAAACTAAAGGCACAAAAATAATGTCAGAAATAAAAAGAGGCTCATCAAATGTCTATTATCATGATACAGAGTTTATGCATGTTGTACGGTTTTTTTATAATAATAGTGGAGTCGCTGCCGCGCAGAATGCTAGAACAAGATGGGCTTTTTTAGTAGTTGGACGAGATGAGTTAGGCGATGCGTTTCTAAATGATAAAGCAAAAAGTAATGAAGATAGAATTAATGAGATAAAAGACAGATACCTCCCACTTTTACAAGAGTGTGTAAATGCAAAAGATGAACCTGCCTTTACTTTAGATAAAACAAAAATATCTGAGTTTAGAACTTATCCCTCAAAGTTTAAAAATAAATGGATAATTCGTCAAAGTACACCGTCTAAAGATGCTAATAAGTTAAAAAGTCTTCTAAAAGGCTTTGGTTTTTTTGATGAAGCTTCTGTGTTAAAAAATGATAAAAATATGCATTCAAATTTTGGATACCTTAGGTTAGATGTTAAAATCTGTAATCAATACTTATATGCTGATAATATAGAAGATGAAGCTTATGCTTTAGTAGCACTCCCTTATATATACAATAAAAAAGATGATGTTTATGATGTACTAGTTCTAAGTGAACATGCTTCTGTTTCTTTGATGCCAAAGGTTCTAGTTGAGTATGGAGTATTTTTCGATGGAACTAAAAACAGTATGTATAATGTAGACTTTAATCTTGATTTTCATAAGTACCTTAGTGAGCAAACTAAAATTGTTTTGGATACTGAAGCAATAGTAGATTATATTAAGAAAGAAGATGTACATAATGAAAAATTCTATCCAAATGCAGCAACATACATAAGAGAAGTTGATGAACCAAGAAAAGATGTAATCATCAATAGAATTCGTGACGAAATCCAAGAAAATGTCCGTTATTTCCAAAACTCATCAAAAGACAAGATAAACAACGAAGATACAAAATATAAGTCTTGGTTTCAAGATAGAGCATCAGATCATTCAGATAAAGTCTATGACTTTCTTATAAATATTAAAGATGGAAAGTTAAACAAAGATACTGAGAAAGCTGTTAAAGATGGGATAATACTAGATGCAGACACACAAGAGTATAAAGAGACTCTAGTAAAAGAGTATGTATATGATGAGATTCTTCCTTCAGGGGAGGGCAGTAGTTTTGTGAATGGATATACAAATATCAAACGTTTGTTCGAACATTACAAAGCTTATGACCCCTTAAATCTAAAAGACTCAGAGCCAAGGAAATATATAAAAGACAGCTTTAAAGTATATGCTAGTGGAGATGGTTGTATAGACCCTTATGAGAGTGGGAAACTAAAGTCAGATAGTAAAATAGGTTTAGGATTGGCATTTGGAAGTACCGGTGTATTAGCCCATATAGTATATACCTGCGATAAAATAGCTAAAAACTTACGTCATAATAATTATAACTTAGTAAATGAATTGGTTCTTGATGTTTTTGGATTCTCACGTGGAGCGGCAGAAGCAAGACACTTTGTGAGTTCTATAATGAAAGAGTATGATGTCCAGACATCTGATACAACACGTAAATATACACTAAATACAAGTGATGAATCAAAAAACATATTTTCTCCTTTTTATCCAGAGCAAGGTGGTGTTTATACAAAGGTAGAAGGACGTTACTACTTTAATCCTCTACGAACAGATATTGAAAAAATTACTGTTACAAAAAGTGTAGGTAGAAATAAACGAAATGTAGACTACTATAATCCATATTACAAAAAATATGCAAGAAAACTACAGATAGATTCTGTTTCGTTTCGTTTTATAGGGATTTACGATACTGTAGCTCATTATGGGATTTGTCAAGCAAATGATAATAAAGATTTAAATTTAGATTTTAAAGAGGCTAAATTAGGAAGACTTGTTCATCTCACAGCTGAAGATGAGTACAGAAAAAACTTTGCTATGACACATATTACTGAGAGTGCTTCTAAAAAGTTTCAAGAAGATTCAAAAATGAAAGAGATAGCTCTTCCTGGGGCACACGCTGATGTCGGTGGTGGTTATATGGATAAAGAAAAGAGTCCTCGTTATATCGCTGATGAGAATGAAAAATTGCTTCTTAAATGGAATAAAAAGTATGAGTGGATAAAGAGCAGTCCAGACTTATTTGTAGAGGCAGCTGAAGATATAAAAGAAATTAAGCGAAATAAAAAAGCTGGTTTTTATAGAATTAAAAACTTGATTGAAGATGATAATTTATATATATACAGACCAAAAATTTCAAATAAGTATGAGTATGTTAGCTTGAAGCTTATGCACACGGAAGCTTTGAACTCAGATGATAATTCAGAAAAAGTTCCTTTTGAAGATATCTCAACTCAATATAAAATTGATTCAAGAAATAATAAATTTTTATATAAAGTATATAAAGAGCTAAAAGAAGATAAATTCGAAATGCATGGTGATTTACATAAAGAGTTAAGACAAGGATATCTTCATCATTCAGCTGATTTAGATGGAATAGCTCCTATTGATGTAAATATGCCTTCAATGGACAACTATACCAATAAGAAAGTGGAAATTTACGGCAAAAGAGTTAAATATAGCTCAACAAAAAAACAATCTTGCTTTATTAGTTAACTTCGATAATTGTAATATAACAAATAAGCATATTTTTTAAGTTGTTTGTTGTATTTTAAAGACTATAATAAAACCCAAATTAACTATAAGGAAATTAAATGGATAATCCAGTTTTTATGTCAATCGAGGGTAGCACACAAGGTAATATAACAGAAGGTGCAACAACACCAGAATCAGTAGGTAATATTTATCAGAATGGTCATGAAGATGAGGCGATAGTAAAAGCATTTACTCACAACATCAACATCCCACGAAATACGACTACAGGTCAGCCAACAGGTCAAAGAACTCATAACCCATTGATTGTTACTAAACTAATTGATAAAAGTTCACCACTTCTTTATAATGCACTAACTAAAGGTGAGACTTTAAAGAAAGTAGAACTTAAATGGTATAGAACTTCATATGCAGGTAAACCTGAACATTACTACAGTATGACTCTTGAAGATGCTGTAATAACTAATATGGATGCATCAATGGAATCTCAAGAGAGTTCATCAGCGGCTCAAGTTATGCCTCTTGAAGTAGTATCTTTTTCTTACAGAAAGATTTCTTGGAGACATGAAACTGCTAGTACATCTGGAGAAGATGACTGGAGAGTAGGTGTAGGTGCGTAAGCCCCTATACTTTATTTCGGGGAAACCCGGAAAATAAGTTTTAGTGTGAAAAGTATATTTTAGTACTTTTCATACCAAAGTTTATTAAGTATCTAAGTATCTTTAAAAGGTAGAAAATGTCACAACTAGCATCTCCCATGAACAGTAAAATCCACCAACGAATCTCAGCCCAACTAAAACTATCTGAATATAATCAAGCAGATACTATGATGCAAGGAAGAGACTCCTATAGCGTATATGAACTAGAAGGTAAAAGTTCAATCTTAACTGGATACGAATATAAACTTACCTTCATAAGTGATGAAGAGATAAATGTAGAGGATATAGTAGATACAGAAACAGAACTACACTTAAGAGATGAAACAAGCCCATTAAACTCTAAAAAGATATATGGAAAAATCATTGAAGCTAAAGAGAATGGAAGTGTAGCAAGAAAAAAGCTTTACCAAATAAAAATAGTATCCCCTCTACACTATCTTTCACTTAACCAAAGATATGAAGTTTATCAAGAGATGAATGTACCTGATATCATTTCATCTATCATTGCAAAATATTCAGTACTACTAAATATTCAACTTGATGTAAAAATAGATACTCAAACTATACCAAAGCGTCATACTTGTACACAGTATAAACAAAGTGATTTTGAATTTATTAAAATGTTGTGTGAAGAAGAAGGTTACATCCTTCTAATAGATGCATCTTCAAATAATCCATACACAGTTACCCTATGTGAACTAAACGAACATGCTCCACTAAATACAGAAATCATAGAATGTACATATAATAAAGTTAAAACATTTTCAACATCAGCACAAGCACAAGACTATTATGAAAATAAAAAGCCTTCTTTAGACTTCAATATACAAGCAGGACAAGTAATGCATAGTCATACTTTTGCTGATAATGAAGTAACATCCCAATTACGCTCAGATATAAAAAAAGAGACTCTCCGTGATAGACTTGATAAACTAGATGAGTCTTTGTATAAAGACCTCTCTCGTTATGCAAAGATAGATGCAGAACAAGGTTTTTCACAAGGTATTAGAGTCGTAGGAAACTCAGAAGAATTAAGTGTTAAAGATGGAGTGGTGCTAAACCTAAAAGATATTAAAGGACATAAGAATACTCAAGTAATTGTTCTAAGTGTAAAGTATAAAGCAACATTTCCAAATGCCTTAGATGAGTATGCTCAAGTTGCAGATGATGAACAACAAGCACAGTACAGTGTAGAGTTCATAGCAATCCCAAGTGAAGTTATATATAGACCCCAAGTAATTACTTCTAAACCACGAATCCACTCTATACAAACAGCAATAGTATCAAATACAGATAAAGATACTCAAAAGTTTGCAAATGAAATAGATGTAAACGAAAGAGGAGAGATAAAAGTAATATTTCACTTTGATGAAAAGAGACCTACCTCTGCTTATGTACCACTCTCAAATATTTATAGTGGAGATGGCTATGGCGTACAGTTCTTACCTAGAGTTAACTCTGAAGTAATAGTAAGCTTTATAAATGGAGATATAGATAGACCAATAATAACGGGAGCTTTGCACAATGGAGAGAACCGACATCCATTTAACCTGCCAAAAGAAAAAACAAAGTCATTTATAAAAACCCAAACAACACCCCAATACGAAGATAAAGAGGGATATAATGAACTACTCTTTGAAGATAAACAAGGAGAAGAGTTACTAAGCCTAAGAGCACAGAATGATTATGAACTAAATGTACTAAACAATAGTAATACACATATAGCAAATAATAAAAAAACAATCATAGATAATGACCTAGAACTCTCTGTACAAAACGATTCAACCCAAACAATAGGAAATGATAAGAAAGTAAATATACTAGGTAATGAGATAAAGACAATAGAAAAAGAGCAGATACTAACAATCAAAGAAGACCAAGAGATACATATACTTAAAGATGCTAACACCATCATCAATAATAATCAAAAAACAATCATAGAACAAGATCTTATCCAAAGGATAAAAGGTCAAGTAACTCACTATATAGAAAAAGACCAAAAAGAAAAATACTTAGCAAATCTATTTTTACAAATAGAAGCAGAACTTGGGATTGAAATAACAAGTTCTTACCATTTAAACGCAAAAACAATTAAACAAGAAGCTGAAACTGTAGAAATAGAAGCAAGTGATGGAATAAGCCTAAAGTGTGGGGGAAGTGTTCTAACGGTAGACGGAGGAGGGATTCATCTAAAAGCATCAAAAGTTGATACTAACTCAGGAAATGCAGGAGTAACAGCGAGTAACATTACTATTGCTAAAATAGAAAAACCACTTTATAATAAACTCAAAGTTACAAAAGTTGAAGCAAGCATTACTAAACAAGATGAGATTACCCAAGTATTAACATACACAGCAAGTGTAGAAAAGTTTGAAGATGGTGCATGGAGTGAAACAACAGAACTTACAACAACACAAGAGGCACAAATCAACTGGTACTTCATTAAAAACAATGACCAAGAGAATAAAGATATATTAACAGATAACCCAACAGACGATACCATTAACAGCAAAGGTTTAAAAATGTCTGTTACACTAGAAAAAGAGAATATCTATAAACACGGACATGCTCATGCATTTGTAGTTGATGCAGTTGAAGAGGGATATGAAGTTACTGAACTTAAGCGTTATCTTGAGGTAGAAGATATTCTCGTTAATATTACGAACAATGACAATAAAGAGTTTGAAGCTCAAGCAATATATAATGTTGATGAGATTACTGAAGAAGAAAAAGCAGAAACAAGATGGACAGTAGAAGGTAAAGATGTTCCTGCGTCAAATGCAAAAGGGACAATGACTCATACCTATAAGGGTGAAAAACTAGACCCTAAAATAACAGCATATATAGAAACAACTCAAATGAATGTTGCCGTTGCACATGCCAATTTTGCAGATAGTGAAGAAGAGATAAATGGAGAAGAAAAAAGTAATGAATAGATTTTTATTAATAATATTATTTTTACTAACAGCATTAAATGCTGATGTTTCAATATGTACAGATAAGTTAGAAACTACAAATAAATATATAGAGTGTTTAAAAAAAGAAGTTAATAATAGTAAATCTGTAGAAGATATAAACTTCTTAGCAGGTTACCTTGTTACTAAAAATAGATTTGATGAAGCTATTAATTTTTACAAACAAGTAACTCTTCAAGATGATGCAAAAGCTATGTACTATCTTGGTGGAATTTATGAAGAGCAGAAAAAAGAGTATGACCTTGCAGTAAAATGGTTTAAAAAAGCAGCAGATAAAAATTATAAAGATTCAGTATTTAGAGTAGGTTCAATCTTAGAAAAAAAGCTACTTAAAGAAGATGAAGCTATTGCTTATTATCAAGAGTGGATAAAAAAAGGTAATGTTGAAGCATATAACTATCTTGGGAATCTCTACCTAGATAAAGAGGACTTTCAAAAAGCAAAGAAAGAGTACCTAAAAGGTGCTAAAAAAGCTTCCAAAGAATCTTACTACCTTTTAGGAAGTCTTCATGAAGCCTATATAGAAAATGGACTTAATGATGCAATTGATTATTATAAAGAAGGGGCAGAGTTAGGTGAGTATAAGTCTATTTATAATCTAGCAGCCAATTATGACAAACTGCTAGAGTATAAAAAAGCAGAACCTTGGTATAAAAAATCGATGGCACTCGGAAATAAAGATGCTTATGATGCTTATGGATATATGCTTGCTAAAAAAGGAGATGCTAAAGAGGCATTGGAGATATTTCAACGCTTAGCAAACCTAAATGATAGCAGAGGTTATATAGGGATGGCAAGGGTTTATGTTAATGAGTATAAAGATTATGAAAATACAAAAAAATACCGTTTAAAGGCATTTGAAATGGGTAATCCAGAAGGTGCTTCAGGAATTGGATATTTGTATGCTGAACATTTTAAAGATTATAAAAAAGCTATTAAGTGGTACACTAAAGCTTATGAGATGGGTGATTGTGATGGAACGGAAGATTTAGCAATTACATATGAAGTAGATTTAAAAGATGAAAAAAAATACAATGAATGGTTAGATAAAGCAGATGCTATGGGTTGTGGCTTTGCTGGGTTTAGACGCGGATATGATTATCATGATAAAAAAGATTATAAAAATGCAATAAAATGGTATAAAAGAAGTGCTAAACTAGGAAGTATGAAAGCAGCTAATAATCTTGGAAATATTTATCAAAGAGATTTAAAAGACAAAGAAAAAGCAATTTATTGGTATAAAAAAGCTTCTAAACTTGGTAGCAAACGTGCAAAAAAACAACTAAAAAAACTAAAGGCACAAAAATAATGTCAGAAATAAAAAGAGGCTCATCAAATGTCTATTATCATGATACAGAGTTTATGCATGTTGTACGGTTTTTTTATAATAATAGTGGAGTCGCTGCCGCGCAGAATGCTAGAACAAGATGGGCTTTTTTAGTAGTTGGACGAGATGAGTTAGGCGATGCGTTTCTAAATGATAAAGCAAAAAGTAATGAAGATAGAATTAATGAGATAAAAGACAGATACCTCCCACTTTTACAAGAGTGTGTAAATGCAAAAGATGAACCTGCCTTTACTTTAGATAAAACAAAAATATCTGAGTTTAGAACTTATCCCTCAAAGTTTAAAAATAAATGGATAATTCGTCAAAGTACACCGTCTAAAGATGCTAATAAGTTAAAAAGTCTTCTAAAAGGCTTTGGTTTTTTTGATGAAGCTTCTGTGTTAAAAAATGATAAAAATATGCATTCAAATTTTGGATACCTTAGGTTAGATGTTAAAATCTGTAATCAATACTTATATGCTGATAATATAGAAGATGAAGCTTATGCTTTAGTAGCACTCCCTTATATATACAATAAAAAAGATGATGTTTATGATGTACTAGTTCTAAGTGAACATGCTTCTGTTTCTTTGATGCCAAAGGTTCTAGTTGAGTATGGAGTATTTTTCGATGGAACTAAAAACAGTATGTATAATGTAGACTTTAATCTTGATTTTCATAAGTACCTTAGTGAGCAAACTAAAATTGTTTTGGATACTGAAGCAATAGTAGATTATATTAAGAAAGAAGATAGACATAATCAGGATTTCTATCCAAATGCAGCAACATACATAAGAGAAGTAGATAAACCTCAAAAAGACAAAGTTATCAACGCTATTCGTGATGAAATTCAAGAAAATGTCCGTTATTTCCAAAACTCATCAAAAGACAAGATAAACAACGAAGATACAAAATATAAGTCTTGGTTTCAAGACAGAGCATCAGATCATTCAGATAAAGTCTATGACTTTCTTATAAATATTAAAGATGGAAAGTTAAACAAAGATACTGAGAAAGCTGTTAAAGATGGGATAATACTAGATGCAGACACACAAGAGTATAAAGAGACTCTAGTAAAAGAGTATGTATATGATGAGATTCTTCCTTCAGGGGAGGGCAGTAGTTTTGTGAATGGATATACAAATATCAAACGTTTGTTCGAACATTACAAAGCTTATGACCCCTTAAATCTAAAAGACTCAGAGCCAAGGAAATATATAAAAGACAGCTTTAAAGTATATGCTAGCGGAGATGGTTGTATAGACCCTTATGAGAGTGGGAAACTAAAGTCAGATAGTAAAATAGGTTTAGGATTGGCATTTGGAAGTACCGGTGTATTAGCCCATATAGTATATACCTGCGATAAAATAGCTAAAAACTTACGTCATAATAATTATAACTTAGTAAATGAATTGGTTCTTGATGTTTTTGGATTCTCACGTGGAGCGGCAGAAGCAAGACACTTTGTGAGTTCTATAATGAAAGAGTATGATGTCCAGACATCTGATACAACACGTAAATATACACTAAATACAAGTGATGAATCAAAAAACATATTTTCTCCTTTTTATCCAGAGCAAGGTGGTGTTTATACAAAGGTAGAAGGACGTTACTACTTTAATCCTCTACGAACAGATATTGAAAAAATTACTGTTACAAAAAGTGTAGGTAGAAATAAACGAAATGTAGACTACTATAATCCATATTACAAAAAATATGCAAGAAAACTACAGATAGATTCTGTTTCGTTTCGTTTTATAGGGATTTACGATACTGTAGCTCATTATGGGATTTGTCAAGCAAATGATAATAAAGATTTAAATTTAGATTTTAAAGAGGCTAAATTAGGAAGACTTGTTCATCTCACAGCTGAAGATGAGTACAGAAAAAACTTTGCTATGACACATATTACTGAGAGTGCTTCTAAAAAGTTTCAAGAAGATTCAAAAATGAAAGAGATAGCTCTTCCTGGGGCACACGCTGATGTCGGTGGTGGTTATATGGATAAAGAAAAGAGTCCTCGTTATATCGCTGATGAGAATGAAAAATTGCTTCTTAAATGGAATAAAAAGTATGAGTGGATAAAGAGCAGTCCAGACTTATTTGTAGAGGCAGCTGAAGATATAAAAGAAATTAAGCGAAATAAAAAAGCTGGTTTTTATAGAATTAAAAACTTGATTGAAGATGATAATTTATATATATACAGACCAAAAATTTCAAATAAGTATGAGTATGTTAGCTTGAAGCTTATGCACACGGAAGCTTTGAACTCAGATGATAATTCAGAAAAAGTTCCTTTTGAAGATATCTCAACTCAATATAAAATTGATTCAAGAAATAATAAATTTTTATATAAAGTATATAAAGAGCTAAAAGAAGATAAATTCGAAATGCATGGTGATTTACATAAAGAGTTAAGACAAGGATATCTTCATCATTCAGCTGATTTAGATGGAATAGCTCCTATTGATGTAAATATGCCTTCAATGGACAACTATACCAATAAGAAAGTGGAAATTTACGGCAAAAGAGTTAAATATAGCTCAACAAAAAAACAATCTTGCTTTATTAGTTAACTTCGATAATTGTAATATAACAAATAAGCATATTTTTTAAGTTGTTTGTTGTATTTTAAAGACTATAATAAAACCCAAATTAACTATAAGGAAATTAAATGGATAATCCAGTTTTTATGTCAATCGAGGGTAGCACACAAGGTAATATAACAGAAGGTGCAACAACACCAGAATCAGTAGGTAATATTTATCAGAATGGTCATGAAGATGAGGCGATAGTAAAAGCATTTACTCACAACATCAACATCCCACGAAATACGACTACAGGTCAGCCAACAGGTCAAAGAACTCATAACCCATTGATTGTTACTAAACTAATTGATAAAAGTTCACCACTTCTTTATAATGCACTAACTAAAGGTGAGACTTTAAAGAAAGTAGAACTTAAATGGTATAGAACTTCATATGCAGGTAAACCTGAACATTACTACAGTATGACTCTTGAAGATGCTGTAATAACTAATATGGATGCATCAATGGAATCTCAAGAGAGTTCATCAGCGGCTCAAGTTATGCCTCTTGAAGTAGTATCTTTTTCTTACAGAAAGATTTCTTGGAGACATGAAACTGCTAGTACATCTGGAGAAGATGACTGGAGAGTAGGTGTAGGTGCGTAAGCCCCTATACTTTATTTCGGGGAAACCCGGAAAATAAGTTTTAGTGTGAAAAGTATATTTTAGTACTTTTCATACCAAAGTTTATTAAGTATCTAAGTATCTTTAAAAGGTAGAAAATGTCACAACTAGCATCTCCCATGAACAGTAAAATCCACCAACGAATCTCAGCCCAACTAAAACTATCTGAATATAATCAAGCAGATACTATGATGCAAGGAAGAGACTCCTATAGCGTATATGAACTAGAAGGTAAAAGTTCAATCTTAACTGGATACGAATATAAACTTACCTTCATAAGTGATGAAGAGATAAATGTAGAGGATATAGTAGATACAGAAACAGAACTACACTTAAGAGATGAAACAAGCCCATTAAACTCTAAAAAGATATATGGAAAAATCATTGAAGCTAAAGAGAATGGAAGTGTAGCAAGAAAAAAGCTTTACCAAATAAAAATAGTATCCCCTCTACACTATCTTTCACTTAACCAAAGATATGAAGTTTATCAAGAGATGAATGTACCTGATATCATTTCATCTATCATTGCAAAATATTCAGTACTACTAAATATTCAACTTGATGTAAAAATAGATACTCAAACTATACCAAAGCGTCATACTTGTACACAGTATAAACAAAGTGATTTTGAATTTATTAAAATGTTGTGTGAAGAAGAAGGTTACATCCTTCTAATAGATGCATCTTCAAATAATCCATACACAGTTACCCTATGTGAACTAAACGAACATGCTCCACTAAATACAGAAATCATAGAATGTACATATAATAAAGTTAAAACATTTTCAACATCAGCACAAGCACAAGACTATTATGAAAATAAAAAGCCTTCTTTAGACTTCAATATACAAGCAGGACAAGTAATGCATAGTCATACTTTTGCTGATAATGAAGTAACATCCCAATTACGCTCAGATATAAAAAAAGAGACTCTCCGTGATAGACTTGATAAACTAGATGAGTCTTTGTATAAAGACCTCTCTCGTTATGCAAAGATAGATGCAGAACAAGGTTTTTCACAAGGTATTAGAGTCGTAGGAAACTCAGAAGAATTAAGTGTTAAAGATGGAGTGGTGCTAAACCTAAAAGATATTAAAGGACATAAGAATACTCAAGTAATTGTTCTAAGTGTAAAGTATAAAGCAACATTTCCAAATGCCTTAGATGAGTATGCTCAAGTTGCAGATGATGAACAACAAGCACAGTACAGTGTAGAGTTCATAGCAATCCCAAGTGAAGTTATATATAGACCCCAAGTAATTACTTCTAAACCACGAATCCACTCTATACAAACAGCAATAGTATCAAATACAGATAAAGATACTCAAAAGTTTGCAAATGAAATAGATGTAAACGAAAGAGGAGAGATAAAAGTAATATTTCACTTTGATGAAAAGAGACCTACCTCTGCTTATGTACCACTCTCAAATATTTATAGTGGAGATGGCTATGGCGTACAGTTCTTACCTAGAGTTAACTCTGAAGTAATAGTAAGCTTTATAAATGGAGATATAGATAGACCAATAATAACGGGAGCTTTGCACAATGGAGAGAACCGACATCCATTTAACCTGCCAAAAGAAAAAACAAAGTCATTTATAAAAACCCAAACAACACCCCAATACGAAGATAAAGAGGGATATAATGAACTACTCTTTGAAGATAAACAAGGAGAAGAGTTACTAAGCCTAAGAGCACAGAATGATTATGAACTAAATGTACTAAACAATAGTAATACACATATAGCAAATAATAAAAAAACAATCATAGATAATGACCTAGAACTCTCTGTCCAAAACGATTCAACCCAAACAATAGGAAATGATAAGAAAGTAAATATACTAGGTAATGAGATAAAGACAATAGAAAAAGAGCAAATACTAACAATCAAAGAAGACCAAGAGATACATATACTTAAAGACTCAAACTCTATTGTTAATAATAACTCATTTAATGTTGTTCAAAAAGACTTAACACAAAGAGTAAAAGGTTTCTCTACCTCTTTTGTAGAAAAAGATACTCAACAAAAACACCTAGGTAGTAAATACCAACAAGTAGGAGAGAACTTAGCTATAGAAGTAAAAAAAGCATACTCCCTAAAAGCAAAGACCATAAAACAAGCAGCAAAAACTATAGAGCTAGACTCAGCAAAGGGAATAAGCTTGAAAGTTGGAGGAAATGTTCTAACAGTAGATAGCTCAGGTATACACTTTAAAACATCAAACTATGATGATAACTCAGCAAACGCAGGAGTCACTTCAAAAACAGTTAGTATAGAAGACTTGAAAAAACCACTCTATGAAAAGATAAGAGTAATAGGAATGCAAACATCAATCTCTAAACAAGATAAGATTACACAAGAACTTATATATACAGCAAAAGTAGAAAAATATGAAGATGGAACATGGAGTGAGACCACAGAACTAAACCCAACACAAACAGCTCAACTAAAATGGTACTTCATAAAAAACAATGATGAACTAGATACAAGACTACTACAAGATAATCCAACAGATGATGAGATAGAGATAGATGCTCTCATAATGAAAGTAAAACTACAAGATGATAATATACAACACTACGGACATGCACACTGCTTTGTAAATAGCCCAGAAGATGAAACAGAGGGTTATGGACTAAGTGAACTAAAACGCCAAGTAAATGTAGTAGAAGTCTTAGGTAAGAATATAGTTGAACCTCACTCTACCCAAGTAAACTATAGTGTTGAACTAAACATAGATAACCCAACAAAAGATGAGATAAAAGATTTAAAAGTAGAGATACAAGAAAAAGACTCTTCAGGTAAAGTAACAACTATAGAAGAAAAAGTAAAAGATGACCTAAGCGTAGAACATAAACTTAAAGCAAAAAAAGAAGATGAACCTAAACTAGTAGAGATAAATATAAAAGTATATCCAAGAGAGTATCCAAAAAACACAGGAGAGACTATCTCTTATGTAAGACCTACACTTGAAGGTGAAATAACAAATGTTTCAATAGATAAACCAACACAAGCCTTCGCTAAAGTAGTAAAACCTGATGAAGAGATAATAATAAAAGCAAATGCAAATATTGGAGAAGGAATAGAAATACAACTAGATATAGTCACTTTGCTAAAAAACATCAATGAACCTAAAGTATGTAGCTTCGAAGAGTATGTTAAAAACAAAGAGATTCAAAAAACATTAACTATGCAAGAAATAGCAACAATGCTAAGTATAGATATAAATGATATACAAGATATACAAGCAGTAGTCAAACATAAAGATAAAGAGTATAAAAGTAATAAAACAAGTATACAAAGAACCCTAAAATCAAAACTCTACAAAGAAGATAAAGTTTTAAATGATATAGTAGAAGATATACAAAAGACAGTATTAAAAAAAGGTTCTAAAGGTAATGAAGTAAAACTCATACAAGAAGCTCTTCAAAAGATGAAAATAGATATAGGTAGTGATGGTATAGATGCTAAGTTAGGAAATGATGGAGAACAAGCAGTAATGACTTTCCAAGAGAACTATAAAGCAACAAACAATACTCATCAATACAATCAAAGTAAAGCTGACGGAGTAGTAGGAAAGAACACACTACTTGCTTTGGATGAGGCTTTGGTTGAGGGGTGGGGGTATGAAGTTAAAGACGAGTTGATTACTAAAGAGATGTTGAATTCGATTTGTAGTGGTTCTGGCAATAGAACTAACTTATTGAATGCTCTTAACAAGTATTGTCCACTTTATGAAATAAATACTAATATTAAAATTGCTCATTTCTTATCTCAAGTTTCTGTTGAATCGAACTGTTTCAAAGATTTAACGGAAGGGGTTAACTATAGGAAAACAGCCGCCTCAAACTTTAGAAGCTTTCGTAAATTAGATACTTTACAACAAAATTCTTACTTCCCTAATAATCAAAAATACTGCAAACAACCTGACTTTTTTAATTTAGTTTATGGTGGACGTATGGGAAATAATACAACTGGAGATGGATATAAATTTAGAGGTCGTGGTATTCTTCAAGTTACTGGACGAGATAACTATAAAACTGTTTCAACAGAGTATAATAAAATCAATCCAAATAACAAAAAAGATTTTGAAGTTACACCTGAACTACTTGAAACTGATTTAGAATGTGCTGTACTATCAGCGTGTATTTGGTGGAAAACTAAGCCAATGAATGCATATACAGCTGGAATCACTAAAGAAGATGTATATAAGGTGAGTGGTAGAGTAAATGGAAAACGTACACAATCTAATCCATTTATGAGTAATCACTCTAGTGAAGCAAACCACCTAAAAGAAAGATGGCACGCTTTTGAAAAAATAAGTAAAAAACTAGGACTCACATCATGATATATAAGATTTTTATAACACTATTCGCTACATTATTATTTAATCAGGCTTATGCACTGAGTAATTTTGAGCTTGAAAGATTATCTGATATTGATTATCGTGATAATACAAATACGAAAATAAATGATATAAATTTAAAAAATATTTCTATTAAGTTTAATAAAAAAAATAAAGTAAAATCTTATACTGATGAAGAAGGACATTATATCCCCGCACATAATAGTATTGAAGGTTATGTATTAAAGGGGAATGTGAAAAAAAAATTCCTTAGTGAAAAATATGTCTATGGATCAGGAGAAAATGTCTTTGATATTTCTTGTTCAAAAAATGGAAGTAACTATTTAATTCTAATGATTCAAAGTTACAATAGTGGCATACGTTTTGGCTCTCTTGAGTTTATAACACATATCTATCAAATTAATGAAAATGGATTAAGTGAAATAAAGGAGAAAAATATAAGTATTTTGGGTTCTGGTGGTGAAATAGTTTTTGATCCATCGTGGACACCGCATTATAAATACTACAACAAAAAACTACTTTTGAAACGTCTATATGAAACAAAGCTTTGTGCAGAACCTGCTTTAACAATAAAACAACTAGGGAACAATAAAGGTGATATAAAAGAGATTACTAAAAATTATTTAAAAAATTATTTAATTATAGATTCAATATCTGGAAAAACTCTAACTTCATACAACAACATAGCATACTACCTAGAAAAAGCAAAAGCCTATCCAGAAGCAATCTACCTCCTAGAAAAAATCATAGATAAATATCCAAACAGAACAGTAGCCTACATTAATCTAGGAGATGCTTATTGGGGTTTAAAAAACAAAGAAAAAGCTAAACAAGCCTACAGTACATATATAAAACAGATGAAAGAAAAAGGTAAAGAGAGAAAAATTCCAAAAGTTGTTTTAGAGAGAATAAAGTAAGCTAAAATATGTCTAAACTAATTTACTTAAATAACACTCTAAAGCAAAAAACCAAACTCCATAAAACCATAACAGCCCAACTAAAACTATCTGAATATAATCAAGCAGATACTATGATGCAAGGAAGAGACTCCTATAGCGTATATGAACTAGAAGGTAAAAGTTCAATCTTAACTGGATACGAATATAAACTTACCTTCATAAGTGATGAAGAGATAAATGTAGAGGATATAGTAGATACAGAGACAGAACTACACTTAAGAGATGAAACAAGCCCACTAAACTCTAAAAAGATATATGGAAAAATCATTGAAGCTAAAGAGAATGGAAGTGTAGCAAGAAAAAAGCTTTACCAAATAAAAATAGTATCCCCTCTACACTATCTTTCACTTAACCAAAGATATGAAGTATATCAAGAGATGAATGTACCTGATATCATTTCATCTATCATTGCAAAATATTCAGTACTACTAAATATTCAACTTGATGTAAAAATAGATACTCAAACTATACCAAAGCGTCATACTTGTACACAGTATAAACAAAGTGATTTTGAATTTATTAAAATGTTGTGTGAAGAAGAAGGTTACATCCTTCTAATAGATGCATCTTCAAATAATCCATACACAGTTACCCTATGTGAACTAAACGAACATGCTCCACTAAATACAGAAATCATAGAATGTACATATAATAAAGTTAAAACATTTTCAACATCAGCACAAGCACAAGACTATTATGAAAATAAAAAGCCTTCTTTAGACTTCAATATACAAGCAGGACAAGTAATGCATAGTCATACTTTTGCTGATAATGAAGTAACATCCCAATTACGCTCAGATATAAAAAAAGAGACTCTCCGTGATAGACTTGATAAACTAGATGAGTCTCTGTATAAAGACCTCTCTCGTTATGCAAAGATAGATGCAGAGCAAGGTTTTTCACAAGGTATTAGAGTCCTAGGAAACTCAGAAGAATTAAGTGTTAAAGATGGAGTAGTTCTAAACCTAAAAGATATTAAAGGACATAAAAATACTCAAGTAATTGTTCTAAGTGTAAAGTATAAAGCAACATTTCCAAATGCCTTAGATGAGTATGCTCAAGTTGCAGATGATGAACAACAAGCACAGTACAGTGTAGAGTTCATAGCAATCCCAAGTGATGTTATATATAGACCCCAAGTAATTACTTCCAAACCACGAATCCACTCTATACAAACAGCAATAGTTTCAAATACAGATAAAGATACTCAAAAGTTTGCAAATGAAATAGATGTAAACGAAAGAGGAGAGATAAAAGTAATATTTCACTTTGATGAAAAGAGACCTACCTCTGCTTATGTACCACTCTCAAATATTTATAGTGGAGATGGCTACGGCGTACAGTTCTTACCTAGAGTTAACTCTGAAGTAATAGTAAGCTTTATAAATGGAGATATAGATAGACCAATAATAACGGGAGCCTTGCACAATGGAGAAAACCGACATCCATTTAACCTGCCAAAAGAAAAAACAAAGTCATTTATAAAAACCCAAACAACACCCCAATATGAAGATAAAGAGGGATATAATGAACTACTCTTTGAAGATAAACAAGGAGAAGAGTTACTAAGCCTAAGAGCACAGAATGATTATGAACTAAATGTACTAAACAATAGTAATACACATATAGCAAACAATAAAAAGACAATCATAGATAATGACCTAGAACTCACTGTCCAAAACGATTCAACCCAAACAATAGGAAATGATAAGAAAGTAAATATACTAGGTAATGAGATAAAGACAATAGAAAAAGAGCAAATACTAACAATCAAAGAAGACCAAGAGATACATATACTTAAAGATGCTAACACCATCATCAATAATAATCAAAAAACAATCATAGAACAAGATCTTATCCAAAGGATAAAAGGTCAAGTAACTCACTATATAGAAAAAGATCAAAAAGAGAAATACTTAGCAAATCTATTTTTACAAATAGAAGCAGAACTTGGGATTGAAATAACAAGTTCTTACCATTTAAACGCAAAAACAATTAAACAAGAAGCTGAAACTGTAGAACTAGAAGCAAGTGATGGAATAAGCCTAAAGTGTGGGGGAAGTGTTCTAACTGTAGATGGAGGAGGGATTCATCTAAAAGCATCAAAAGTTGATACTAACTCAGGAAATGCAGGAGTAACAGCGAGTAACATTGCTATTGCTAAAATAGAAAAACCACTTTATAATAAACTCAGAGTTACAAAAGTTGAAGCAAGCATTACTAAACAAGATGAGATTACCCAAGTATTAACATATACAGCTAGTGTAGAAAAGTTTGAAGATGGTGCATGGAGTGAAACAACAGAACTTACAACAACACAAGAGGCACAAATCAACTGGTACTTCATTAAAAATAATGACCAAGAGAATAAAGATATATTAACAGACAACCCAACAGACGATACCATTAACATCAAAGGTTTAAAAATGTCTGTTACACTCGAAAAAGAGAATATCTATAAACACGGACATGCTCATGCATTTGTAGTTGATGCAGTTGAAGAGGGATATGAAGTTACTGAACTTATGCGTTATCTTGAAGTAGAAAATATTTATCATGTAGGAAAAATAAAAGATGGTTCAGTAGAATGTGAAGCAACATTAAATGTTGAAGATATTAAAGAAGATGAAAAAGCAAAAATTCGTTGGAACATTAACGGAAAAGAGAAATCAGAGCTAAATGGAAAAACAGAGATAACACACGATTTAAAAGAAGAGAAAGTTAGAGATATTCTCTTTAAAGCTTATATCGAAGGAAATCCTGAAAATGCAGCTATTATTACTTTGAGTAATGATGTTGAAAGTGAAGAGAAAACAACAGGCGACATTAAGGATGAAAAGGAAGTTTCAAATAATGATTCTTAAGTATATATTAGCATTTTTAGTAATAACTAGCGTACTCCAAGCAAAGCTTGGAAATTGTCAAGTAGGAGATGGTAAAAGTAGTTTTGTGAAATGTTTAGTAAAAGAAGCAAAAAAAACAGACAGTATTGAAGATATAAACTTCTTAGCATCATTTTACGCAATAGATAAAGAATATGATAAGTCTATCTCTTGGTATAAAAAGTCAGCAGAAAAAGGTAATGCTAAAGCTGCTTTTTTTCTAGGTGGTATTTATGATGAAGCTCTTGATGATAAAAAAGAAGCTCTTAAATGGTATAAAAAATCTGCCATGCAAGATTATGATGATGCCATGCAACATCTTAATGAAACGATGGAAAATGTTTATGGTAAAAGTAACACCATAGAGATATATGAAAAAGCTATAAAAAAAGATGAAGATGTTTATTGGAATAAACAGTTTTTAGCTAACTTTTATTTTAGGGTTAAAGAGTATACAAAAAGAGAAGAGATTTTAAAAGAATTAATTAAAGAGTTTCCTGAACAAAAGGCTGATTGGTTTACAATGATAGCAGATGCTTATACTAAAAACTATATGAATAATAAAGAGATGGAAAATAAATATTACCATCAAGCGGCTGAATTTGGAAGTACAAATGCTATGCATAATATTGGTTTAGAGTATGGAAATAAAGGCGATTATAAAACAGCTGAGATGTGGTTTAGGAAAGCAGATGAAAATAAAATGGTCTGTTTGATGTATAAAGAAATAATTAAAGATAAGGTTAGGGCTTTAGAGTGCTATCAAAAAGAGGCTGAAAGTGGAAAAATCTCTGATATTGGTGTTCTTGCACAGAATTATAGCAGGTATAAGGAATACGATAAAGCAAGAATTCTATATGAAAAACTAGTAAAAAGAGGTGATTCTATAGCTGCGTTAAATCTTGGTGTCTTATATCATTATATATATAAGGATAATCAAAAATATATTAAGTGGTATAAAAAAGCCGCATCTATGGGCAACCAAAAAGCTATAAAATACTTAATAAAAAAAGGATTACTTTAATGGCAAAAAAAGAGAAACGAGCCTTAGGAGCCGTAGCCTTTAACGAAGATGCTATGATATTAATTGCCCAAGCTTTAACAGGAAATGAAGCGAGTACAAACTCAAACGCTCAATGTGCTTCTTTTAATGAAAAAATCCGATGGGCTTATTTGCTTGTTGGATATAAAGAGAGTCAAGAGTTACGAAAAGCTAACAAAGATAACGAGTCTCTTCTAGATGCCATTAAAAGTAAGTATGCCCCCTTAGTTAAATCTGCTATTGATGAAAACGCAGTGAGTGAACGAAGTAAGATAAAACAGCAGATGGTTGTTAAAAGTGGGAAACATATTAACTTAGTTCACTCCGTTGCATGTTCTAGCACCTCTTTAGAAGGGTTACTAAAAGTTTATCATATGAATGCACAAGCAAAGACCTTAGATGCTGTCCATAAAGAAAAAGGTGCAATGAGAACAAGAATGGTTCTTCCTTTTTCTACAAAAGAGTGTCATAAACTTATTCAAAAAGAAAAAGGTAAAACAGAAGGTTCTTATAAACATCACGCTTTTGCAGTAGTAGCGTGGGCTTATGGTTACAAAGGTGAAGATGATAAGTTAGAGCTTATAAAAGCACAAAACCCTATCATAGCTCTTCTTCCAAAAATCCGCTTTGAGTGTGGTCTGTTTTTTGATGGAACCAATAATAATAAGTTTAATACACAGATGCGTTTGGATTATGAACAATTTATTAATGAGAAAATAGTGAATATAGATTCAGGGGTATATCCAGATGAAAGTTGGGAACAACTAATAATGAGGAAAGATATTCCAAAATCAAAAGTCTTACCTCTAATCTTCAAAGACCTAAAAGAAAACATAGGTTCCTACGGTCACATTTCAATATCCGAAAAAAAGTATGATGGTGGAAGCTGGTTTTTTGGAATGTGGCAAGACAAAGTCTCTTACGATGCTGATAAGATATATGATTATTTTCGTGATGAAGATTCAAAAGAGGTAGATGAGTTTATTGTTGATGAGCTTCTACCAAGTGGAAAAGATTCTAGTTATACAGGGGATGACACTAATGTTGTTAAACTGTATGATTTGTATAACACACAAGTAAATAATTCAAGTCATAAAGAACAGCATCTTTACAAATGTTACAGAAAAAAGCTCTACATTACTGGTGCTGGAACTTATGACAGTAGAAAAACTGGTAAAAAAGAGGAAGATGAAGTGTTCCGTGGTTCAGCTCTTGCAATGTTTTCAACAGGCGTTGTTACTAAGGTTGAACAGGCTTGTAAAGACTTAAGAAGAGAGTTAAAAGGGTTTAGTACAGGATATATTGATACTTTAGTTTTAGATGTTTTTGGATTTTCTCGTGGAGCAGCAGAAGCTAGACATTTTGTGGGTTCAATTTCAAAAGAATTAGATACCGTGTTTGAGAGAGAAGTAACAGATAAAAAAGGTAAAACTTATATAGAATATGAACTTAGTAAAAATGGTGAAAATCTCTATCCCTATTTGATTAAAGAGGGAAATGATGAAAAAGACCAGATTATCATTGACAGAATTATTTTTCGTTTTGTAGGTATTTTTGATACGGTTCCTCATTATGGACTCATCCAAAAAAATGATGCTGAAGATTTAGATTTAAAACTACATCATAAAAAGGTCTCAAGAGTAGTTCATTTAACTGCTCAACAAGAGTACAGATATAACTTTGACCTTTTTTCTATTAAAACATCTAGTAGTGAGCAACTACCAAAGCACTTTGAAGAGAAAGAGTTTTTTGGAGCACACTCTGATGTTGGTGGTGGGTATGGCGATGATAATGATGAACTTCGTAACCTTCCGACACAATTTTTCCATGATATAGACCCTTCTTTTGATAAAAAGGTCATTTCTAAACTAAAGAAATGGAATAAATTATATTCTTGGGTTAAAGATGCAAAATTTGAATTTATAAATAATAAAAAAGAGTTTTTAAAAGATATTGACAGTAAAAAAATTGCAGATGGGTTTTATATTGATAAATGGGAAAATGAGGGAGATGAAAACATGGAAGATGATACTACATATTATATCTACATGTATAGAAAATCCATTGATGCAGAGTATGCTCAAATACCATTTGAATATATGTTTGAAAAAGCAAAGAAACTTGTTCCTATGAAAAATCTTGGAAAATTAACATACAAAAATATGAAAGAATTAGAGAAGGCTAAGGTACTTGACTTGGATGATGCGTATTTAAAGAAGTTTAAGTCACAGTTTTTACACCACTCTTCAACTTCAGGTATCGCCCACCATCCAAACAGCGGAGATGAAAATATCTTGTATGGAAAGCGTGATGTACATTATGTTTAGTAAATCTAAGCTCTAAAGTTTACCATAGTAGGTGTAGGTGCGTAAGCCCCTATACTTTATTAAGTATCTTTAAAAGGTAGAAAATGTCACAACTAGCATCTCCCATGAACAGTAAAATCCACCAACGAATCTCAGCCCAACTAAAACTATCTGAATATAATCAAGCAGATACTATTATACAAGGAAGAGACTCCTATAGCGTATATGAACTAGAAGGTAAAAGTTCAATCTTAACTGGGTACGAATATAAACTTACCTTTATAAGTGATGAAGAGATAAATGTAGAGGATATAGTAGATACAGAAACGCAACTACACTTAAGAGATGAAACAAGCCCACTAAACTCTAAAAAGATATATGGAAAAATCATTGAAGCTAAAGAGAATGGAAGTGTAGCAAGAAAAAAGCTTTACCAAATAAAAATAGTATCCCCTCTACACTATCTTTCACTTAACCAAAGATATGAAGTTTATCAAGAGATGAATGTACCTGATATCATTTCATCTATCATTGCAAAATATTCAGTACTACTAAATATTCAACTTGATGTAAAAATAGATACTCAAACTATACCTAAGCGTCATACTTGTACACAGTATAAACAAAGTGATTTTGAATTTATTAAAATGTTGTGTGAAGAAGAAGGTTACATCCTTCTAATAGATGCATCTTCAAATAATCCATACACAGTTACCCTATGTGAACTAAACGAACATGCTCCACTAAATACAGAAATCATAGAATGTACATATAATAAAGTTAAAACATTTTCAACATCAGCACAAGCACAAGACTATTATGAAAATAAAAAGCCTTCCTTAGACTTCAATATACAAGCAGGACAAGTAATGCATAGTCATACTTTTGCTGATAATGAAGTAACATCCCAATTACGCTCAGATATAAAAAAAGAGACTCTCCGTGATAGACTTGATAAACTAGATGAGTCTCTGTATAAAGACCTCTCTCGTTATGCAAAGATAGATGCAGAACAAGGTTTTTCACAAGGTATTAGAGTTCTAGGAAACTCAGAAGAATTAAGTGTTAAAGATGGAGTGGTGCTAAACCTAAAAGATATTAAAGGACATAAGAATACTCAAGTAATTGTTCTAAGTGTAAAGTATAAAGCAACATTTCCAAATGCCTTAGATGAGTATGCTCAAGTTGCAGATGATGAACAACAAGCACAGTACAGTGTAGAGTTCATAGCAATCCCAAGTGATGTTATATATAGACCCCAAGTAATTACTTCTAAACCACGAATCCACTCTATACAAACAGCAATAGTTTCAAATACAGATAAAGATACTCAAAAGTTTGCAAATGAAATAGATGTAAACGAAAGAGGAGAGATAAAAGTAATATTTCACTTTGATGAAAAGAGACCTACCTCTGCTTATGTACCACTCTCAAATATTTATAGTGGAGATGGCTACGGCGTACAGTTCTTACCTAGAGTTAACTCTGAAGTAATAGTAAGCTTTATAAATGGAGATATAGATAGACCAATAATAACGGGAGCTTTGCACAATGGAGAGAACCGACATCCATTTAACCTGCCAAAAGAAAAAACAAAGTCATTTATAAAAACCCAAACAACACCCCAATACGAAGATAAAGAGGGATACAATGAACTACTCTTTGAAGATAAACAAGGAGAAGAGTTACTAAGCCTAAGAGCACAGAATGATTATGAACTAAATGTACTAAACAATAGTAATACACATATAGCAAACAATAAAAAAATAATCATAGATAATGACCTAGAACTCTCTGTCCAAAACGATTCAACCCAAACAATAGGAAATGATAAGAAAGTAAATATACTAGGTAATGAGATAAAGACAATAGAAAAAGAGCAAATACTAACAATCAAAGAAGACCAAGAGATACATATACTTAAAGATGCTAACACCATCATCAATAATAATCAAAAAACAATCATAGAACAAGATCTTATCCAAAGGATAAAAGGTCAAGTAACTCACTATATAGAAAAAGACCAAAAAGAAAAATACTTAGCAAATCTATTTTTACAAATAGAAGCAGAACTTGGGATTGAAATAACAAGTTCTTACCATTTAAACGCAAAAACAATTAAACAAGAAGCTGAAACTGTAGAAATAGAAGCAAGTGATGGAATAAGCCTAAAGTGTGGGGGAAGTGTTCTAACGGTAGACGGAGGAGGGATTCATCTAAAAGCATCAAAAGTTGATACTAACTCAGGAAATGCAGGAGTAACAGCGAGTAACATTACTATTGCTAAAATAGAAAAACCACTTTATAATAAACTCAAAGTTACAAAAGTTGAAGCAAGCATTACTAAACAAGATGAGATTACCCAAGTATTAACATACACAGCAAGTGTAGAAAAGTTTGAAGATGGTGCATGGAGTGAAACAACAGAACTTACAACAACACAAGAGGCACAAATCAACTGGTACTTCATTAAAAACAATGACCAAGAGAATAAAGATATATTAACAGATAACCCAACAGACGATACCATTAACAGCAAAGGTTTAAAAATGTCTGTTACACTAGAAAAAGAGAATGTCTATAAACACGGACATGCTCATGCATTTGTAGTTGATGCAGTTGAAGAGGGATATGAAGTTACTGAACTTAAGCGTTATCTTGAGGTAGAAGATATTCTCGTTAATATTACGAACAATGACAATAAAGAGTTTGAAGCTCAAGCAATATATAATGTTGATGAGATTACTGAAGAAGAAAAAGCAGAAACAAGATGGACAGTAGAAGGTAAAGATGTTCCTGCGTCAAATGTAAAAGGGACAATGACTCATACCTATAAGGGTGAAAAACTAGACCCTAAAATAACAGCATATATAGAAACAACTCAAATGAATGTTGCCGTTGCACATGCCAATTTTGCAGATAGTGAAGAAGAGATAAATGGAGAAGAAAAAAGTAATGAATAGATTTTTATTAATAACGTTATTTTTACTAACAGCATTAAATGCTGATGTTTCAATATGTACAGATAAGTTAGAAACTACAAATAAATATATAGAGTGTTTAAAAAAAGAAGTTAATAATAGTAAATCTGTAGAAGATATAAACTTCTTAGCAGGTTACCTTGTTACTAAAAATAGATTTGATGAAGCTATTAATCTTTACAAACAAGTAACTCTTCAAGATGATGCAAAAGCTATGTACTATCTTGGTGGAATTTATGAAGAGCAGAAAAAAGAGTATGACCTTGCAGTAAAATGGTTTAAAAAAGCAGCAGATAAAAATTATAAAGATTCAGTATTTAGAGTAGGTTCAATCTTAGAAAAAGAGCTACTTAAAGAAGATGAAGCTATTGCTTATTATCAAGAGTGGATAAAAAAAGGTAATGTTGAAGCATATAACTATCTTGGGAATCTCTACCTAGATAAAGAGGACTTTCAAAAAGCAAAGAAAGAGTACCTAAAAGGTGCTAAAAAAGCTTCCAAAGAATCTTACTACCTTTTAGGAAGTCTTCATGAAGCCTATATAGAAAATGGACTTGATGATGCAATTGATTATTATAAAGAAGGGGCAGAGTTAGGTGAGTATAAGTCTATTTATAATCTAGCAGTGCTGTATGATAATATGGCTAAATATGATAAATCTCAAATATGGTATAAAAGGGCAATGGCACTTAATAATAAAGATGCTTATTTTGGATATGGTCATATGCTTAGAAAGAAAGGCGACTTAAAAGGGGCATTAAGTGCCTTAGAAGAGCTTGGTAAACTTGGTGATGGTCGAGGATATTGGGGAATGGCTCAAATATATATCAATGAATACAATGATTTTGAAAAATGTAAAGAGTATTGTTTGAAAACTATTGAGAATGGAAATGCAAGAGGGGCTAGTTTACTTGGATATATTTATTCAAACGACTTTAAAGATAAAGAAAAAGCTATTAAATGGTACACAAAAGCTTATGAAATGAAAGATTGCAAAGGAACCGAAAATCTAGTCATAGTTTATGAAAAATTAAATGATGAAAACAAATCTATGGAATGGCTAGATAAAGCAGATGCCATAGGGTGTGGCTTTGCTGGGTTTAGACGCGGATATGATTATCATGATAAAAAAGATTATAAAAATGCAATAAAATGGTATAAAAGAAGTGCTAAACTAGGAAGTATGAAAGCAGCTAATAATCTTGGAAATATTTATCAAAGAGATTTAAAAGACAAAGAAAAAGCAATTTATTGGTATAAAAAAGCTTCTAAACTTGGTAGCAAACGTGCAAAAAAACAACTAAAAAAACTAAAGGCACAAAAATAATGTCAGAAATTAAAAGAGGTTCATCAAATGTCTATTATCATGATACAGAGTTTATGCATGTTGTACGGTTTTTTTATAATAATAGTGGAGTCGCTGCCGCGCAGAATGCTAGAACAAGATGGGCTTTTTTAGTAGTTGGACGAGATGAGTTAGGCGATGCGTTTCTAAATGATAAAGCAAAAAGTAATGAAGATAGAATTAATGAGATAAAAGACAGATACCTCCCACTTTTACAAGAGTGTGTAAATGCAAAAGATGAACCTGCTTTTACTTTAGATAAAACAAAAATATCTGAGTTTAGAACTTATCCCTCAAAGTTTAAAAATAAATGGATAATTCGTCAAAGTACACCGTCTAAAGATGCTAATAAGTTAAAAAGTCTTCTAAAAGGCTTTGGTTTTTTTGATGAAGCTTCTGTGTTAAAAAATGATGAAAATATGCATTCAAATTTTGGATACCTTAGGCTAGATGTTAAAATCTGTAATCAATACTTATATGCTGATAATATAGAAGATGAAGCTTATGCTTTAGTAGCACTCCCTTATATATACAATAAAAAAGATGATGTTTATGATGTACTAGTTCTAAGTGAACATGCTTCTGTTTCTTTGATGCCAAAGGTTCTAGTTGAGTATGGAGTCTTTTTCGATGGAACTAAAAACAGTATGTATAATGTAGACTTTAATCTTGATTTTCATAAGTATCTTAGTGAGCAAACTAAAATTGTTTTGGATACTGAAGCAATAGTAGATTATATTAAGAAAGAAGATGAACATAATGAAAAATTATATCAAAATGCAGCAACATACATAAGAGAAGTAGATAAACCTCAAAAAGATGTAATCATCAATAGAATTCGTGATGAAATCCAAGAAAATGTCCGTTATTTCCAAAACTCATCAAAAGACAAAGTCAACAACGAAGATACAAAATATAAGTCTTGGTTTCAAGATAGAGCATCAGATCATTCAGATAAAGTCTATGACTTTCTTATAGATATTAAAGATGGAAAGTTAAATAAAGATACTGAGAAAGCTGTTAAAGATGGGATAATACTAGATGCAGACACACAAGAGTATAAAGAGACTCTAGTAAAAGAGTATGTATATGATGAGATTCTTCCCTCAGGGGAGGGTAGTAGTTTTGTGAATGGATATACAAATATCAAACGTTTGTTCGAACATTACAAAGCTTATGACCCCTTAAATCTAAAAGACTCAGAGCCAAGGAAATATATAAAAGACAGCTTTAAAGTCTATGCTAGTGGAGATGGTTGTATAGACCCTTATGAGAGTGGGAAACTAAAGTCAGATAGTAAGATAGGTTTAGGATTGGCATTTGGAAGTACCGGTGTATTAGCCCATATAGTATATACCTGCGATAAAATAGCTAAAAACTTACGTCATAATAATTATAACTTAGTAAATGAATTGGTTCTTGATGTTTTTGGATTCTCACGTGGAGCGGCAGAAGCAAGACACTTTGTGAGTTCTATAATGAAAGAGTATGATGTCCAGACATCTGATACAACACGTAAATATACACTAAATACAAGTGATGAATCAAAAAATATATTTTCTCCTTTTTATCCAGAGCAAGGTGGTGTTTATACAAAGGTAGAAGGACGTTACTACTTTAATCCTCTACGAACAGATATTGAAAAAATTACTGTTACAAAAAGTGTAGGTAGAAATAAACGAAATGTAGACTACTATAATCCATATTACAAAAAATATGCAAGAAAACTACAGATAGATTCTGTTTCGTTTCGTTTTATAGGGATTTACGATACTGTAGCTCATTATGGGATTTGTCAAGCAAATGATAATAAAGATTTAAATTTAGATTTTAAAGAGGCTAAATTAGGAAGACTTGTTCATCTCACAGCTGAAGATGAGTACAGAAAAAACTTTGCTATGACACATATTACTGAGAGTGCTTCTAAAAAGTTTCAAGAAGATTCAAAAATGAAAGAGATAGCTCTTCCTGGGGCACACGCTGATGTTGGTGGTGGTTATATGGATAAAGAAAAGAGTCCTCGTTATATCGCTGATGAGAATGAAAAATTGCTTCTTAAATGGAATAAAAAGTATGAGTGGATAAAGAGCAGTCCAGACTTATTTGTAGAGGCAGCTGAAGATATAAAAGAAATTAAGCGAAATAAAAAAGCTGGTTTTTATAGAATTAAAAACTTGATTGAAGATGATAATTTATATATATACAGACCAAAAATTTCAAATAAGTATGAGTATGTTAGCTTGAAGCTTATGCACACGGAAGCTTTGAACTCAGATGATAATTCAGAAAAAGTTCCTTTTGAAGATATCTCAACTAAATATAAAATTGATTCAAGAAATAATGATTTTTTATATAAAGTATATAAAGAGCTAAGAGAAGATAAATTCGAAATGCATGGTGATTTACATAAAGAGTTAAGACAAGGATATCTTCATCATTCAGCTGATTTAGATGGAATAGCTCCTATTGATGTAAATATGCCTTCAATGGACAACTATACCAATAATAAAGTGGAAATTTACGGCAAAAGAGTTAAATATAGCTCAACAAAAAAACAATCTTGCTTTATTAGTTAACTTCGATAATTGTAATATAACAAATAAGCATATTTTTAAGTTTTATTTTGTAATAATGGTAACATTTAAATTACAAAAGGAAATCAAATGGATAATCCAGTTTTTATGTCAATCGAAGGTAGCACACAAGGTAATATAACAGAAGGTGCAACAACACCAGAATCAGTAGGTAATATTTATCAGAATGGTCATGAAGATGAGGCGATAGTAAAAGCATTTACTCACAACATCAACATCCCACGCAATACGACTACAGGTCAACCAACAGGTCAAAGAACTCACAACCCATTGATTGTTACTAAACTAATTGATAAAAGCTCACCACTTCTTTATAATGCACTAACTAAAGGTGAGACTTTAAAGAAAGTAGAACTTAAATGGTATAGAACTTCATATGCAGGTAAACCTGAACATTACTACAGTATGACTCTTGAAGATGCTGTAATAACTAATATGGATGCATCTATGGAATCTCAAGAGAGTTCATCAGCGGCTCAAGTTATGCCTCTTGAAGTAGTATCTTTTTCTTACAGAAAGATTTCTTGGAGACATGAAACTGCTAGTACATCTGGAGAAGATGACTGGAGAGTAGGTGTAGGAGCGTAAGCCCCTATACTTTATTTCGGGGAAACCCGGAAAATAAGTTTTAGTGTGAAAAGTATATTTTAGTACTTTTCATACCAAAGTTTATTAAGTATCTAAGTATCTTTAAAAGGTAGAAAATGTCACAACTAACATCTCCCATGAACAATAAAATCCACCAACGAATCTCAGCCCAACTAAAACTATCTGAATATAATCAAGCAGATACTATGATGCAAGGAAGAGACTCCTATAGCGTATATGAACTAGAAGGTAAAAGTTCAATCTTAACAGGGTACGAATATAAACTTACCTTTATAAGTGATGAAGAGATAAATGTAGAGGATATAGTAGATACAGAAACAGAGCTACACTTAAGAGATGAAACAAGCCCACTAAACTCTAAAAAGATATATGGAAAAATCATTGAAGCTAAAGAGAATGGAAGTGTAGCAAGAAAAAAGCTTTACCAAATAAAAGTAGTATCCCCTCTGCACTATCTTTCACTTAACCAAAGATATGAAGTTTATCAAGAGATGAATGTACCTGATATCATTTCATCTATCATTGCAAAATATTCAGTACTACTAAATATTCAACTTGATGTAAAAATAGATACTCAAACTATACCAAAGCGTCATACTTGTACACAGTATAAACAAAGTGATTTTGAATTTATTAAAATGTTGTGTGAAGAAGAAGGTTACATCCTTCTAATAGATGCATCTTCAAATAATCCATACACAGTTACCCTATGTGAACTAAACGAACATGCTCCACTAAATACAGAAATCATAGAATGTACATATAATAAAGTTAAAACATTTTCAACATCAGCACAAGCACAAGACTATTATGAAAATAAAAAGCCTTCCTTAGACTTCAGTATACAAGCAGGACAAGTAATGCATAGTCATACTTTTGCTGATAATGAAGTAACATCCCAATTACGCTCAGATATAAAAAAAGAGACTCTCCGTGATAGACTTGATAAACTAGATGAGTCTCTGTATAAAGACCTCTCTCGTTATGCAAAGATAGATGCAGAGCAAGGTTTTTCACAAGGTATTAGAGTTCTAGGAAACTCAGAAGAATTAAGTGTTAAAGATGGAGTAGTTCTAAACCTAAAAGATATTAAAGGACATAAGAATACTCAAGTAATTGTTCTAAGTGTAAAGTATAAAGCAACATTTCCAAATGCCTTAGATGAGTATGCTCAAGTTGCAGATGATGAACAACAAGCACAGTACAGTGTAGAGTTCATAGCAATCCCAAGTGATGTTATATATAGACCCCAAGTAATTACTTCTAAACCACGAATCCACTCTATACAAACAGCAATAGTATCAAATACAGATAAAGATACTCAAAAGTTTGCAAATGAAATAGATGTAAACGAAAGAGGAGAGATAAAAGTAATATTTCACTTTGATGAAAAGAGACCTACCTCTGCTTATGTACCACTCTCAAATATTTATAGTGGAGATGGCTATGGAGTACAGTTCTTACCTAGAGTTAACTCTGAAGTAATAGTAAGCTTTATAAATGGAGATATAGATAGACCAATAATAACGGGAGCTTTGCACAATGGAGAGAACCGACATCCATTTAACCTGCCAAAAGAAAAAACAAAGTCATTTATAAAAACCCAAACAACACCCCAATACGAAGATAAAGAGGGATATAATGAACTACTCTTTGAAGATAAACAAGGAGAAGAGTTACTAAGCCTAAGAGCACAGAATGATTATGAACTAAATGTACTAAACAATAGTAATACACATATAGCAAACAATAAAAAAATAATCATAGATAATGACCTAGAACTCTCTGTCCAAAACGATTCAACCCAAACAATAGGAAATGATAAGAAAGTAAATATACTAGGTAATGAGATAAAGACAATAGAAAAAGAGCAAATACTAACAATCAAAGAAGACCAAGAGATACATATACTTAGAGATGCTAATACCATCATCAATAATAATCAAAAAACAATCATAGAACAAGATCTTATCCAAAGGATAAAAGGTCAAGTAACTCACTATATAGAAAAAGACCAAAAAGAAAAATACTTAGCAAATCTATTTTTACAAATAGAAGCAGAACTTGGGATTGAAATAACAAGTTCTTACCATTTAAACGCAAAAACAATTAAACAAGAAGCTGAAACTGTAGAAATAGAAGCAAGTGATGGAATAAGCCTAAAGTGTGGGGGAAGTGTTCTAACGGTAGACGGAGGAGGGATTCATCTAAAAGCATCAAAAGTTGATACTAACTCAGGAAATGCAGGAGTAACAGCGAGTAAAATTGCTATTGCTAAAATAGAAAAACCACTTTATAATAAACTTAAAGTTACAAAAGTTGAAGCAAGCATTACTAAACAAGATGAGATTACCCAAGTATTAACATATACAGCAAGTGTAGAAAAATTTGAAGATGGTGCATGGAGTGAAACGACAGAACTTACAACAACACAAGAGGCACAAATCAACTGGTACTTCATTAAAAATAATGACCAAGAGAATAAAGATATATTAACAGACAACCCAACAGACGATACCATTAACATCAAAGGTTTAAAAATGTCTGTTACACTCGAAAAAGAGAATATCTATAAACACGGACATGCTCATGCATTTGTAGTTGATGCAGTTGAAGAGGGATATGAAGTTACTGAACTTAAGCGTTATCTTGAGGTAGAAGATATTCTCGTTAATATTACGAACAATGACAATAAAGAGTTTGAAGCTCAAGCAATATATAATGTTGATGAGATTACTGAAGAAGAAAAAGCAGAAACAAGATGGACAGTAGAAGGTAAAGATGTTCCTGAGTCAAATGCAAAAGGGACAATGACTCATACCTATAAGGGTGAAAAACTAGACCTTAAAATAACAGCATATATAGAAACAACTCAAATGAATGTCGCCGTTGCACATGCCAATTTTGCAGATAGTGAAGAAGAGATAAATGGAGAAGAAAAAAGTAATGAATAGATTTTTATTAATAATATTATTTTTACTAACAGCATTAAATGCGGATGTTTCAATATGTACAGATAAGTTAGAAACTACAAATAAATATATAGAGTGTTTAAAAAAAGAAGTTAATAATAGTAAATCTGTAGAAGATATAAACTTCTTAGCAGGTTACCTTGTTACTAAAAATAGATTTGATGAAGCTATTAATCTTTACAAACAAGCAACTCTTCAAGATGATGCAAAAGCTATGTACTATCTTGGTGGAATTTATGAAGAGCAGAAAAAAGAGTATGACCTTGCAGTAAAATGGTTTAAAAAAGCAGCAGATAAAAATTATAAGGACTCGGTATATAGAGTAGGTTCTATTTTAGAAAAAAAGCTACTTAAAGAAGATGAAGCTATTGCTTATTATCAAGAGTGGATAAAAAAAGGTAATGTTGAAGCATATAACTATCTTGGGAATCTCTACCTAGATAAAGAGGACTTTCAAAAAGCAAAGAAAGAGTATCTAAAAGGTGCTAAAAAAGCTTCCAAAGAATCTTACTACCTTTTAGGAAGTCTTCATGAAGCCTATATAGAAAATGGACTTAATGATGCAATTGATTATTATAAAGAAGGGGCAGAGTTAGGTGAGTATAAGTCTATTTATAATCTAGCAGTGCTGTATGATAATATGGCTAAATATGATAAATCTCAAATATGGTATAAAAGGGCAATGGCACTTAATAATAAAGATGCTTATTTTGGATATGGTCATATGCTTAGAAAAAAAGGCGACTTAAAAGGGGCATTAAGTGTATTAGAAGAGCTTGGTAAACTTGGTGATGGTCGAGGATATTGGGGAATGGCTCAAATATATATCAATGAATACAATGATTTTGAAAAATGTAAAGAGTATTGTTTGAAAACTATTGAGAATGGAAATGCAAGAGGGGCTAGTTTACTTGGATATATTTATTCAAACGACCTTAAAGATAAAGAAAAAGCTATTAAATGGTACACGAAAGCTTATGAAATGAAAGATTGCGATGGAACCGAAAATTTAGTAGTTGTTTATAAAAACGACCTAAAAGATGAAAAAAAATATAACGAATGGTTAGACAAAGCAGATGCTATGGGTTGTGGCTTTGCAGGGTTTAAACGTGGGTATGCTAATTACATAAAAAAAGACATGAAAAATGCAATAAAGTGGTATAAAAGAGGTGCAGAATTGGGAGATGAAGATTCTGCCACTAGTTTAGGGTATATATATTCTGTAGAATTAAAAGATAAAGATAAAGCAATTTATTGGTATAAAAAAGCCTCTAAACTTGGAAATAAAAAAGCTCAAAAATGGATTAAAAAACTAAAGGCACAAAAATAATGTCAGAAATAAAAAGAGGTTCATCAAATGTCTATTATCATGATACAGAGTTTATGCATGTTGTACGGTTTTTTTATAATAATAGCGGAGTCGCTGCCGCGCAGAATGCTAGAACAAGATGGGCTTTTTTAGTAGTTGGACGAGATGAGTTAGGCGATGCGTTTCTAAATGATAAAGCAAAAAGTAATGAAGATAGAATTAATGAGATAAAAGACAGATACCTCCCACTTTTACAAGAGTGTGTAAATGCAAAAGATGAACCTGCCTTTACTTTAGATAAAACAAAAATATCTGAG
Source organism: Sulfurimonas sp. (assembly GCF_029027405.1). NCBI lineage: Bacteria > Pseudomonadati > Campylobacterota > Epsilonproteobacteria > Campylobacterales > Sulfurimonadaceae > Sulfurimonas > Sulfurimonas sp. The sequence continues at coordinate 816,715 of NZ_CP093396.1, forward strand.
TTTAGAACTTATCCTTCAAAGTTTAAAAATAAATGGATAATTCGTCAAAGTACACCGTCTAAAGATGCTAATAAGTTAAAAAGTCTTCTAAAAGGCTTTGGTTTTTTTGATGAAGCTTCTGTGTTAAAAAATGATGAAAATATGCATTCAAATTTTGGATACCTTAGGCTAGATGTTAAAATCTGTAATCAATACTTATATGCTGATAATATAGAAGATGAAGCTTATGCTTTAGTAGCACTCCCTTATATATACAATAAAAAAGATGATGTTTATGATGTACTAGTTCTAAGTGAACATGCTTCTGTTTCTTTGATGCCAAAGGTTCTAGTTGAGTATGGAGTCTTTTTCGATGGAACTAAAAACAGTATGTATAATGTAGACTTTAATCTTGATTTTCATAAGTATCTTAGTGAGCAAACTAAAATTGTTTTGGATACGGATGCTGAAAAGCGTCCTATTATGAAAAAAGATGTACATAATGAAAAATTCTATCCAAATGCAGCAACATACATAAGAGAAGTTGATGAACCAAGAAAAGATGTAATCATCAATAGAATTCGTGACGAAATCCAAGAAAATGTCCGTTATTTCCAAAACTCATCAAAAGACAAGATAAACAACGAAGATACAAAATATAAGTCTTGGTTTCAAGATAGAGCATCAGATCATTCAGATAAAGTCTATGACTTTCTTATAGATATTAAAGATGGAAAGTTAAATAAAGATACTGAGAAAGCTGTTAAAGATGGGATAATACTAGATGCAGACACACAAGAGTATAAAGAGACTCTAGTAAAAGAGTATGTATATGATGAGATTCTTCCCTCAGGGGAGGGTAGTAGTTTTGTGAATGGATATACAAATATCAAACGTTTGTTCGAACATTACAAAGCTTATGATCCCTTAAATCTAAAAGACTCAGAGCCAAGGAAATATATAAAAGACAGCTTTAAAGTCTATGCTAGTGGAGATGGTTGTATAGACCCTTATGAGAGTGGGAAACTAAAGTCAGATAGTAAGATAGGTTTAGGATTGGCATTTGGAAGTACCGGTGTATTAGCCCATATAGTATATACCTGCGATAAAATAGCTAAAAACTTACGTCATAATAATTATAACTTAGTAAATGAATTGGTTCTTGATGTTTTTGGATTCTCACGTGGAGCGGCAGAAGCAAGACACTTTGTGAGTTCTATAATGAAAGAGTATGATGTCCAGACATCTGATACAACACGTAAATATACACTAAATACAAGTGATGAATCAAAAAATATTTTTTCTCCTTTTTATCCAGAGCAAGGTGGTGTTTATACAAAGGTAGAAGGACGTTACTACTTTAATCCTCTACGAACAGATATTGAAAAAATTACTGTTACAAAAAGTGTAGGTAGAAATAAACGAAATGTAGACTACTATAATCCATATTACAAAAAATATGCAAGAAAACTACAGATAGATTCTGTTTCGTTTCGTTTTATAGGGATTTACGATACTGTAGCTCATTATGGGATTTGTCAAGCAAATGATAATAAAGATTTAAATTTAGATTTTAAAGAGGCTAAATTAGGAAGACTTGTTCATCTCACAGCTGAAGATGAGTACAGAAAAAACTTTGCTATGACACATATTACTGAGAGTGCTTCTAAAAAGTTTCAAGAAGATTCAAAAATGAAAGAGATAGCTCTTCCTGGGGCACACGCTGATGTTGGTGGTGGTTATATGGATAAAGAAAAGAGTCCTCGTTATATCGCTGATGAGAATGAAAAATTGCTTCTTAAATGGAATAAAAAGTATGAGTGGATAAAGAGCAGTCCAGACTTATTTGTAGAGGCAGCTGAAGATATAAAAGAAATTAAGCGAAATAAAAAAGCTGGTTTTTATAGAATTAAAAACTTGATTGAAGATGATAATTTATATATATACAGACCAAAAATTTCAAATAAGTATGAGTATGTTAGCTTGAAGCTTATGCACACGGAAGCTTTGAACTCAGATGATAATTCAGAAAAAGTTCCTTTTGAAGATATCTCAACTCAATATAAAATTGATTCAAGAAATAATGAATTTTTATATAAAGTATATAAAGAGCTAAAAGAAGATAAATTCGAAATGCATGGTGATTTACATAAAGAGTTAAGACAAGGATATCTTCATCATTCAGCTGATTTAGATGGAATAGCTCCTATTGATGTAAATATGCCTTCAATGGACAACTATACCAATAAGAAAGTGGAAATTTACGGCAAAAGAGTTAAATATAGCTCAACAAAAAAACAGTCTTGCTTTATTAGTTAACTTCGATAATTGTAATATAACAAATAAGCATATTTTTTAAGTTGTTTGTTGTATTTTAAAGACTATAATAAAACTCAAATTAACTATAAGGAAATTAAATGGATAATCCAGTTTTTATGTCAATCGAAGGTAGCACACAAGGTAATATAACAGAAGGTGCAACAACACCAGAATCAGTAGGTAATATTTATCAGAATGGTCATGAAGATGAGGCGATAGTAAAAGCATTTACTCACAACATCAACATCCCACGAAATACGACTACAGGTCAACCAACAGGTCAAAGAACTCACAACCCATTGATTGTTACTAAACTAATTGATAAAAGTTCACCACTTCTTTATAATGCACTAACTAAAGGTGAGACTTTAAAGAAAGTAGAACTTAAATGGTATAGAACTTCATATGCAGGTAAACCTGAACATTACTACAGTATGACTCTTGAAGATGCTGTAATAACTAATATGGATGCATCAATGGAATCTCAAGAGAGTGCATCAGCGGCTCAAGTTATGCCTCTTGAAATAGTATCTTTTTCTTACAGAAAGATTTCTTGGAGACATGAAACTGCTAGTACATCTGGAGAAGATGACTGGAGAGTAGGTGTAGGAGCGTAAGCCCCTATACTTTATTTCGGGGAAACCCGGAAAATAAGTTTTAGTGTGAAAAGTATATTTTAGTACTTTTCATACCAAAGTTTATTAAGTATCTAAGTATCTTTAAAAGGTAGAAAATGTCACAACTAACATCTCCCATGAACAATAAAATCCACCAACGAATCTCAGCCCAACTAAAACTATCTGAATATAATCAAGCAGATACTATGATGCAAGGAAGAGACTCCTATAGCGTATATGAACTAGAAGGTAAAAGTTCAATCTTAACAGGGTACGAATATAAACTTACCTTTATAAGTGATGAAGAGATAAATGTAGAGGATATAGTAGATACAGAAACAGAGCTACACTTAAGAGATGAAACAAGCCCACTAAACTCTAAAAAGATATATGGAAAAATCATTGAAGCTAAAGAGAATGGAAGTGTAGCAAGAAAAAAGCTTTACCAAATAAAAGTAGTATCCCCTCTGCACTATCTTTCACTTAACCAAAGATATGAAGTTTATCAAGAGATGAATGTACCTGATATCATTTCATCTATCATTGCAAAATATTCAGTACTACTAAATATTCAACTTGATGTAAAAATAGATACTCAAACTATACCAAAGCGTCATACTTGTACACAGTATAAACAAAGTGATTTTGAATTTATTAAAATGTTGTGTGAAGAAGAAGGTTACATCCTTCTAATAGATGCATCTTCAAATAATCCATACACAGTTACCCTATGTGAACTAAACGAACATGCTCCACTAAATACAGAAATCATAGAATGTACATATAATAAAGTTAAAACATTTTCAACATCAGCACAAGCACAAGACTATTATGAAAATAAAAAGCCTTCCTTAGACTTCAGTATACAAGCAGGACAAGTAATGCATAGTCATACTTTTGCTGATAATGAAGTAACATCCCAATTACGCTCAGATATAAAAAAAGAGACTCTCCGTGATAGACTTGATAAACTAGATGAGTCTCTGTATAAAGACCTCTCTCGTTATGCAAAGATAGATGCAGAGCAAGGTTTTTCACAAGGTATTAGAGTTCTAGGAAACTCAGAAGAATTAAGTGTTAAAGATGGAGTAGTTCTAAACCTAAAAGATATTAAAGGACATAAGAATACTCAAGTAATTGTTCTAAGTGTAAAGTATAAAGCAACATTTCCAAATGCCTTAGATGAGTATGCTCAAGTTGCAGATGATGAACAACAAGCACAGTACAGTGTAGAGTTCATAGCAATCCCAAGTGATGTTATATATAGACCCCAAGTAATTACTTCTAAACCACGAATCCACTCTATACAAACAGCAATAGTATCAAATACAGATAAAGATACTCAAAAGTTTGCAAATGAAATAGATGTAAACGAAAGAGGAGAGATAAAAGTAATATTTCACTTTGATGAAAAGAGACCTACCTCTGCTTATGTACCACTCTCAAATATCTATAGTGGAGATGGCTATGGCGTACAGTTCTTACCTAGAGTTAACTCTGAAGTAATAGTAAGCTTTATAAATGGAGATATAGATAGACCAATAATAACGGGAGCCTTGCACAATGGAGATAACCGACATCCATTTAACCTTCCAAAAGAAAAAACAAAGTCATTTATAAAAACCCAAACAACACCCCAATACGAAGATAAAGAGGGATACAATGAACTACTCTTTGAAGATAAACAAGGAGAAGAGTTACTAAGCCTAAGAGCACAGAATGATTATGAACTAAATGTACTAAACAATAGTAATACACATATAGCAAACAATAAAAAAATAATCATAGATAATGACCTAGAACTCTCTGTACAAAACGATTCAACCCAAACAATAGGAAATGATAAGAAAGTAAATATACTAGGTAATGAGATAAAGACAATAGAAAAAGAGCAAATACTAACAATCAAAGAAGACCAAGAGATACATATACTTAAAGACTCAAACTCTATTGTTAATAATAACTCATTTAATGTTGTTCAAAAAGATTTAACACAAAGAGTAAAAGGTTTCTCTACCTCTTTTGTAGAAAAAGATACTCAACAAAAACACCTAGGTAGTAAATACCAACAAGTAGGAGAGAACTTAGCTATAGAAGTAAAAAAAGCATACTCCCTAAAAGCAAAGACCATAAAACAAGCAGCAAAAACTATAGAGCTAGACTCAGCAAAGGGAATAAGCTTGAAAGTTGGAGGAAATGTTCTAACAGTAGATAGCTCAGGTATACACTTTAAAACATCAAACTATGATGATAACTCAGCAAACGCAGGAGTCACCTCAAAAACAGTTAGTATAGAAGACTTGAAAAAACCACTCTATGAAAAGATAAGAGTAATAGGAATGCAAACATCAATCTCTAAACAAGATAAGATTACACAAGAACTTATATATACAGCAAAAGTAGAAAAATATGAAGATGGAACATGGAGTGAGACCACAGAACTAAACCCAACACAAACAGCTCAACTAAAATGGTACTTCATAAAAAACAATGATAAGCAAGATAGAGATATATTAACAAACACACCAACAGATGATGAGATAGAGATAGATGCTCTCATAATGAAAGTAAAACTACAAGATGATAATATACAACACTACGGACATGCACACTGCTTTGTAAATAGCCCAGAAGATGAAACAGAGGGTTATGGACTAAGTGAACTAAAACGCCAAGTAAATGTAGTAGAAGTCTTAGGTAAGAATATAGTTGAACCTCACTCTACTCAAATAAACTATAGTGTTGAACTAAACATAGATAACCCAACAAAAGATGAGATAAAAGATTTAAAAGTAGAGATACAAGAAAAAGACTCTTCAGGTAAAGTAACAACTATAGAAGAAAAAGTAAAAGATGACCTAAGCGTAGAACATAAACTTAAAACAAAAAAAGAAGATGAACCTAAACTAGTAGAGATAAATATAAAAGTATACCCAAGAGAGTATCCAAAAAACACAGGAGAGACTATCTCTTATGTAAGACCTACACTTGAAGGTGAAATAACAAATGTTTCAATAGATAAACCAACACAAGCCTTCGCTAAAGTAGTAAAACCTGATGAAGAGATAATAATAAAAGCAAATGCAAATATTGGAGAAGGAACACAAATACAACTAGATATAGTCACTTTGCTAAAAAACATCAATGAACCTAAAGTATGTAGCTTCGAAGAGTATGTTAAAAACAAAGAGATTCAAAAAACATTAACTATGCAAGAAATAGCAACAATGCTAAGTATAGATATAAATGATATACAAGATATACAAGCAGTAGTGAAACATAAAGATAAAGAGTATAAAAGTAATAAAACAAGTATACAAAGAACCCTAAAATCAAAACTCTACAAAGAAGATAAAGTTTTAAATGATATAGTAGAAGATATACAAAAGACAGTATTTAAAAAAGGTTCTAAAGGTAATGAAGTAAAACTCATACAAGAAGCTCTTCAAAAGATGAAAATAGATATAGGTAGTGATGGTATAGATGCTAAGTTAGGAAATGATGGAGAACAAGCAGTAATGACTTTCCAAGAGAACTATAAAGCAACACATAACACTCATCAATACAATCAAAGTAAAGCTGACGGAGTAGTAGGAAAGAACACACTACTTGCTTTGGATGAGGCTTTGGTTGAGGGGTGGGGGTATGTTGAGCCTGAAACTATCTTTCCACTTCCTTTTGTTCCAAAAGAAAGTTATAAAAGTGGTATGCGAAAATTTGGTGCTGGACGTCCTCCTAGTAAAAGAATACATGCAGGATGTGATTTATATGCTCCAGAAGGAACAAAAATTTATGCTATGGAAGATGGTGTAATACTTGAGCATAAAAGTTTTTATTTAAAGACAAACCAAATAACAATTAAGCATGCAAAGTATGTTGCTAGATATGGTGAAATAAGACCTAATGGAAAAGGAATAGCAAGTGGTTTGAAAGTTGGTTCAAAAGTAAAAAAAGGTCAGCATATAGGATATGTTGGACAATTAGTATTTAAAAGTGGTACAAAAATGTCAATGTTACATTTAGAGTTGTATAAAGGAACAAGTAAAGGTTCTTTAACAGATAAAAGTAACTTACCGTATGAGAGAAGAAGTGATTTAATTAATCCAACAGATATTCTTGATAAAGCAAAAAGTAATTTACCAAAATAGCTAAATAACAGATAAGGAAAATAGCATGAAGTTCATAATAGGAATATTAATATCTATATCGATTTTAATAGCAGGTAGTACAGATAAAATTTTTAATATAGATAGTGTATCAATTAAAATATATGATCATAATTCAAATAAAATAGTTTTAAAACCTACTAGTATTTATGGTAATAATATGAGTTTATTTGTAGCAATTAAAATTTCACAGATTAACGATTATATGCAAAAATATACATTGAGCTTAAAAGGTCATGGTAAGGGTCGCGAAAATGATGCTGAAGGTTTAGTAGAAGACTATAATGTATCTGAATCAAAAAATGTTGTTTTATATACCAATGAACCACAATTTATACCATTCATTTTAGAGTATCCTTGTACAGAAGAAGGGACTTTTACAATTATATTAAGTAATGAGAAAGGTACAAGAGTAACTAAAAAAGTCATAAATAATCTAACTGGTTGTTCCCTTAACTAAAAAATTAAATTACGCAAGGTGGACAATCATATTATGTGGGAGATGGTTTAAATAAAGCTCATTTATCATTAGATGAAATGAAAAATGCTTTAGAAAAATCAAAAAAGAATAAAGGTAAAAAATGAGATTAATTATACTATTATTAACACTACTCATAAGTATCAATGCATGTGCGAAGGATGACATATTTAGTAAGTACCCTGTGAATAATATTTATAAAGGTGGCTTTTTTGAACTTGTTTATGATGAAAATAAAATGAGTTTAGAATATTATAACACTACGAAAAAAGAGCTTTCAAAAGGAGTTGGTTTTTCAGGTAAGTATGTTGTGGTTATAACTGCACTTGGAAATATGAAAATTAGAGCAGGAACAGTAGTCAATGTTAATAATGGTAAGGCTTATGACTTTCCAACCATTTATGCGATAGATGATACTTTAGAATTTGATATAAAATTTAAAAAAGACAGTAGTGCAATTTGTATATCTGGCACAGATGCATATAATGGGAAAATTTATAAAAACAAATGCTACAACTTTAAAGAAGGAAAATTTATTCCTATAAATTAGTAATTTAAAAAACTAAATTTAATATAAATATAAAGAAGCAATATAAGTAAATAGATAGGGAGAGAAGATATTAATATGACTAAACTAATGAACTCCAACACCCTAAACCAAAAAACCAAACCCCATAAAACCAAAACAGCCCAACTAAAACTATCTGAATATAATCAAGCAGATACTATTATGCAAGGAAGAGACTCCTATAGCGTATATGAACTAGAAGGTAAAAGTTCAATCTTAACTGGATACGAATATAAACTTACCTTTATAAGTGATGAAGAGATAAATGTAGAGGATATAGTAGATACAGAGACAGAACTACACTTAAGAGATGAAACAAGCCCACTAAATTCTAAAAAGATATATGGAAAAATCATTGAAGCTAAAGAGAATGGAAGTGTAGCAAGAAAAAAGCTTTACCAAATAAAAATAGTATCCCCTCTACACTATCTTTCACTTAACCAAAGATATGAAGTTTATCAAGAGATGAATGTACCTGATATCATTTCATCTATCATTGCAAAATATTCAGTACTACTAAATATTCAACTTGATGTAAAAATAGATACTCAAACTATACCAAAGCGTCATACTTGTACGCAGTATAAACAAAGTGACTTTGAATTTATTAAAATGTTGTGCGAAGAAGAAGGTTATATCCTTCTAATAGATGCATCTTCAAATAATCCATACACAGTTACCCTATGTGAACTAAACGAACATGCTCCACTAAATACAGAAATCATAGAATGTACATATAATAAAGTTAAAACATTTTCAACATCAGCACAAGCACAAGACTATTATGAAAATAAAAAGCCTTCTTTAGACTTCAATATACAAGCAGGACAAGTAATGCATAGTCATACTTTTGCTGATAATGAAGTAACATCCCAATTACGCTCAGATATAAAAAAAGAGACTCTCCGTGATAGACTTGATAAACTAGATGAGTCTCTGTATAAAGACCTCTCTCGTTATGCAAAGATAGATGCAGAGCAAGGTTTTTCACAAGGTATTAGAGTTCTAGGAAACTCAGAAGAATTAAGTGTTAAAGATGGAGTAGTTCTAAACCTAAAAGATATTAAAGGACATAAGAATACTCAAGTAATTGTTCTAAGTGTAAAGTATAAAGCAACATTTCCAAATGCCTTAGATGAGTATGCTCAAGTTGCAGATGATGAACAACAAGCACAGTACAGTGTAGAGTTCATAGCAATCCCAAGTGATGTTATATATAGACCCCAAGTAATTACCTCCAAACCACGAATCCACTCTATACAAACAGCAATAGTATCAAATACAGATAAAGATACTCAAAAGTTTGCAAATGAAATAGATGTAAACGAAAGAGGAGAGATAAAAGTAATATTTCACTTTGATGAAAAGAGACCTACCTCTGCTTATGTACCACTCTCAAATATTTATAGTGGAGATGGCTATGGCGTACAGTTCTTACCTAGAGTTAACTCTGAAGTAATAGTAAGCTTTATAAATGGAGATATAGATAGACCAATAATAACGGGAGCTTTGCACAATGGAGAAAACCGACATCCATTTAACCTGCCAAAAGAAAAAACAAAGTCATTTATAAAAACCCAAACAACACCCCAATACGAAGATAAAGAGGGATATAATGAACTACTCTTTGAAGATAAACAAGGAGAAGAGTTACTAAGCCTAAGAGCACAGAATGATTATGAACTAAATGTACTAAACAATAGTAATACACATATAGCAAACAATAAAAAAACAATCATAGATAATGACCTAGAACTCACTGTCCAAAACGATTCAACCCAAACAATAGGAAATGATAAGAAAGTAAATATACTAGGTAATGAGATAAAGACAATAGAAAAAGAGCAAATACTAACAATCAAAGAAGACCAAGAGATACATATACTTAAAGATGCTAACACCATCATCAATAATAATCAAAAAACAATCATAGAACAAGATCTTATCCAAAGGATAAAAGGTCAAGTAACTCACTATATAGAAAAAGACCAAAAAGAAAAATACTTAGCAAATCTATTTTTACAAATAGAAGCAGAACTTGGGATTGAAATAACAAGTTCTTACCATTTAAACGCAAAAACAATTAAACAAGAAGCTGAAACTGTAGAAATAGAAGCAAGTGATGGAATAAGCCTAAAGTGTGGTGGAAGTGTTCTAACTGTAGATGGAGGAGGGATTCATCTAAAAGCATCAAAAGTTGATACTGACTCAGGAAATGCAGGAGTAACAGCGAGTAACATTGCTATTGCTAAAATAGAAAAACCACTCTATAATAAACTCAAAGTTACAAAAGTTGAAGCAAGCATTACTAAACAAGATGAGATTACCCAAGTATTAACATACACAGCTAGTGTAGAAAAGTTTGAAGATGGTGCATGGAGTGAAACAACAGAACTTACAACAACACAAAATGCACAAATCAACTGGTACTTCGTTAAAAATAATGACCAAGAGAATAAAGATATATTAACAGACAACCCAACAGACGATACCATTAACATCAAAGGTTTAGAAATGTCTGTTACACTCGAAAAAGAGAATATCTATAAACACGGACATGCTCATGCATTTGTAGTTGATGCAGTTGAAGAGGGATATGAAGTTACTGAACTTAAACGTATGCTTGAGGTAGAAGATATTCTCGTTAATATTACGAACAATGACAATAAAGAGTTTGAAGCTCAAGCAATATATAATGTTGATGAGATTACTGAAGAAGAAAAAGCAGAAACAAGATGGACAGTAGAAGGTAAAGATGTTCCTGAGTCAAATGCAAAAGGGACAATGACTCATACCTATAAGGGTGAAAAACTAGACCTTAAAATAACAGCATATATAGAAACAACTCAAATGAATGTCGCCGTTGCACATGCCAATTTTGCAGATAGTGAAGAAGAGATAAATGGAGAAGAAAAAAGTAATGAATAGATTTTTATTAATAACATTATTTTTACTAACAGCATTAAATGCTGATGTTTCAATATGTACAGATAAGTTAGAAACTACAAATCAATATATAGAGTGTTTAAAAAAAGAAGTTAATAATAGTAAATCAATAGAAGATATAAATTTCTTAGCAGGTTACCTTGTTACTAAAAACAGATTTGATGAAGCTATTAATTTTTACAAACAAGCAACTCTTCAAGATGATGCAAAAGCTATGTACTATCTTGGTGGAATTTATGAAGAGCAGAAAAAAGAGTATGACCTTGCAGTAAAATGGTTTAAAAAAGCAGCAGATAAAAATTATAAAGATTCAGTATTTAGAGTAGGTTCAATCTTAGAAAAAAAGCTACTTAAAGAAGATGAAGCTATTGCTTATTATCAAGAGTGGATAAAAAAAGGTAATGTTGAAGCATATAACTATCTTGGGAATCTCTACCTAGATAAAGAGGACTTTCAAAAAGCAAAGAAAGAGTACCTAAAAGGTGCTAAAAAAGCTTCCAAAGAATCTTACTACCTTTTAGGAAGTCTTCATGAAGCCTATATAGAAAATGGGCTTAATGATGCAATTTATTATTATAAAGAAGGGGCAGAGTTAGGTGAGTATAAGTCTATTTATAATCTAGCAGCCAATTATGACAAACTGCTAGAGTATAAAAAAGCAGAACCTTGGTATAAAAAATCGATGGCACTCGGAAATAAAGATGCTTATGATGCTTATGGATATATGCTTGCTAAAAAAGGAGATGCTAAAGAGGCATTAGAAATATTTCAACGCTTAGCAAACCTAAATGATAGCAGAGGTTATATAGGGATGGCAAGGGTTTATGTTAATGAGTATAAAGATTATGAGAATGAAAAGAAGTATGCTTTAAAGGCGATAGAGTTAGGTGATGCTGATGGTGCTGTAATGATAGGATATATGTATTCAAATCATTTAAATGACAAAGAAAAAGCTATTAAATGGTACACAAAAGCTTATGAAATGAAAGATTGCGATGGAACCGAAAATTTAGCATTTGTTTATAGAGATAAATATAAAGATAATGATAAATATTTATATTGGATGGAAAAAGCTTTTAATATTGGTTGCAGTAGTAGTGGGCATGATATAGGAACTTATTATCTCACTGAAAAAAAAGATATAAAAACAGCTATGTTATGGTATGAAAAAGCAGCTAATTTAGGCTATATGTCATCGGCTAAAAATTTAGCGATACTGTATAAAACGGAGTTAGACAATAACGACAAAGCAATTTATTGGTATAAACGAGCTGATAGACTTGGATATAAAGGTGCAAAAAAACAACTAAAAAAACTAGAGGCACAAAAATAATGTCAGAAATTAAAAGAGGCTCATCAAATGTTTATTATCATGATACAGAGTTTATGCATGTTGTACGGTTTTTTTATAATAATAGTGGAGTCGCTGCCGCGCAGAATGCTAGAACTAGATGGGCTTTTTTAGTAGTTGGACGAGATGAGTTAGGCGATGCGTTTCTAAATGATAAAGCAAAAAGTAATGAAGATAGAATTAATGAGATAAAAGATAAATACCTCCCACTTTTACAAGAGTGTGTAAATGCAAAAGATGAACCTGCCTTTACTTTAGATAAAACAAAAATATCTGAGTTTAGAACTTATCCCTCAAAGTTTAAAAATAAATGGATAATTCGTCAAAGTACACCGTCTAAAGATGCTAATAAGTTAAAAAGTCTTCTAAAAGGTTTTGGTTTTTTTGATGAAGCTTCTGTGTTAAAAAATGATGAGAATATGCATTCAAATTTTGGATACCTTAGGCTAGATGTTAAAATTTGTAATCAATACTTATATGCTGATAATATAGAAGATGAAGCTTATGCTTTAGTAGCACTCCCTTATATATACAATAAAAAAGATGATGTTTATGATGTACTAGTTCTAAGTGAACATGCTTCTGTTTCTTTGATGCCAAAGGTTCTAGTTGAGTATGGAGTCTTTTTCGATGGAACTAAAAACAGTATGTATAATGTAGACTTTAATCTGGATTTTCATAAGTATCTTAGTGAGCAAACTAAAATTGTTTTGGATGTTGATGCTGAAAGTTTAGATATTACTAAAAGAGATGAACATAATAAAGATTTCTATCCAAACGCAGCAACGTACATAAGAAAAGTTAATGAACCAAGAAAAGATGTAATTATCAACGTTATTCGTGACGAAATCCAAGAAAATGTCCGTTATTTCCAAAACTCATCAAAAGACAAGATAAACAACGAAGATACAAAATATAAGTCTTGGTTTCAAGATAGAGCATCAGATCATTCAGATAAAGTCTATGACTTTCTTATAAATATTAAAGATGGAAAGTTAAACAAAGATACTGAGAAAGCTGTTAAAGATGGGATAATACTAGATGCAGACACACAAGAGTATAAAGAGACTCTAGTAAAAGAGTATGTATATGATGAGATTCTTCCTTCAGGGGAGGGCAGTAGTTTTGTGAATGGATATACAAATATCAAACGTTTGTTCGAACATTACAAAGCTTATGATCCCTTAAATCTAAAAGACTCAGAGCCAAGGAAATATATAAAAGACAGCTTTAAAGTCTATGCTAGTGGAGATGGTTGTATAGACCCTTATGAGAGTGGGAAACTAAAGTCAGATAGTAAGATAGGTTTAGGATTGGCATTTGGAAGTACCGGTGTATTAGCCCATATAGTATATACCTGCGATAAAATAGCTAAAAACTTACGTCATAATAATTATAACTTAGTAAATGAATTGGTTCTTGATGTTTTTGGATTCTCACGTGGAGCGGCAGAAGCAAGACACTTTGTGAGTTCTATAATGAAAGAGTATGATGTCCAGACATCTGATACAACACGTAAATATACACTAAATACAAGTGATGAATCAAAAAACATATTTTCTCCTTTTTATCCAGAGCAAGGTGGTGTTTATACAAAGGTAGAAGGACGTTACTACTTTAATCCTCTACGAACAGATATTGAAAAAATTACTGTTACAAAAAGTGTAGGTCGGAATAAACGAGATGTAGACTACTATAATCCATATTACAAAAAATATGCAAGAAAACTACAGATAGATTCTGTTTCGTTTCGTTTTATAGGGATTTACGATACTGTAGCTCATTATGGGATTTGTCAAGCAAATGATAATAAAGATTTAAATTTAGATTTTAAAGAGGCTAAATTAGGAAGACTTGTTCATCTCACAGCTGAAGATGAGTACAGAAAAAACTTTGCTATGACACATATTACTGAGAGTGCTTCTAAAAAGTTTCAAGAAGATTCAAAAATGAAAGAGATAGCTCTTCCTGGGGCACACGCTGATGTCGGTGGTGGTTATATGGATAAAGAAAAGAGTCCTCGTTATATCGCTGATGAGAATGAAAAATTGCTTCTTAAATGGAATAAAAAGTATGAGTGGATAAAGAGCAGTCCAGACTTATTTGTAGAGGCAGCTGAAGATATAAAAGAAATTAAGCGAAATAAAAAAGCTGGTTTTTATAGAATTAAAAACTTGATTGAAGATGATAATTTATATATATACAGACCAAAAATTTCAAATAAGTATGAGTATGTTAGCTTGAAGCTTATGCACACGGAAGCTTTGAACTCAGATGATAATTCAGAAAAAGTTCCTTTTGAAGATATCTCAACTCAATATAAAATTGATTCAAGAAATAATAAATTTTTATATAAAGTATACAAAGAGCTAAGAGAAGATAAATTCGAAATGCATGGTGATTTACATAAAGAGTTAAGACAAGGATATCTTCATCATTCAGCTGATTTAGATGGAATAGCTCCTATTGATGTAAATATGCCTTCAATGGACAACTATACCAATAAGAAAGTGGAAATTTACGGCAAAAGAGTTAAATATAGCTCAACAAAAAAACAGTCTTGCTTTATTAGTTAACTTCGATAATTGTAATATAACAAATAAGCATATTTTTTAAGTTGTTTGTTGTATTTTAAAGACTATAATAAAACTCAAATTAACTATAAGGAAATTAAATGGATAATCCAGTTTTTATGTCAATCGAGGGTAGCACACAAGGTAATATAACAGAAGGTGCAACAACACCAGAATCAGTAGGTAATATTTATCAGAATGGTCATGAAGATGAGGCGATAGTAAAAGCATTTACTCACAACATCAACATCCCACGCAATACGACTACAGGTCAGCCAACAGGTCAAAGAACTCATAACCCATTGATTGTTACTAAACTAATTGATAAGAGTTCACCACTTCTTTATAATGCACTAACTAAAGGTGAGACTTTAAAGAAAGTAGAACTTAAATGGTATAGAACTTCATATGCAGGTAAACCTGAGCATTACTACAGTATGACTCTTGAAGATGCTGTAATAACTAATATGGATGCATCAATGGAATCTCAAGAGAGTGCATCAGCGGCTCAAGTTATGCCTCTTGAAGTAGTATCTTTTTCTTACAGAAAGATTTCTTGGAGACATGAAACTGCTAGTACATCTGGAGAAGATGACTGGAGAGTAGGTGTAGGTGCGTAAGCCCCTATACTTTATTTCGGGGAAACCCGGAAAATAAGTTTTAGTGTGAAAAGTATATTTTAGTACTTTTCATACCAAAGTTTATTAAGTATCTAAGTATCTTTAAAAGGTAGAAAATGTCACAACTAGCATCTCCCATGAACAGTAAAATCCACCAACGAATCTCAGCCCAACTAAAACTATCTGAATATAATCAAGCAGATTCTATGATGCAAGGAAGAGACTCCTATAGCGTATATGAACTAGAAGGTAAAAGTTCAATCTTAACTGGATACGAATATAAACTTACCTTCATAAGTGATGAAGAGATAAATGTAGAGGATATAGTAGATACAGAAACAGAGCTACACTTAAGAGATGAAACAAGCCCACTAAACTCTAAAAAGATATATGGAAAAATCATTGAAGCTAAAGAGAATGGAAGTGTAGCAAGAAAAAAGCTTTACCAAATAAAAATAGTATCCCCTCTACACTATCTTTCACTTAACCAAAGATATGAAGTTTATCAAGAGATGAATATACCTGATATCATTTCATCTATCATTGCAAAATATTCAGTACTACTAAATATTCAACTTGATGTAAAAATAGATACTCAAACTATACCAAAGCGTCATACTTGTACGCAGTATAAACAAAGTGACTTTGAATTTATTAAAATGTTGTGTGAAGAAGAAGGTTACATCCTTCTAATAGATGCATCTTCAAATAATCCATACACAGTTACCTTATGTGAACTAAACGAACATGCTCCACTAAATACAGAAATCATAGAATGTACATATAATAAAGTTAAAACATTTTCAACATCAGCACAAGCACAAGACTATTATGAAAATAAAAAGCCTTCCTTAGACTTCAGTATACAAGCAGGACAAGTAATGCATAGTCATACTTTTGCTGATAATGAAGTAACATCCCAATTACGCTCAGATATAAAAAAAGAGACTCTCCGTGATAGACTTGATAAACTAGATGAGTCTCTATATAAAGACCTCTCTCGTTATGCAAAGATAGATGCAGAACAAGGTTTTTCACAAGGTATTAGAGTTCTAGGAAACTCAGAAGAGTTAAGTGTTAAAGATGGAGTGGTTCTAAACCTAAAAGATATTAAAGGACATAAGAATACTCAGGTAATTGTTCTAAGTGTAAAGTATAAAGCAACATTTCCAAATGCCTTAGATGAGTATGCTCAAGTTGCAGATGATGAACAACAAGCACAGTACAGTGTAGAGTTTATAGCAATCCCAAGTGATGTTATATATAGACCAGAAGTAATTACCTCCAAACCACGAATCCACTCTATACAAACAGCAATAGTTTCAAATACAGATAAAGATACTCAAAAGTTTGCAAATGAAATAGATGTAAACGAAAGAGGAGAGATAAAAGTAATATTTCACTTTGATGAAAAGAGACCTACCTCTGCTTATGTACCACTCTCAAATATTTATAGTGGAGATGGCTATGGAGTACAGTTCTTACCTAGAGTTAACTCTGAAGTAATAGTAAGCTTTATAAATGGAGATATAGATAGACCAATAATAACGGGAGCTTTGCACAATGGAGAGAACCGACATCCATTTAACCTGCCAAAAGAAAAAACAAAGTCATTTATAAAAACCCAAACAACACCCCAATACGAAGATAAAGAGGGATATAATGAACTACTCTTTGAAGATAAACAAGGAGAAGAGTTACTAAGCCTAAGAGCACAGAATGATTATGAACTAAATGTACTAAACAATAGTAATACACATATAGCAAACAATAAAAAAACAATCATAGATAATGACCTAGAACTCACTGTCCAAAACGATTCAACCCAAACAATAGGAAATGATAAGAAAGTAAATATACTAGGTAATGAGATAAAGACAATAGAAAAAGAGCAGATACTAACAATCAAAGAAGACCAAGAGATACATATACTTAAAGACTCAAACTCTATTATTAATAATAACTCATTTAATGTTGTTCAAAAAGACTTAATACAAAGAGTAAAAGGTTTCTCTACCTCTTTTGTAGAAAAAGATACTCAACAAAAACACCTAGGTAGTAAATACCAACAAGTAGGAGAGAACTTAGCTATAGAAGTAAAAAAAGCATACTCCCTAAAAGCACAGACCATAAAACAAGCAGCAAAAACTATAGAGCTAGACTCAGCAAAGGGAATAAGCTTGAAAGTTGGAGGGAATGTTCTAACAGTAGATAGCTCAGGTATACACTTTAAAACATCAAACTATGATGATAACTCAGCAAACGCAGGAGTCACCTCAAAAACAGTTAGTATAGAAGACTTGAAAAAACCACTCTATGAAAAGATAAGAGTAATAGGAATGCAAACATCAATCTCTAAACAAGATAAGATTACACAAGAACTTATATATACAGCAAAAGTAGAAAAATATGAAGATGGAACATGGAGTGAGACCACAGAACTAAACCCAACACAAACAGCTCAACTAAAATGGTACTTCATAAAAAACAATGATAAGCAAGATAGAGATATATTAACAAACACACCAACAGATGATGAGATAGAGATAGATGCTCTCATAATGAAAGTAAAACTACAAGATGATAATATACAACACTACGGACATGCACACTGCTTTGTAAATAGCCCAGAAGATGAAACAGAGGGTTATGGACTAAGTGAACTAAAACGCCAAGTAAATGTAGTAGAAGTCTTAGGTAAGAATATAGTTGAACCTCACTCTACTCAAATAAACTATAGTGTTGAACTAAACATAGATAACCCAACAAAAGATGAGATAAAAGATTTAAAAGTAGAGATACAAGAAAAAGACTCTTCAGGTAAAGTAACAACTATAGAAGAAAAAGTAAAAGATGACCTTACAGTAGAACATAAACTTAAAGCAAAAAAAGAAGATGAACCTAAACTAGTAGAGATAAATATAAAAGTATACCCAAGAGAGTATCCAAAAAACACAGGAGAGACTATCTCTTATGTAAGACCTACACTTGAAGGTGAAATAACAAATGTTTCAATAGATAAACCAACACAAGCCTTCGCTAAAGTAGTAAAACCTGATGAAGAGATAATAATAAAAGCAAATGCAAATATTGGAGAAGGAACACAAATACAACTAGATATAGTCACTTTGCTAAAAAACATCAATGAACCTAAAGTATGTAGCTTCGAAGAGTATGTTAAAAACACAGAGATTCAAAAAACATTAACTATGCAAGAAATAGCAACAATGCTAAGTATAGATATAAATGATATACAAGATATACAAGCAGTAGTGAAACATAAAGATAAAGAGTATAAAAGTAATAAAACAAGTATACAAAGAACCCTAAAATCAAAACTCTACAAAGAAGATAAAGTTTTAAATGATATAGTAGAAGATATACAAAAGATAGTATTTAAAAAAGGTTCTAAAGGTAATGAAGTAAAACTTATACAAGAAGCTCTTCAAAAGATGAAAATAGATATAGGTAGTGATGGCATAGATGCTAAGTTAGGAAATGATGGAGAACAAGCAGTAATGACTTTCCAAGAGAACTATAAAGCAACACATAACACTCATCAATACAATCAAAGTAAAGCTGACGGAGTAGTAGGAAAGAACACACTACTTGCTTTGGATGAGGCTTTGGTTGAGGGGTGGGGGTATGTAAGTAAATGCAAGATAGATATTGATACTTTCATTGAAAAATATTCCGAAATTCATAAAATTTGGGATAGTTCTAATAAAACTTATCTAAAACGAACACTAAGAACAACTTCAAAATTATCATTAAAAAAATTGATTACTGCTATCTTAAAGTTTTATACTAGTTCAAACAAATGCTCTTTAGCAGAGATATCTTATATGTTGGCAACAGCAAAACTGGAAACATATAATTATCTAACTGGAACCTTATTTGAACCAATAAGTGAACTCGGTGGAGATACCTATGCAGCAAAGATGTATGATCCTATTTTAGGGAAGAGTACTTCACGTAAAAGTATTGCTCTTCAGTTAGGTAACACAGTTGAAGGAGATGGAGTTAAATATAAGGGCAGGGGATTTGTTCAAATTACTGGAAAAAATAATTATCAAAAATTTAAAACATTGTTAAATATTGATTTGGTTGCACACCCTGAAAAAGCACTTGATTGGGATACATCGTTTAAAATCATGATAATTGGAATGAGAGACGGTAAGTTTACTGGTAAAAAATTATCAATGTATTTTACGGAAACATCATCTGACTATTACAATGCTAGAAGAATTATTAACGGTACAGATAATGCAAATGTAATAAAAAAATATGCAGAGGAGTTTGAAAAATGTTTAAAATTATCAAAGTCATAATAGTTTTTATATCTTTAGTAAGTAATTTATATTCTAGTTATGATATTAAATTAACAAATAAAGGGATAGAAAGTTTATCAGGTATTTTAATATCTGATAATATAAAGTTAGATGAAGCTATGACTTATAATTATTCCATTCAAAACCTTGAAGGGGTTGGGTTATCTATACTATATGAATATTATGGACAAAGCAAGAAGCAATGCTATATTCCAATATATAAAAAAAATTCTATATATTTCCTTGATGTAGCGACATGTTTTGAGATTACTATAAAAACAGATAAACAAGGAAATATCAGACCGAATTGGTTAGGATACAGAGTTAAATCTAAAAAAACTTTATTAAAATCAGCTAATATTGATTCTATTATTAATAGTGAAAATCTTATTGAAAAAAGTATTGGATATTTTAAGAATGATTCTTTTATTTTTGATAATTTAATGCTGGTATCTAACAAAGGTATGATATTAAGTTCATCACATGTTTTTATGAAACCTATCATGTCGAATGGATTTGCCTTTATTGATTTATCAATGATTGAAGCTAAACCTAGTGATTTAACACCAAAAGAAATTGAAAATAAACTAAAAAGTAAAAACAGTAGTTTTTACACAAAAAAAGTAATTAATGATACTTTATTAAAATATGAACTTTCGAAAAAAAATCTTATAGCATACAACAACATTGCCTACTACCTAGAAAAAGCAAAAGCCTATCCAGAAGCAATCTACCTCCTAGAAAAAATCTTAAAAAAATACCCAAACAGAACAGTAGCATACATAAATCTAGGAGATGCTTATTGGGGTTTAAAAAACAAAGAAAAAGCTAAACAAGCCTACAGTACATATATAAAACAGATGAAAGAAAAAGGTAAAGATAGGAAAATTCCAAAAGTTGTTTTAGAGAGAATAAAGTAAGCTAAAATATGTCTAAACTCATTTACTTAAATAACACTCTAAACCAAAAAACCAAACTCCATAAAACAATCTCAGCCCAACTAAAACTACCTGAATATAATCAAGCAGATACTATGATGCAAGGAAGAGACTCCTATAGCGTATATGAACTAGAAGGTAAAAGTTCAATCTTAACTGGATACGAATATAAACTTACCTTTATAAGTGATGAAGAGATAAATGTAGAGGATATAGTAGATACAGAGACAGAACTACACTTAAGAGATGAAACAAGCCCACTAAACTCTAAAAAGATATATGGAAAAATCATTGAAGCTAAAGAGAATGGAAGTGTAGCAAGAAAAAAGCTTTACCAAATAAAAATAGTATCACCTCTACACTATCTTTCACTTAACCAAAGATATGAAGTTTATCAAGAGATGAATGTACCTGATATCATTTCATCTATCATTGCAAAATATTCAGTACTACTAAATATTCAACTTGATGTAAAAATAGATACTCAAACTATACCAAAGCGTCATACTTGTACACAGTATAAACAAAGTGATTTTGAATTTATTAAAATGTTGTGTGAAGAAGAAGGTTACATCCTTCTAATAGATGCATCTTCAAATAATCCATACACAGTTACCCTATGTGAACTAAACGAACATGCTCCACTAAATACAGAAATCATAGAATGTACATATAATAAAGTTAAAACATTTTCAACATCAGCACAAGCACAAGACTATTATGAAAATAAAAAGCCTTCTTTAGACTTCAATATACAAGCAGGACAAGTAATGCATAGTCATACTTTTGCTGATAATGAAGTAACATCCCAATTACGCTCAGATATAAAAAAAGAGACTCTCCGTGATAGACTTGATAAACTAGATGAGTCTCTGTATAAAGACCTCTCTCGTTATGCAAAGATAGATGCAGAACAAGGATTCTCACAAGGTATTAGAGTTCTAGGAAACTCAGAAGAATTAAGTGTTAAAGATGGAGTAGTTCTAAACCTAAAAGATATTAAAGGACATAAAAATACTCAGGTAATTGTTCTAAGTGTAAAGTATAAAGCAACATTTCCAAATGCCTTAGATGAGTATGCCCAAGTTGCAGATGATGAAAAACAAGCACAGTACAGTGTAGAGTTCATAGCAATCCCAAGTGATGTTATATATAGACCCCAAGTAATTACCTCCAAACCACGAATCCACTCTATACAAACAGCAATAGTTTCAAATACAGATAAAGATACTCAAAAGTTTGCAAATGAAATAGATGTAAACGAAAGAGGAGAGATAAAAGTAATATTTCACTTTGATGAAAAGAGACCTACCTCTGCTTATGTACCACTCTCAAATATTTATAGTGGAGATGGCTACGGCGTACAGTTCTTACCTAGAGTTAACTCTGAAGTAATAGTAAGCTTTATAAATGGAGATATAGATAGACCAATAATAACGGGAGCTTTGCACAATGGAGAGAACCGACATCCATTTAACCTGCCAAAAGAAAAAACAAAGTCATTTATAAAAACCCAAACAACACCCCAATACGAAGATAAAGAGGGATACAATGAACTACTCTTTGAAGATAAACAAGGAGAAGAGTTACTAAGACTAAGAGCACAGAATGATTATGAACTAAATGTACTAAACAATAGTAATACACATATAGCAAACAATAAAAAAACAATCATAGATAATGACCTAGAACTCTCTGTCCAAAACGATTCAACCCAAACAATAGGAAATGATAAGAAAGTAAATATACTAGGTAATGAGATAAAGACAATAGAAAAAGAGCAAATACTAACAATCAAAGAAGACCAAGAGATACATATACTTAAAGACTCAAACTCTATTGTTAATAATAACTCATTTAATGTTGTTCAAAAAGATTTAACACAAAGAGTAAAAGGTTTCTCTACCTCTTTTGTAGAAAAAGATACTCAACAAAAACACCTAGGTAGTAAATACCAACAAGTAGGAGAGAACTTAGCTATAGAAGTAAAAAAAGCATACTCCCTAAAAGCACAGACCATAAAACAAGCAGCAAAAACTATAGAGCTAGACTCAGCAAAGGGAATAAGCTTGAAAGTTGGAGGAAATGTTCTAACAGTAGATAGCTCAGGTATACACTTTAAAACATCAAACTATGATGATAACTCAGCAAACGCAGGAGTCACTTCAAAAACAGTTAGTATAGAAGACTTGAAAAAACCACTCTATGAAAAGATAAGAGTAATAGGAATGCAAACATCAATCTCTAAACAAGATAAGATTACACAAGAACTTATATATACAGCAAAAGTAGAAAAATATGAAGATGGAACATGGAGTGAGACCACAGAACTAAACCCAACACAAACAGCTCAACTAAAATGGTACTTCATAAAAAACAATGATAAGCAAGATAGAGATATATTAACAAACACACCAACAGATGATGAGATAGAGATAGATGCTCTCATAATGAAAGTAAAACTACAAGATGATAATATACAACACTACGGACATGCACACTGCTTTGTAAATAGCCCAGAAGATGAAACAGAGGGTTATGGACTAAGTGAACTAAAACGCCAAGTAAATGTAGTAGAAGTCTTAGGTAAGAATATAGTTGAACCTCACTCTACTCAAATAAACTATAGTGTTGAACTAAACATAGATAACCCAACAAAAGATGAGATAAAAGATTTAAAAGTAGAGATACAAGAAAAAGACTCTTCAGGTAAAGTAACAACTATAGAAGAAAAAGTAAAAGATGACCTAAGCGTAGAACATAAACTTAAAGCAAAAAAAGAAGATGAACCTAAACTCGTAGAGATAAATATAAAAGTATACCCAAGAGAGTATCCAAAAAACACAGCAGAGACTATCTCTTATGTAAGACCTACACTTGAAGGTGAAATAACAAATGTTTCAATAGATAAACCAACACAAGCCTTCGCTAAAGTAGTAAAACCTGATGAAGAGATAATAATAAAAGCAAATGCAAATATTGGAGAAGGAACACAAATACAACTAGATATAGTCACTTTGCTAAAAAACATCAATGAACCTAAAGTATGTAGCTTCGAAGAGTATGTTAAAAACAAAGAGATTCAAAAAACATTAACTATGCAAGAAATAGCAACAATGCTAAGTATAGATATAAATGATATACAAGATATACAAGCAGTAGTGAAACATAAAGATAAAGAGTATAAAAGTAATACTGTAAAAATCGTACAATATGAAATTAAAGCTTTATATTTTTCTGTACAAGGCTCAAAACTTCAAGGGACAAATGTACCTTTAGGTGCTAAAGTAGATGTTATAGCACATGGAACAAGTAATACTACAGCTACAATAGAAGTGCTTGTTAATAAAAAACCATTCAAAGTTTTAAAAGATGGACAAGAAGTTACGAGCTTTGATGTTGTATTTGATGAGAGAGGGTACTCTTCTACAGAAGTAGAGTTACGAGTAAAAAGTGATGAAGAGTTTAAAACACTCATAAATAGATTTTCTCCACAAATAGGAAGAAATATAATAACAGAACCACTAGCACTTAAAGCAAAGATTTCAAAAAATAACTACTATAAATCATTAGAAACTGATGATACAAATACTATAGGTCTTAACCATTATCAAACATATATAAAAGAGGCTACAATAATAGACCCTAAAAATGGTAAAGTTCATGCAAAATTGAAAGTGAAACAAGATGGTGAGAATGTAATATTTATGGATAGCATGACAGGAGAACTTATTGCTACTGCACCATTAGATAATATTGTAAGTTCAATGGGTAATATTAATAACGGTCTTGGTGGACTGACAAAGGGTATGGAATATGTTGATGGAACATTTGCCACAACAAATACTAAAGGGGTAAATCTTAAACATTATAGTAATAGTTGGGGTGGTAATCAGTATGTGAAGACTTATGGGATGTCGGCTGTAAGTAAAGGAATAGGTAGAGGTACATTAGTATTAAGTGTAGTAATAGGTGGTTATCAAATTAACTCAGCTTATGAGAATGACACAGTAGAAATAAAAAAACATTACAACCAAAACCCTAGTAAAATAGAAAAAATAGGACAACATACAGAGCAACAAATAGGAAGTACTGTTTTAGGATTTGCAGGGGGAGTAGTAACTAGTATTATAGCTGTTATCGCACTTCCTGTTACTGCTGGGGTGTTGTTAACAGTTGGTACTTTTGTTGTAGTCGGTGGAATAGTTGGTTGGGCATTATCAGAAGCTGGAGATGCGGGAGTAGAGTTAATTCAAGAGACTAAAGGTAGTACGATAATAAATGATTATCCACTACATAAACATTTAGAAGGACATTAATGAAAAATATAGAATATTTTTATAATGTAATATATTACTTTTTTTATAGAGGTTCTATTAAGATGTTTAATGGAATTATTTATCTAGCAATGCCTATATTAAAAGTATTTTACTTTTTTATAAACAGAATGCCTTCAATTCGTAAGTATTATGTGATTAATGAAGATGATGACCCATTAGAGGTAGCAATTGCAAGAACAAGAAAATTTACAGAAAACCCAAAACTTGGGGCAGGAACAATAATTGGCGGAGGGATAAGTATATCTGTAGTTATGTTTCTATATATAGGTATTTATAATATTATAAGAAATCTATTTTTCCCAATATTTGAAGATTCCTTTGGTTATATATTGATGATTACTGCTACTTTAGCTTTTATAACAGATGTTTTTCTTTCTCAGATATATAACAAAGATGAAAAGTATATAAAAGAATTCAACAAAAAAAAAGGATGGTGGCGTATTAAGTGGTCTATCATTACAGCACTTTTACCATTTGTTGTGATTTTATTTGCAATAGCAACTGCTAGATGATAAGAAATGGGTCACATACCAAATTTAAATATACTTTCTATAATTGACAAAAGCATCTCAGCCCAACTAAAACTATCTGAATATAATCAAGCAGATACTATGATGCAAGGAAGAGACTCCTATAGCGTATATGAACTAGAAGGTAAAAGTTCAATCTTAACTGGATACGAATATAAACTTACCTTTATAAGTGATGAAGAGATAAATGTAGAGGATATAGTAGATACAGAAACAGAGCTACACTTAAGAGATGAAACAAGCCCACTAAACTCTAAAAAGATATATGGAAAAATCATTGAAGCTAAAGAGAATGGAAGTGTAGCAAGAAAAAAGCTTTACCAAATAAAAATAGTATCCCCTCTACACTATCTTTCACTTAACCAAAGATATGAAGTTTATCAAGAGATGAATATACCTGATATCATTTCATCTATCATTGCAAAATATTCAGTACTACTAAATATTCAACTTGATGTAAAAATAGATACTCAAACTATACCAAAGCGTCATACTTGTACGCAGTATAAACAAAGTGACTTTGAATTTATTAAAATGTTGTGTGAAGAAGAAGGTTACATCCTTCTAATAGATGCATCTTCAAATAATCCATACACAGTTACCTTATGTGAACTAAACGAACATGCTCCACTAAATACAGAAATCATAGAATGTACATATAATAAAGTTAAAACATTTTCAACATCAGCACAAGCACAAGACTATTATGAAAATAAAAAGCCTTCCTTAGACTTCAGTATACAAGCAGGACAAGTAATGCATAGTCATACTTTTGCTGATAATGAAGTAACATCCCAATTACGCTCAGATATAAAAAAAGAGACTCTCCGTGATAGACTTGATAAACTAGATGAGTCCCTGTATAAAGACCTCTCTCGTTATGCAAAGATAGATGCAGAGCAAGGTTTTTCACAAGGTATTAGAGTTCTAGGAAACTCAGAAGAATTAAGTGTTAATGATGGAGTGGTTCTAAACCTAAAAGATATTAAAGGACATAAGAATACTCAAGTAATTGTTCTAAGTGTAAAGTATAAAGCAACATTTCCAAATGCCTTAGATGAGTATGCTCAAGTTGCAGATGATGAACAACAAGCACAGTACAGTGTAGAGTTCATAGCAATCCCAAGTGAAGTTATATATAGACCACAAGTAATTACTTCTAAACCACGAATCCACTCTATACAAACAGCAATAGTTTCAAATACAGATAAAGATACTTCAAAGTTTGCAAATGAAATAGATGTAAACGAAAGAGGAGAGATAAAAGTAATATTTCACTTTGATGAAAAGAGACCTACCTCTGCTTATGTACCACTCTCAAATATCTATAGTGGAGATGGCTATGGCGTACAGTTCTTACCTAGAGTTAACTCTGAAGTAATAGTAAGCTTTATAAATGGAGATATAGATAGACCAATAATAACGGGAGCTTTGCACAATGGAGAGAACCGACATCCATTTAACCTGCCAAAAGAAAAAACAAAGTCATTTATAAAAACCCAAACAACACCCCAATACGAAGATAAAGAGGGATACAATGAACTACTCTTTGAAGATAAACAAGGAGAAGAGTTACTAAGCCTAAGAGCACAGAATGATTATGAACTAAATGTACTAAACAATAGTAATACACATATAGCAAACAATAAAAAAACAATCATAGATAATGACCTAGAACTTACCGTACAAAACGATTCAACCCAAACAATAGGAAATGATAAGAAAGTAAATATACTAGGTAATGAGATAAAGACAATAGAAAAAGAGCAAATACTAACAATCAAAGAAGACCAAGAGATACATATACTTAAAGACTCAAACTCTATTGTTAATAATAACTCATTTAATGTTGTTCAAAAAGATTTAACACAAAGAGTAAAAGGTTTCTCTACCTCTTTTGTAGAAAAAGATACTCAACAAAAACACCTAGGTAGTAAATACCAACAAGTAGGAGAGAACTTAGCTATAGAAGTAAAAAAAGCATACTCCCTAAAAGCAAAGACCATAAAACAAGCAGCAAAAACTATAGAGCTAGACTCAGCAAAGGGAATAAGCTTGAAAGTTGGAGGAAATGTTCTAACAGTAGATAGCTCAGGTATACACTTTAAAACATCAAACTATGATGATAACTCAGCAAACGCAGGAGTCACCTCAAAAACAGTTAGTATAGAAGACTTGAAAAAACCACTCTATGAAAAGATAAGAGTAATAGGAATGCAAACATCAATCTCTAAACAAGATAAGATTACACAAGAACTTATATATACAGCAAAAGTAGAAAAATATGAAGATGGAACATGGAGTGAGACCACAGAACTAAACCCAACACAAACAGCTCAACTAAAATGGTACTTCATAAAAAACAATGATAAGCAAGATAGAGATATATTAACAAACACACCAACAGATGATGAGATAGAGATAGATGCTCTCATAATGAAAGTAAAACTACAAGATGATAATATACAACACTACGGACATGCACACTGCTTTGTAAATAGCCCAGAAGATGAAACAGAGGGTTATGGACTAAGTGAACTAAAACGCCAAGTAAATGTAGTAGAAGTCTTAGGTAAGAATATAGTTGAACCTCACTCTACTAAAATAAACTATAGTGTTGAACTAAACATAGATAACCCAACAAAAGATGAGATAAAAGATTTAAAAGTAGAGATACAAGAAAAAGACTCTTCAGGTAAAGTAACAACTATAGAAGAAAAAGTAAAAGATGACCTAAGCGTAGAACATAAACTTAAAGTAAAAAAAGAAGATGAACCTAAACTAGTAGAGATAAATATAAAAGTATACCCAAGAGAGTATCCAAAAAACACAGCAGAGACCATCTCTTATGTAAGACCTACACTTGAAGGTGAAATAACAAATGTTTCAATAGATAAACCAACACAAGCCTTCGCTAAAGTAGTAAAACCTGATGAAGAGATAATAATAAAAGCAAATGCAAATATTGGAGAAGGAATAGAAATACAACTAGATATAGTTACTTTGCTAAAAAACATCAATGAACCTAAAGTATGTAGCTTCGAAGAGTATGTTAAAAACAAAGAGATTCAAAAAACATTAACTATGCAAGAAATAGCAACAATGCTAAGTATAGATATAAATGATATACAAGATATACAAGCAGTAGTGAAACATAAAGATAAAGAGTATAAAAGTAATACTGTAAAAATCGTACAATATGAAATTAAAGCTTTATATTTTTCTGTACAAGGCTCAAAACTTCAAGGGACAAATGTACCTTTAGGTGCTAAAGTAGATGTTATAGCACATGGAACAAGTAATACTACAGCTACAATAGAAGTGCTTGTTAATAAAAAACCATTCAAAGTTTTAAAAGATGGACAAGAAGTTACGAGCTTTGATGTTGTATTTGATGAGAGAGGGTACTCTTCTACAGAAGTAGAGTTACGAGTAAAAAGTGATGAAGAGTTTAAAACACTCATAAATAGATTTTCTCCACAAATAGGAAGAAATATAATAACAGAACCACTAGCACTTAAAGCAAAGATTTCAAAAAATAACTACTATAAATCATTAGAAACTGATGATACAAATACTATAGGTCTTAACCATTATCAAACATATATAAAAGAGGCTACAATAATAGACCCTAAAAATGGTAAAGTTCATGCAAAATTGAAAGTGAAACAAGATGGTGAGAATGTAATATTTATGGATAGCATGACAGGAGAACTTATTGCTACTGCACCATTAGATAATATTGTAAGTTCAATGGGTAATATTAATAACGGTCTTGGTGGACTGACAAAGGGTATGGAATATGTTGATGGAACATTTGCCACAACAAATACTAAAGGGGTAAATCTTAAACATTATAGTAATAGTTGGGGTGGTAATCAGTATGTGAAGACTTATGGGATGTCGGCTGTAAGTCAAAGAATTAGTAGAGGGACACTTTTGATAAGTTTAGGTGTAGGATACTATCAAATTAACTCAGCTTATGAGCATGACACAGTAGAAATAAAAAAACATTACAACCAAAACCCTAGTAAAATAGAAAAAATCGGACAATATACAGAGCAACAAATAGGAAGTACTGTTTTAGGGTTTGCTGGGGGAGCTGTAACATCTAAAGTAGTTTTCTTAGCAATAGTGGCTCTTCCATTTGAATTACCAATTTTAGCTGTATTAGGTGCTGCCCTTATAGTCGGTGGGATAGCAGGTTGGGCACTTTCAGAAGCTGGAGATGCGGGAGTGGAGTTAATTCAAGAGACTAAAGGTAGTACGATAATAAATGATTACCCACTACATAAACATTTAGAAGGACATTAATGAAAAATATAGAATATTTTTATAATGTAATATATTACTTTTTTTATAGGGGCGTTATACAAACGTCTAAAGGTATGGATTTAATATTATATCCTTTAAAAAAACTCATACTTTTAATTATAGATATTCCATTTTTTCGTCATCAATATACGAAAAGAGGCATTGCTGATCCTGCAGAAATGATAGAAAGTAGAACAAAGAAGTTTACAGAAAACCCAAAACTTAGTTTAGCAACAATAATTGGCGGAGGGATAAGTATGTCTGTAGTTATGACTCTATATATAGGTTTTTATAATATTACAAGAAATCTACTTTTCCCAACATTTGAAGATTTCTTTGGTTATGTATTAACGGTTACTGGTAGCTTGGCTTTTATAACAGATATGATTTTTGTTAAGGAAAAATATTTCAAAGAATTCAACAACAAAAAAGGATGGTGGCGTATTAAGTGGTCTATTATCACGGCACTAAGTCCGTTTGTTGTGATTTTATTTGCAATAGCAACTATTAGATGATAAAAAAATGGGTCACATACCAAATTTAAATATACTCTCTATAATTGACAAAAGCATCTCAGCCCAACTAAAACTATCTGAATATAATCAAGCAGATACTATGATGCAAGGAAGAGACTCCTATAGCGTATATGAACTAGAAGGTAAAAGTTCAATCTTAACTGGGTACGAATATAAACTTACCTTTATAAGTGATGAAGAGATAAATGTAGAGGATATAGTAGATACAGAAACAGAGCTACACTTAAGAGATGAAACAAGCCCATTGAACTCTAAAAAGATATATGGAAAAATCATTGAAGCTAAAGAGAATGGAAGTGTAGCAAGAAAAAAGCTTTACCAAATAAAAGTAGTATCCCCTCTACACTATCTTTCACTTAACCAAAGATATGAAGTCTATCAAGAGATGAATGTACCTGATATCATTTCATCTATCATTGCAAAATATTCAGTACTACTAAATATTCAACTTGATGTAAAAATAGATACTCAAACTATACCAAAGCGTCATACTTGTACACAGTATAAACAAAGTGATTTTGAATTTATTAAAATGTTGTGTGAAGAAGAAGGTTACATCCTTCTAATAGATGCATCTTCAAATAATCCATACACAGTTACCCTATGTGAACTAAACGAACATGCTCCACTAAATACAGAAATAATAGAATGTACATATAATAAAGTTAAAACATTTTCAACATCAGCACAAGCACAAGACTATTATGAAAATAAAAAGCCTTCCTTAGACTTCAGTATACAAGCAGGACAAGTAATGCATAGTCATACTTTTGCTGATAATGAAGTAACATCCCAATTACGCTCAGATATAAAAAAAGAGACTCTCCGTGATAGACTTGATAAACTAGATGAGTCTCTATATAAAGACCTCTCTCGTTATGCAAAGATAGATGCAGAGCAAGGTTTTTCACAAGGTATTAGAGTTCTAGGAAACTCAGAAGAATTAAGTGTTAAAGATGGAGTGGTTCTAAACCTAAAAGATATTAAAGGACATAAGAATACTCAAGTAATTGTTCTAAGTGTAAAGTATAAAGCAATATTTCCAAATGCCTTAGATGAGTATGCTCAAGTTGCAGATGATGAGCAACAAGCACAGTACAGTGTAGAGTTCATAGCAATCCCAAGTGATGTTATATATAGACCCCAAGTAATTACTTCTAAACCACGAATCCACTCTATACAAACAGCAATAGTTTCAAATACAGATAAAGATACTCAAAAGTTTGCAAATGAAATAGATGTAAACGAAAGAGGAGAGATAAAAGTAATATTTCACTTTGATGAAAAGAGACCTACCTCTGCTTATGTACCACTCTCAAATATCTATAGTGGAGATGGCTATGGCGTACAGTTCTTACCTAGAGTTAACTCTGAAGTAATAGTAAGCTTTATAAATGGAGATATAGATAGACCAATAATAACGGGAGCTTTGCACAATGGAGAAAACCGACATCCATTTAACCTGCCAAAAGAAAAAACAAAGTCATTTATAAAAACCCAAACAACACCCCAATATGAAGATAAAGAGGGATATAATGAACTACTCTTTGAAGATAAACAAGGAGAAGAGTTACTAAGCCTAAGAGCACAGAATGATTATGAACTAAATGTACTAAACAATAGTAATACTCATATAGCAAACAATAAAAAAATAATCATAGATAATGACCTAGAACTCTCTGTCCAAAACGATTCAACCCAAACAATAGGAAATGATAAGAAAGTAAATATACTAGGTAATGAGATAAAGACAATAGAAAAAGAGCAAATACTAACAATCAAAGAAGACCAAGAGATACATATACTTAAAGATGCTAACACCATCATCAATAATAATCAAAAAACAATCATAGAACAAGATCTTATCCAAAGGATAAAAGGTCAAGTAACTCACTATATAGAAAAAGACCAAAAAGAGAAATACTTAGCAAATCTATTTTTACAAATAGAAGCAGAACTTGGGATTGAAATAACAAGCTCTTACCATTTAAACGCAAAAACAATTAAACAAGAAGCTGAAACTGTAGAAATAGAAGCAAGTGATGGAATAAGCCTAAAGTGTGGTGGAAGTGTTCTAACTGTAGATGGAGGAGGGATTCATCTAAAAGCATCAAAAGTTGATACTGACTCAGGAAATGCAGGAGTAACAGCGAGTAAAATTGCTATTGCTAAAATAGAAAAACCACTCTATAATAAACTCAAAGTTACAAAAGTTGAAGCAAGCATTACTAAACAAGATGAGATTACCCAAGTATTAACATACACAGCTAGTGTAGAAAAGTTTGAAGATGGTGCATGGAGTGAAACAACAGAACTTACAACAACACAAGAGGCACAAATCAACTGGTACTTCATTAAAAATAATGACCAAGAGAATAAAGATATATTAACAGACAACCCAACAGATGATACCATTAATATCAAAGGTTTAGAAATGTCTGTTACACTCGAAAAAGAGAATATCTATAAACACGGACATGCTCATGCATTTGTAGTTGATGCAGTTGAAGAGGGATATGAAGTTACTGAACTTAAACGTATGCTTGAGGTAGAAGATATTCTCGTTAATATCACGAACAATGACAATAAAGAGTTTGAAGCTCAAGCAATATATAATGTTGATGAGATTACTGAAGAAGAAAAAGCAGAAACAAGATGGACAGTAGAAGGTAAAGATGTTCCTGAGTCAAATGCAAAAGGGACAATGACTCATACCTATAAGGGTGAAAAACTAGACCTTAAAATAACAGCATATATAGAAACAACTCAAATGAATGTCGCCGTTGCACATGCCAATTTTGCAGATAGTGAAGAAGAGATAAATGGAGAAGAAAAAAGTAATGAATAGATTTTTATTAATAATATTATTTTTACTAACAGCATTAAATGCGGATGTTTCAATATGTACAGATAAGTTAGAAACTACAAATAAATATATAGAGTGTTTAAAAAAAGAAGTTAATAATAGTAAATCTGTAGAAGATATAAACTTCTTAGCAGGTTACCTTGTTACTAAAAATAGATTTGATGAAGCTATTAATCTTTACAAACAAGCAACTCTTCAAGA
The DNA here is from genome assembly GCF_029027405.1 of Sulfurimonas sp. Classification (NCBI taxonomy): domain Bacteria; kingdom Pseudomonadati; phylum Campylobacterota; class Epsilonproteobacteria; order Campylobacterales; family Sulfurimonadaceae; genus Sulfurimonas; species Sulfurimonas sp. The sequence goes on from NZ_CP093396.1 coordinate 850,388, forward strand.
TGATGCAAAAGCTATGTACTATCTTGGTGGAATTTATGAAGAGCAGAAAAAAGAGTATGACCTTGCAGTAAAATGGTTTAAAAAAGCAGCAGATAAAAATTATAAGGACTCGGTATATAGAGTAGGTTCTATTTTAGAAAAAAAGCTACTTAAAGAAGATGAAGCTATTGCTTATTATCAAGAGTGGATAAAAAAAGGTAATGTTGAAGCATATAACTATCTTGGGAATCTCTACCTAGATAAAGAGGACTTTCAAAAAGCAAAGAAAGAGTATCTAAAAGGTGCTAAAAAAGCTTCCAAAGAATCTTACTACCTTTTAGGAAGTCTTCATGAAGCCTATATAGAAAATGGACTTAATGATGCAATTGATTATTATAAAGAAGGGGCAGAGTTAGGTGAGTATAAGTCTATTTATAATCTAGCAGTGCTGTATGATAATATGGCTAAATATGATAAATCTCAAATATGGTATAAAAGGGCAATGGCACTTAATAATAAAGATGCTTATTTTGGATATGGTCATATGCTTAGAAAAAAAGGCGACTTAAAAGGGGCATTAAGTGTCTTAGAAGAGCTTGGTAAACTTGGTGATGGTCGAGGATATTGGGGAATGGCTCAAATATATATCAATGAATACAATGATTTTGAAAAATGTAAAGAGTATTGTTTGAAAACTATTGAGAATGGAAATGCAAGAGGGGCTAGTTTACTTGGATATATTTATTTAAAAGACCTTAAAGATAAAGAAAAAGCTATTAAATGGTACACGAAAGCTTATGAAATGAAAGATTGCAAAGGAACTGAAGACTTAGTAATAGTTTATGAAAAATTAAATGATGAAAAAAAATCTATGGAATGGCTAGATAAAGCAGATGCCATGGGTTGTGGCTTTGCTGGGTTTAGACGCGGATATGTTTATCATGATAAAAAAGATTATAAAAATGCAATAAAGTGGTATAAAAGAGGTGCAGAATTGGGAGATGAAGATTCTGCCACTAGTTTAGGGTATATATATTCTGTAGAATTAAAAGATAAAGATAAAGCAATTTATTGGTATAAAAAAGCCTCTAAACTTGGAAATAAAAAAGCTCAAAAATGGATTAAAAAACTAAAGGCACAAAAATAATGTCAGAAATAAAAAGAGGTTCATCAAATGTCTATTATCATGATACAGAGTTTATGCATGTTGTACGGTTTTTTTATAATAATAGCGGAGTCGCTGCCGCGCAGAATGCTAGAACAAGATGGGCTTTTTTAGTAGTTGGACGAGATGAGTTAGGCGATGCGTTTCTAAATGATAAAGCAAAAAGTAATGAAGATAGAATTAATGAGATAAAAGACAGATACCTCCCACTTTTACAAGAGTGTGTAAATGCAAAAGATGAACCTGCCTTTACTTTAGATAAAACAAAAATATCTGAGTTTAGAACTTATCCTTCAAAGTTTAAAAATAAATGGATAATTCGTCAAAGTACACCGTCTAAAGATGCTAATAAGTTAAAAAGTCTTCTAAAAGGCTTTGGTTTTTTTGATGAAGCTTCTGTGTTAAAAAATGATGAAAATATGCATTCAAATTTTGGATACCTTAGGCTAGATGTTAAAATCTGTAATCAATACTTATATGCTGATAATATAGAAGATGAAGCTTATGCTTTAGTAGCACTCCCTTATATATACAATAAAAAAGATGATGTTTATGATGTACTAGTTCTAAGTGAACATGCTTCTGTTTCTTTGATGCCAAAGGTTCTAGTTGAGTATGGAGTCTTTTTCGATGGAACTAAAAACAGTATGTATAATGTAGACTTTAATCTTGATTTTCATAAGTATCTTAGTGAGCAAACTAAAATTGTTTTGGATACGGATGCTGAAAAGCGTCCTATTATGAAAAAAGATGTACATAATGAAAAATTCTATCCAAATGCAGCAACATACATAAGAGAAGTTGATGAACCAAGAAAAGATGTAATCATCAATAGAATTCGTGACGAAATCCAAGAAAATGTCCGTTATTTCCAAAACTCATCAAAAGACAAGATAAACAACGAAGATACAAAATATAAGTCTTGGTTTCAAGATAGAGCATCAGATCATTCAGATAAAGTCTATGACTTTCTTATAGATATTAAAGATGGAAAGTTAAATAAAGATACTGAGAAAGCTGTTAAAGATGGGATAATACTAGATGCAGACACACAAGAGTATAAAGAGACTCTAGTAAAAGAGTATGTATATGATGAGATTCTTCCCTCAGGGGAGGGTAGTAGTTTTGTGAATGGATATACAAATATCAAACGTTTGTTCGAACATTACAAAGCTTATGATCCCTTAAATCTAAAAGACTCAGAGCCAAGGAAATATATAAAAGACAGCTTTAAAGTCTATGCTAGTGGAGATGGTTGTATAGACCCTTATGAGAGTGGGAAACTAAAGTCAGATAGTAAGATAGGTTTAGGATTGGCATTTGGAAGTACCGGTGTATTAGCCCATATAGTATATACCTGCGATAAAATAGCTAAAAACTTACGTCATAATAATTATAACTTAGTAAATGAATTGGTTCTTGATGTTTTTGGATTCTCACGTGGAGCGGCAGAAGCAAGACACTTTGTGAGTTCTATAATGAAAGAGTATGATGTCCAGACATCTGATACAACACGTAAATATACACTAAATACAAGTGATGAATCAAAAAACATATTTTCTCCTTTTTATCCAGAGCAAGGTGGTGTTTATACAAAGGTAGAAGGACGTTACTACTTTAATCCTCTACGAACAGATATTGAAAAAATTACTGTTACAAAAAGTGTAGGTCGGAATAAACGAGATGTAGACTACTATAATCCATATTACAAAAAATATGCAAGAAAACTACAGATAGATTCTGTTTCGTTTCGTTTTATAGGGATTTACGATACTGTAGCTCATTATGGGATTTGTCAAGCAAATGATAATAAAGATTTAAATTTAGATTTTAAAGAGGCTAAATTAGGAAGACTTGTTCATCTCACAGCTGAAGATGAGTACAGAAAAAACTTTGCTATGACACATATTACTGAGAGTGCTTCTAAAAAGTTTCAAGAAGATTCAAAAATGAAAGAGATAGCTCTTCCTGGGGCACACGCTGATGTCGGTGGTGGTTATATGGATAAAGAAAAGAGTCCTCGTTATATCGCTGATGAGAATGAAAAATTGCTTCTTAAATGGAATAAAAAGTATGAGTGGATAAAGAGCAGTCCAGACTTATTTGTAGAGGCAGCTGAAGATATAAAAGAAATTAAGCGAAATAAAAAAGCTGGTTTTTATAGAATTAAAAACTTGATTGAAGATGATAATTTATATATATACAGACCAAAAATTTCAAATAAGTATGAGTATGTTAGCTTGAAGCTTATGCACACGGAAGCTTTGAACTCAGATGATAATTCAGAAAAAGTTCCTTTTGAAGATATCTCAACTCAATATAAAATTGATTCAAGAAATAATAAATTTTTATATAAAGTATACAAAGAGCTAAGAGAAGATAAATTCGAAATGCATGGTGATTTACATAAAGAGTTAAGACAAGGATATCTTCATCATTCAGCTGATTTAGATGGAATAGCTCCTATTGATGTAAATATGCCTTCAATGGACAACTATACCAATAAGAAAGTGGAAATTTACGGCAAAAGAGTTAAATATAGCTCAACAAAAAAACAGTCTTGCTTTATTAGTTAACTTCGATAATTGTAATATAACAAATAAGCATATTTTTTAAGTTGTTTGTTGTATTTTAAAGACTATAATAAAACTCAAATTAACTATAAGGAAATTAAATGGATAATCCAGTTTTTATGTCAATCGAGGGTAGCACACAAGGTAATATAACAGAAGGTGCAACAACACCAGAATCAGTAGGTAATATTTATCAGAATGGTCATGAAGATGAGGCGATAGTAAAAGCATTTACTCACAACATCAACATCCCACGCAATACGACTACAGGTCAGCCAACAGGTCAAAGAACTCATAACCCATTGATTGTTACTAAACTAATTGATAAGAGTTCACCACTTCTTTATAATGCACTAACTAAAGGTGAGACTTTAAAGAAAGTAGAACTTAAATGGTATAGAACTTCATATGCAGGTAAACCTGAGCATTACTACAGTATGACTCTTGAAGATGCTGTAATAACTAATATGGATGCATCTATGGAATCTCAAGAGAGTGCATCAGCGGCTCAAGTTATGCCTCTTGAAATAGTATCTTTTTCTTACAGAAAGATTTCTTGGAGACATGAAACTGCTAGTACATCTGGAGAAGATGACTGGAGAGTAGGTGTAGGAGCGTAAGCCCCTATACTTTATTTCGGGGAAACCCGGAAAATAAGTTTTAGTGTGAAAAGTATATTTTAGTACTTTTCATACCAAAGTTTATTAAGTATCTAAGTATCTTTAAAAGGTAGAAAATGTCACAACTAGCATCTCCCATGAACAATAAAATCCACCAACGAATCTCAGCCCAACTAAAACTATCTGAATATAATCAAGCAGATACTATGATGCAAGGAAGAGACTCCTATAGCGTATATGAACTAGAAGGTAAAAGTTCAATCTTAACTGGATACGAATATAAACTTACCTTCATAAGTGATGAAGAGATAAATGTAGAGGATATAGTAGATACAGAAACAGAGCTACACTTAAGAGATGAAACAAGCCCACTAAACTCTAAAAAGATATATGGAAAAATCATTGAAGCTAAAGAGAATGGAAGTGTAGCAAGAAAAAAGCTTTACCAAATAAAAATAGTATCCCCTCTACACTATCTTTCACTTAACCAAAGATATGAAGTTTATCAAGAGATGAATATACCTGATATCATTTCATCTATCATTGCAAAATATTCAGTACTACTAAATATTCAACTTGATGTAAAAATAGATACTCAAACTATACCAAAGCGTCATACTTGTACGCAGTATAAACAAAGTGACTTTGAATTTATTAAAATGTTGTGTGAAGAAGAAGGTTACATCCTTCTAATAGATGCATCTTCAAATAATCCATACACAGTTACCCTGTGTGAACTAAACGAACATGCTCCACTAAATACAGAAATCATAGAATGTACATATAATAAAGTTAAAACATTTTCAACATCAGCACAAGCACAAGACTATTATGAAAATAAAAAGCCTTCCTTAGACTTCAGTATACAAGCAGGACAAGTAATGCATAGTCATACTTTTGCTGATAATGAAGTAACATCCCAATTACGCTCAGATATAAAAAAAGAGACTCTCCGTGATAGACTTGATAAACTAGATGAGTCTCTGTATAAAGACCTCTCTCGTTATGCAAAGATAGATGCAGAGCAAGGATTCTCACAAGGTATTAGAGTTCTAGGAAACTCAGAAGAGTTAAGTGTTAATGATGGAGTGGTTCTAAACCTAAAAGATATTAAAGGACATAAGAATACTCAAGTAATTGTTCTAAGTGTAAAGTATAAAGCAACATTTCCAAATGCCTTAGATGAGTATGCTCAAGTTGCAGATGATGAACAACAAGCACAGTACAGTGTAGAGTTCATAGCAATCCCAAGTGAAGTTATATATAGACCACAAGTAATTACTTCTAAACCACGAATCCACTCTATACAAACAGCAATAGTTTCAAATACAGATAAAGATACTCAAAAGTTTGCAAATGAAATAGATGTAAACGAAAGAGGAGAGATAAAAGTAATATTTCACTTTGATGAAAAGAGACCGACCTCTGCTTATGTACCACTCTCAAATATTTATAGTGGAGATGGCTACGGAGTACAGTTCTTACCTAGAGTTAACTCTGAAGTAATAGTAAGCTTTATAAATGGAGATATAGATAGACCAATAATAACGGGAGCCTTGCACAATGGAGAGAACCGACATCCATTTAACCTGCCAAAAGAAAAAACAAAGTCATTTATAAAAACCCAAACAACACCCCAATACGAAGATAAAGAGGGATATAATGAACTACTCTTTGAAGATAAACAAGGAGAAGAGTTACTAAGCCTAAGAGCACAGAATGATTATGAACTAAATGTACTAAACAATAGTAATACACATATAGCAAATAATAAAAAAACAATCATAGATAATGACCTAGAACTCTCTGTACAAAACGATTCAACCCAAACAATAGGAAATGATAAGAAAGTAAATATACTAGGTAATGAGATAAAGACAATAGAAAAAGAGCAAATACTAACAATCAAAGAAGACCAAGAGATACATATACTTAAAGACTCAAACTCTATTGTTAATAATAACTCATTTAATGTTGTTCAAAAAGACTTAACACAAAGAGTAAAAGGTTTCTCTACCTCTTTTGTAGAAAAAGATACTCAACAAAAACACCTAGGTAGTAAATACCAACAAGTAGGAGAGAACTTAGCTATAGAAGTAAAAAAAGCATACTCCCTAAAAGCAAAGACCATAAAACAAGCAGCAAAAACTATAGAGCTAGACTCAGCAAAGGGAATAAGCTTGAAAGTTGGAGGAAATGTTCTAACAGTAGATAGCTCAGGTATACACTTTAAAACATCAAACTATGATGATAACTCAGCAAACGCAGGAGTCACTTCAAAAACAGTTAGTATACAAGACTTGAAAAAACCACTCTATGAAAAGATAAGAGTAATAGGAATGCAAACATCAATCTCTAAACAAGATAAGATTACACAAGAACTTATATATACAGCAAAAGTAGAAAAATATGAAGATGGAACATGGAGTGAGACCACAGAACTAAACCCAACACAAACAGCTCAACTAAAATGGTACTTCATAAAAAACAATGATAAGCAAGATAGAGATATATTAACAAACACACCAACAGATGATGAGATAGAGATAGATGCTCTCATAATGAAAGTAAAACTACAAGATGATAATATACAACACTACGGACATGCACACTGCTTTGTAAATAGCCCAGAAGATGAAACAGAGGGTTATGGACTAAGTGAACTAAAATGCCAAGTAAATGTAGTAGAAGTCTTAGGTAAGAATATAGTTGAACCTCACTCTACTCAAGTAAACTATAGTGTTGAACTAAACATAGATAACCCAACAAAAGATGAGATAAAAGATTTAAAAGTAGAGATACAAGAAAAAGACTCTTCAGGTAAAGTAACAACTATAGAAGAAAAAGTAAAAGATGACCTAAGCGTAGAACATAAACTTAAAGCAAAAAAAGAAGATGAACCTAAACTAGTAGAGATAAATATAAAAGTATACCCAAGAGAGTATCCAAAAAACACAGCAGAGACTATCTCTTATGTAAGACCTACACTTGAAGGTGAAATAACAAATGTTTCAATAGATAAACCAACACAAGCCTTCGCTAAAGTAGTAAAACCTGATGAAGAGATAATAATAAAAGCAAATGCAAATATTGGAGAAGGAATAGAAATACAACTAGATATAGTCACTTTGCTAAAAAACATCAATGAACCTAAAGTATGTAGCTTCGAAGAGTTTGTTAAAAACAAAGAGATTCAAAAAACATTAACTATGCAAGAAATAGCAACAATGCTAAGTATAGATATAAATGATATACAAGATATACAAGCAGTAGTCAAACATAAAGATAAAGAGTATAAAAGTAATAAAACAAGTATACAAAGAACCCTAAAATCAAAACTCTACAAAGAAGATAAAGTTTTAAATGATATAGTAGAAGATATACAAAAGATAGTATTTAAAAAAGGTTCTAAAGGTAATGAAGTAAAACTCATACAAGAAGCTCTTCAAAAGATGAAAATAGATATAGGTAGTGATGGCATAGATGCTAAGTTAGGAAATGATGGAGAACAAGCAGTAATGACTTTCCAAGAGAACTATAAAGCAACAAACAACACTCATCAATACAATCAAAGTAAAGCTGACGGAGTAGTAGGAAAGAACACACTACTTGCTTTAGATGAGGCTTTGGTTGAGGGGTGGGGGTATGTTAAGCCTAATTGTAAAATAACAGTAGAACAATTAAAACAAATATTTATAAAAGCAACAAATAGTAAACTTGCTGAAACAGCAAAAACTTTTAATCAATACTGCCAAGTTTTTGAAATAAATACACCACTTAGAGTTGCTCATTTTTTTGCACAATGTCGAGAAGAAGTGGGTAATAATATAGATATAGTAGAAAACTTAAATTATAAAGCATCCGTATTGAAATCTGGCTATCCATTTTTATATTTTAAGAATCATCCTGATGAAGCAGAACAATATGGTCGTACAGATAGTCATTCTGCAAATCAAGAAGCTATTGCAAATAGAAGCTATTCTAAACGAAATGGAAATGGTGATATAGCAAGTGGTGATGGATGGAAGTTTAGAGGTAAAGGATTTATTCAATTAACTGGTAAATCTAATTATAAAGGATCAAATAAAATTTTAAAAGAAAAAGTTCCTGAATTAGGAATTGATTTATTGAATAATACAACTATTATGGAAACAATAGAAGGTTCTTTATTATCAGCTATGGCATATTGGACTGATAAAAAAATTAATAAGATAGCTGATATTGCTTATACATATGAAGATGTTAATAAAGTCACAAATATTGTGAATATGTATACTAAAAGTAAAACTAAACGACAAGAACATTTTAAAAAAACAATTGAAATATTTAAAGAAGGAAGTTAAGATGATTAAATATTTACTATTTATAGTGGTAGTTATTAATTCACTTTATGCAAGTAAAATAATTAATTATAGTGAAATACAAAATATAAAGAAAAATAGTTTTATTCTTGAGCAAGTTGAGGGTGATTTAACAAATGATGGGTTAAAAGATTTAGTTATAATTATTGCAAATAATAAAGAAAAAACATCTGATGAGTTAGAAGAGAAAAGATATTTATATATCTTAAAAAATCTTGGGAACGCAAAGTATAAAATTTTAGTTGAAAACAGTGATGCAATTCCTATTAAAAATATACCACAAGATGGACTTGATAACCATCATGAATTATTTATAAAAGATGGTTTGTTAATAATAGGAATTATTTATAATAGAGCTGAAGCAATAAGTTATTTTTATTTTTCTATAGATAAAAATAGTTTAGTAAACTATAAATATAAAGAATATAAATGTTTACATGAAATTGAAGAAAAGTTTAAAGTAGATGAAAATAATGTTTTTGAAGTTTCTTTAACACAGTTCTCTTCTGAAAAAGTTTATATGATGAACTATAAGATTCCTTCTATTGAAGGGCTTATACGAGAAGATAAAATATTTCAAAAGGATTATAAAAAACTTTTAGAGATATATAAGTCAAAAGATGGGGGAAAACTACAAGAATATATAATAAAAAACATTACAAAACATTTTAAACAAGAACAAATTTGTGATACAAATGAATATATGGATAACTATTTATTTTTAAATAATAAAAAAAATACAGCAAAGACAAATGATATAGCTTTTTTTCTTGAACGAACAAAGAATTATGATGAAGCAATCTACCTCCTAGAAAAAATCTTAAAAAAATACCCAAACAGAACAGTAGCCTATATAAATCTAGGAGATGCTTATTGGGGTTTAAAAAACAAAGAAAAAGCTAAACAAGCCTACAGTACATATATAAAACAGATGAAAGAAAAAGGTAAAGAGAAGAAAATTCCAAAAGTTGTTTTAGAGAGAATAAAGTAAGCTAAAATATGTCTAAACTAATTTACTTAAATAACACTCTAAAGCAAAAAACCAAACTCCATAAAACCATAACAGCCCAACTAAAACTATCTGAATATAATCAAGCAGATACTATGATGCAAGGAAGAGACTCCTATAGCGTATATGAACTAGAAGGTAAAAGTTCAATCTTAACTGGATACGAATATAAACTTACCTTCATAAGTGATGAAGAGATAAATGTAGAGGATATAGTAGATACAGAAACAGAGCTACACTTAAGAGATGAAACAAGCCCACTAAATTCTAAAAAGATATATGGAAAAATCATTGAAGCTAAAGAGAATGGAAGTGTAGCAAGAAAAAAGCTTTACCAAATAAAAATAGTATCCCCTCTACACTATCTTTCACTTAACCAAAGATATGAAGTCTATCAAGAGATGAATGTACCTGATATCATTTCATCTATCATTGCAAAATATTCAGTACTACTAAATATTCAACTTGATGTAAAAATAGATACTCAAACTATACCAAAGCGTCATACTTGTACACAGTATAAACAAAGTGATTTTGAATTTATTAAAATGTTGTGTGAAGAAGAAGGTTACATCCTTCTAATAGATGCATCTTCAAATAATCCATACACAGTTACCCTATGTGAACTAAACGAACATGCTCCACTAAATACAGAAATCATAGAATGTACATATAATAAAGTTAAAACATTTTCAACATCAGCACAAGCACAAGACTATTATGAAAATAAAAAGCCTTCCTTAGACTTCAGTATACAAGCAGGACAAGTAATGCATAGTCATACTTTTGCTGATAATGAAGTAACATCCCAATTACGCTCAGATATAAAAAAAGAGACTCTCCGTGATAGACTTGATAAACTAGATGAGTCTCTGTATAAAGACCTCTCTCGTTATGCAAAGATAGATGCAGAGCAAGGATTCTCACAAGGTATTAGAGTTCTAGGAAACTCAGAAGAGTTAAGTGTTAATGATGGAGTGGTTCTAAACCTAAAAGATATTAAAGGACATAAGAATACTCAAGTAATTGTTCTAAGTGTAAAGTATAAAGCAACATTTCCAAATGCCTTAGATGAGTATGCTCAAGTTGCAGATGATGAACAACAAGCACAGTACAGTGTAGAGTTCATAGCAATCCCAAGTGAAGTTATATATAGACCACAAGTAATTACTTCTAAACCACGAATCCACTCTATACAAACAGCAATAGTTTCAAATACAGATAAAGATACTCAAAAGTTTGCAAATGAAATAGATGTAAACGAAAGAGGAGAGATAAAAGTAATATTTCACTTTGATGAAAAGAGACCGACCTCTGCTTATGTACCACTCTCAAATATTTATAGTGGAGATGGCTACGGAGTACAGTTCTTACCTAGAGTTAACTCTGAAGTAATAGTAAGCTTTATAAATGGAGATATAGATAGACCAATAATAACGGGAGCCTTGCACAATGGAGAGAACCGACATCCATTTAACCTGCCAAAAGAAAAAACAAAGTCATTTATAAAAACCCAAACAACACCCCAATACGAAGATAAAGAGGGATATAATGAACTACTCTTTGAAGATAAACAAGGAGAAGAGTTACTAAGCCTAAGAGCACAGAATGATTATGAACTAAATGTACTAAACAATAGTAATACACATATAGCAAATAATAAAAAAACAATCATAGATAATGACCTAGAACTCTCTGTACAAAACGATTCAACCCAAACAATAGGAAATGATAAGAAAGTAAATATACTAGGTAATGAGATAAAGACAATAGAAAAAGAGCAAATACTAACAATCAAAGAAGACCAAGAGATACATATACTTAAAGACTCAAACTCTATTGTTAATAATAACTCATTTAATGTTGTTCAAAAAGATTTAACACAAAGAGTAAAAGGTTTCTCTACCTCTTTTGTAGAAAAAGATACTCAACAAAAACACCTAGGTAGTAAATACCAACAAGTAGGAGAGAACTTAGCTATAGAAGTAAAAAAAGCATACTCCCTAAAAGCAAAGACCATAAAACAAGCAGCAAAAACTATAGAGCTAGACTCAGCAAAGGGAATAAGCTTGAAAGTTGGAGGAAATGTTCTAACAGTAGATAGCTCAGGTATACACTTTAAAACATCAAACTATGATGATAACTCAGCAAACGCAGGAGTCACCTCAAAAACAGTTAGTATAGAAGACTTGAAAAAACCACTCTATGAAAAGATAAGAGTAATAGGAATGCAAACATCAATCTCTAAACAAGATAAGATTACACAAGAACTTATATATACAGCAAAAGTAGAAAAATATGAAGATGGAACATGGAGTGAGACCACAGAACTAAACCCAACACAAACAGCTCAACTAAAATGGTACTTCATAAAAAACAATGATAAGCAAGATAGAGATATATTAACAAACACACCAACAGATGATGAGATAGAGATAGATGCTCTCATAATGAAAGTAAAACTACAAGATGATAATATACAACACTACGGACATGCACACTGCTTTGTAAATAGCCCAGAAGATGAAACAGAGGGTTATGGACTAAGTGAACTAAAACGCCAAGTAAATGTAGTAGAAGTCTTAGGTAAGAATATAGTTGAACCTCACTCTACTAAAATAAACTATAGTGTTGAACTAAACATAGATAACCCAACAAAAGATGAGATAAAAGATTTAAAAGTAGAGATACAAGAAAAAGACTCTTCAGGTAAAGTAACAACTATAGAAGAAAAAGTAAAAGATGACCTAAGCGTAGAACATAAACTTAAAGTAAAAAAAGAAGATGAACCTAAACTAGTAGAGATAAATATAAAAGTATACCCAAGAGAGTATCCAAAAAACACAGCAGAGACCATCTCTTATGTAAGACCTACACTTGAAGGTGAAATAACAAATGTTTCAATAGATAAACCAACACAAGCCTTCGCTAAAGTAGTAAAACCTGATGAAGAGATAATAATAAAAGCAAATGCAAATATTGGAGAAGGAATAGAAATACAACTAGATATAGTTACTTTGCTAAAAAACATCAATGAACCTAAAGTATGTAGCTTCGAAGAGTATGTTAAAAACAAAGAGATTCAAAAAACATTAACTATGCAAGAAATAGCAACAATGCTAAGTATAGATATAAATGATATACAAGATATACAAGCAGTAGTGAAACATAAAGATAAAGAGTATAAAAGTAATACTGTAAAAATCGTACAATATGAAATTAAAGCTTTATATTTTTCTGTACAAGGCTCAAAACTTCAAGGGACAAATGTACCTTTAGGTGCTAAAGTAGATGTTATAGCACATGGAACAAGTAATACTACAGCTACAATAGAAGTGCTTGTTAATAAAAAACCATTCAAAGTTTTAAAAGATGGACAAGAAGTTACGAGCTTTGATGTTGTATTTGATGAGAGAGGGTACTCTTCTACAGAAGTAGAGTTACGAGTAAAAAGTGATGAAGAGTTTAAAACACTCATAAATAGATTTTCTCCACAAATAGGAAGAAATATAATAACAGAACCACTAGCACTTAAAGCAAAGATTTCAAAAAATAACTACTATAAATCATTAGAAACTGATGATACAAATACTATAGGTCTTAACCATTATCAAACATATATAAAAGAGGCTACAATAATAGACCCTAAAAATGGTAAAGTTCATGCAAAATTGAAAGTGAAACAAGATGGTGAGAATGTAATATTTATGGATAGCATGACAGGAGAACTTATTGCTACTGCACCATTAGATAATATTGTAAGTTCAATGGGTAATATTAATAACGGTCTTGGTGGACTGACAAAGGGTATGGAATATGTTGATGGAACATTTGCCACAACAAATACTAAAGGGGTAAATCTTAAACATTATAGTAATAGTTGGGGTGGTAATCAGTATGTGAAGACTTATGGGATGTCGGCTGTAAGTCAAAGAATTAGTAGAGGGACACTTTTGATAAGTTTAGGTGTAGGATACTATCAAATTAACTCAGCTTATGAGCATGACACAGTAGAAATAAAAAAACATTACAACCAAAACCCTAGTAAAATAGAAAAAATCGGACAATATACAGAGCAACAAATAGGAAGTACTGTTTTAGGGTTTGCTGGGGGAGCTGTAACATCTAAAGTAGTTTTCTTAGCAATAGTGGCTCTTCCATTTGAATTACCAATTTTAGCTGTATTAGGTGCTGCCCTTATAGTCGGTGGGATAGCAGGTTGGGCACTTTCAGAAGCTGGAGATGCGGGAGTGGAGTTAATTCAAGAGACTAAAGGTAGTACGATAATAAATGATTACCCACTACATAAACATTTAGAAGGACATTAATGAAAAATATAGAATATTTTTATAATGTAATATATTACTTTTTTTATAGGGGCGTTATACAAACGTCTAAAGGTATGGATTTAATATTATATCCTTTAAAAAAACTCATACTTTTAATTATAGATATTCCATTTTTTCGTCATCAATATACGAAAAGAGGCATTGCTGATCCTGCAGAAATGATAGAAAGTAGAACAAAGAAGTTTACAGAAAACCCAAAACTTAGTTTAGCAACAATAATTGGCGGAGGGATAAGTATGTCTGTAGTTATGACTCTATATATAGGTTTTTATAATATTACAAGAAATCTACTTTTCCCAACATTTGAAGATTTCTTTGGTTATGTATTAACGGTTACTGGTAGCTTGGCTTTTATAACAGATATGATTTTTGTTAAGGAAAAATATTTCAAAGAATTCAACAACAAAAAAGGATGGTGGCGTATTAAGTGGTCTATTATCACGGCACTAAGTCCGTTTGTTGTGATTTTATTTGCAATAGCAACTATTAGATGATAAAAAAATGGGTCACATACCAAATTTAAATATACTCTCTATAATTGACAAAAGCATCTCAGCCCAACTAAAACTATCTGAATATAATCAAGCAGATACTATGATGCAAGGAAGAGACTCCTATAGCGTATATGAACTAGAAGGTAAAAGTTCAATCTTAACTGGGTACGAATATAAACTTACCTTTATAAGTGATGAAGAGATAAATGTAGAGGATATAGTAGATACAGAAACAGAGCTACACTTAAGAGATGAAACAAGCCCATTGAACTCTAAAAAGATATATGGAAAAATCATTGAAGCTAAAGAGAATGGAAGTGTAGCAAGAAAAAAGCTTTACCAAATAAAAGTAGTATCCCCTCTACACTATCTTTCACTTAACCAAAGATATGAAGTCTATCAAGAGATGAATGTACCTGATATCATTTCATCTATCATTGCAAAATATTCAGTACTACTAAATATTCAACTTGATGTAAAAATAGATACTCAAACTATACCAAAGCGTCATACTTGTACACAGTATAAACAAAGTGATTTTGAATTTATTAAAATGTTGTGTGAAGAAGAAGGTTACATCCTTCTAATAGATGCATCTTCAAATAATCCATACACAGTTACCCTATGTGAACTAAACGAACATGCTCCACTAAATACAGAAATAATAGAATGTACATATAATAAAGTTAAAACATTTTCAACATCAGCACAAGCACAAGACTATTATGAAAATAAAAAGCCTTCCTTAGACTTCAGTATACAAGCAGGACAAGTAATGCATAGTCATACTTTTGCTGATAATGAAGTAACATCCCAATTACGCTCAGATATAAAAAAAGAGACTCTCCGTGATAGACTTGATAAACTAGATGAGTCTCTATATAAAGACCTCTCTCGTTATGCAAAGATAGATGCAGAGCAAGGTTTTTCACAAGGTATTAGAGTTCTAGGAAACTCAGAAGAATTAAGTGTTAAAGATGGAGTGGTTCTAAACCTAAAAGATATTAAAGGACATAAGAATACTCAAGTAATTGTTCTAAGTGTAAAGTATAAAGCAATATTTCCAAATGCCTTAGATGAGTATGCTCAAGTTGCAGATGATGAGCAACAAGCACAGTACAGTGTAGAGTTCATAGCAATCCCAAGTGATGTTATATATAGACCCCAAGTAATTACTTCTAAACCACGAATCCACTCTATACAAACAGCAATAGTTTCAAATACAGATAAAGATACTCAAAAGTTTGCAAATGAAATAGATGTAAACGAAAGAGGAGAGATAAAAGTAATATTTCACTTTGATGAAAAGAGACCTACCTCTGCTTATGTACCACTCTCAAATATCTATAGTGGAGATGGCTATGGCGTACAGTTCTTACCTAGAGTTAACTCTGAAGTAATAGTAAGCTTTATAAATGGAGATATAGATAGACCAATAATAACGGGAGCTTTGCACAATGGAGAAAACCGACATCCATTTAACCTGCCAAAAGAAAAAACAAAGTCATTTATAAAAACCCAAACAACACCCCAATATGAAGATAAAGAGGGATATAATGAACTACTCTTTGAAGATAAACAAGGAGAAGAGTTACTAAGCCTAAGAGCACAGAATGATTATGAACTAAATGTACTAAACAATAGTAATACTCATATAGCAAACAATAAAAAAATAATCATAGATAATGACCTAGAACTCTCTGTCCAAAACGATTCAACCCAAACAATAGGAAATGATAAGAAAGTAAATATACTAGGTAATGAGATAAAGACAATAGAAAAAGAGCAAATACTAACAATCAAAGAAGACCAAGAGATACATATACTTAAAGATGCTAACACCATCATCAATAATAATCAAAAAACAATCATAGAACAAGATCTTATCCAAAGGATAAAAGGTCAAGTAACTCACTATATAGAAAAAGACCAAAAAGAGAAATACTTAGCAAATCTATTTTTACAAATAGAAGCAGAACTTGGGATTGAAATAACAAGCTCTTACCATTTAAACGCAAAAACAATTAAACAAGAAGCTGAAACTGTAGAAATAGAAGCAAGTGATGGAATAAGCCTAAAGTGTGGTGGAAGTGTTCTAACTGTAGATGGAGGAGGGATTCATCTAAAAGCATCAAAAGTTGATACTGACTCAGGAAATGCAGGAGTAACAGCGAGTAAAATTGCTATTGCTAAAATAGAAAAACCACTCTATAATAAACTCAAAGTTACAAAAGTTGAAGCAAGCATTACTAAACAAGATGAGATTACCCAAGTATTAACATACACAGCTAGTGTAGAAAAGTTTGAAGATGGTGCATGGAGTGAAACAACAGAACTTACAACAACACAAGAGGCACAAATCAACTGGTACTTCATTAAAAATAATGACCAAGAGAATAAAGATATATTAACAGACAACCCAACAGATGATACCATTAATATCAAAGGTTTAGAAATGTCTGTTACACTCGAAAAAGAGAATATCTATAAACACGGACATGCTCATGCATTTGTAGTTGATGCAGTTGAAGAGGGATATGAAGTTACTGAACTTAAACGTATGCTTGAGGTAGAAGATATTCTCGTTAATATCACGAACAATGACAATAAAGAGTTTGAAGCTCAAGCAATATATAATGTTGATGAGATTACTGAAGAAGAAAAAGCAGAAACAAGATGGACAGTAGAAGGTAAAGATGTTCCTGAGTCAAATGCAAAAGGGACAATGACTCATACCTATAAGGGTGAAAAACTAGACCTTAAAATAACAGCATATATAGAAACAACTCAAATGAATGTCGCCGTTGCACATGCCAATTTTGCAGATAGTGAAGAAGAGATAAATGGAGAAGAAAAAAGTAATGAATAGATTTTTATTAATAATATTATTTTTACTAACAGCATTAAATGCGGATGTTTCAATATGTACAGATAAGTTAGAAACTACAAATAAATATATAGAGTGTTTAAAAAAAGAAGTTAATAATAGTAAATCTGTAGAAGATATAAACTTCTTAGCAGGTTACCTTGTTACTAAAAATAGATTTGATGAAGCTATTAATCTTTACAAACAAGCAACTCTTCAAGATGATGCAAAAGCTATGTACTATCTTGGTGGAATTTATGAAGAGCAGAAAAAAGAGTATGACCTTGCAGTAAAATGGTTTAAAAAAGCAGCAGATAAAAATTATAAGGACTCGGTATATAGAGTAGGTTCTATTTTAGAAAAAAAGCTACTTAAAGAAGATGAAGCTATTGCTTATTATCAAGAGTGGATAAAAAAAGGTAATGTTGAAGCATATAACTATCTTGGGAATCTCTACCTAGATAAAGAGGACTTTCAAAAAGCAAAGAAAGAGTATCTAAAAGGTGCTAAAAAAGCTTCCAAAGAATCTTACTACCTTTTAGGAAGTCTTCATGAAGCCTATATAGAAAATGGACTTAATGATGCAATTGATTATTATAAAGAAGGGGCAGAGTTAGGTGAGTATAAGTCTATTTATAATCTAGCAGTGCTGTATGATAATATGGCTAAATATGATAAATCTCAAATATGGTATAAAAGGGCAATGGCACTTAATAATAAAGATGCTTATTTTGGATATGGTCATATGCTTAGAAAAAAAGGCGACTTAAAAGGGGCATTAAGTGTCTTAGAAGAGCTTGGTAAACTTGGTGATGGTCGAGGATATTGGGGAATGGCTCAAATATATATCAATGAATACAATGATTTTGAAAAATGTAAAGAGTATTGTTTGAAAACTATTGAGAATGGAAATGCAAGAGGGGCTAGTTTACTTGGATATATTTATTTAAAAGACCTTAAAGATAAAGAAAAAGCTATTAAATGGTACACGAAAGCTTATGAAATGAAAGATTGCAAAGGAACTGAAGACTTAGTAATAGTTTATGAAAAATTAAATGATGAAAAAAAATCTATGGAATGGCTAGATAAAGCAGATGCCATGGGTTGTGGCTTTGCTGGGTTTAGACGCGGATATGTTTATCATGATAAAAAAGATTATAAAAATGCAATAAAGTGGTATAAAAGAGGTGCAGAATTGGGAGATGAAGATTCTGCCACTAGTTTAGGGTATATATATTCTGTAGAATTAAAAGATAAAGATAAAGCAATTTATTGGTATAAAAAAGCCTCTAAACTTGGAAATAAAAAAGCTCAAAAATGGATTAAAAAACTAAAGGCACAAAAATAATGTCAGAAATAAAAAGAGGTTCATCAAATGTCTATTATCATGATACAGAGTTTATGCATGTTGTACGGTTTTTTTATAATAATAGCGGAGTCGCTGCCGCGCAGAATGCTAGAACAAGATGGGCTTTTTTAGTAGTTGGACGAGATGAGTTAGGCGATGCGTTTCTAAATGATAAAGCAAAAAGTAATGAAGATAGAATTAATGAGATAAAAGACAGATACCTCCCACTTTTACAAGAGTGTGTAAATGCAAAAGATGAACCTGCCTTTACTTTAGATAAAACAAAAATATCTGAGTTTAGAACTTATCCTTCAAAGTTTAAAAATAAATGGATAATTCGTCAAAGTACACCGTCTAAAGATGCTAATAAGTTAAAAAGTCTTCTAAAAGGCTTTGGTTTTTTTGATGAAGCTTCTGTGTTAAAAAATGATGAAAATATGCATTCAAATTTTGGATACCTTAGGCTAGATGTTAAAATCTGTAATCAATACTTATATGCTGATAATATAGAAGATGAAGCTTATGCTTTAGTAGCACTCCCTTATATATACAATAAAAAAGATGATGTTTATGATGTACTAGTTCTAAGTGAACATGCTTCTGTTTCTTTGATGCCAAAGGTTCTAGTTGAGTATGGAGTCTTTTTCGATGGAACTAAAAACAGTATGTATAATGTAGACTTTAATCTTGATTTTCATAAGTATCTTAGTGAGCAAACTAAAATTGTTTTGGATACGGATGCTGAAAAGCGTCCTATTATGAAAAAAGATGTACATAATGAAAAATTCTATCCAAATGCAGCAACATACATAAGAGAAGTTGATGAACCAAGAAAAGATGTAATCATCAATAGAATTCGTGACGAAATCCAAGAAAATGTCCGTTATTTCCAAAACTCATCAAAAGACAAGATAAACAACGAAGATACAAAATATAAGTCTTGGTTTCAAGATAGAGCATCAGATCATTCAGATAAAGTCTATGACTTTCTTATAGATATTAAAGATGGAAAGTTAAATAAAGATACTGAGAAAGCTGTTAAAGATGGGATAATACTAGATGCAGACACACAAGAGTATAAAGAGACTCTAGTAAAAGAGTATGTATATGATGAGATTCTTCCCTCAGGGGAGGGTAGTAGTTTTGTGAATGGATATACAAATATCAAACGTTTGTTCGAACATTACAAAGCTTATGATCCCTTAAATCTAAAAGACTCAGAGCCAAGGAAATATATAAAAGACAGCTTTAAAGTCTATGCTAGTGGAGATGGTTGTATAGACCCTTATGAGAGTGGGAAACTAAAGTCAGATAGTAAGATAGGTTTAGGATTGGCATTTGGAAGTACCGGTGTATTAGCCCATATAGTATATACCTGCGATAAAATAGCTAAAAACTTACGTCATAATAATTATAACTTAGTAAATGAATTGGTTCTTGATGTTTTTGGATTCTCACGTGGAGCGGCAGAAGCAAGACACTTTGTGAGTTCTATAATGAAAGAGTATGATGTCCAGACATCTGATACAACACGTAAATATACACTAAATACAAGTGATGAATCAAAAAACATATTTTCTCCTTTTTATCCAGAGCAAGGTGGTGTTTATACAAAGGTAGAAGGACGTTACTACTTTAATCCTCTACGAACAGATATTGAAAAAATTACTGTTACAAAAAGTGTAGGTCGGAATAAACGAGATGTAGACTACTATAATCCATATTACAAAAAATATGCAAGAAAACTACAGATAGATTCTGTTTCGTTTCGTTTTATAGGGATTTACGATACTGTAGCTCATTATGGGATTTGTCAAGCAAATGATAATAAAGATTTAAATTTAGATTTTAAAGAGGCTAAATTAGGAAGACTTGTTCATCTCACAGCTGAAGATGAGTACAGAAAAAACTTTGCTATGACACATATTACTGAGAGTGCTTCTAAAAAGTTTCAAGAAGATTCAAAAATGAAAGAGATAGCTCTTCCTGGGGCACACGCTGATGTCGGTGGTGGTTATATGGATAAAGAAAAGAGTCCTCGTTATATCGCTGATGAGAATGAAAAATTGCTTCTTAAATGGAATAAAAAGTATGAGTGGATAAAGAGCAGTCCAGACTTATTTGTAGAGGCAGCTGAAGATATAAAAGAAATTAAGCGAAATAAAAAAGCTGGTTTTTATAGAATTAAAAACTTGATTGAAGATGATAATTTATATATATACAGACCAAAAATTTCAAATAAGTATGAGTATGTTAGCTTGAAGCTTATGCACACGGAAGCTTTGAACTCAGATGATAATTCAGAAAAAGTTCCTTTTGAAGATATCTCAACTCAATATAAAATTGATTCAAGAAATAATAAATTTTTATATAAAGTATACAAAGAGCTAAGAGAAGATAAATTCGAAATGCATGGTGATTTACATAAAGAGTTAAGACAAGGATATCTTCATCATTCAGCTGATTTAGATGGAATAGCTCCTATTGATGTAAATATGCCTTCAATGGACAACTATACCAATAAGAAAGTGGAAATTTACGGCAAAAGAGTTAAATATAGCTCAACAAAAAAACAGTCTTGCTTTATTAGTTAACTTCGATAATTGTAATATAACAAATAAGCATATTTTTTAAGTTGTTTGTTGTATTTTAAAGACTATAATAAAACTCAAATTAACTATAAGGAAATTAAATGGATAATCCAGTTTTTATGTCAATCGAGGGTAGCACACAAGGTAATATAACAGAAGGTGCAACAACACCAGAATCAGTAGGTAATATTTATCAGAATGGTCATGAAGATGAGGCGATAGTAAAAGCATTTACTCACAACATCAACATCCCACGCAATACGACTACAGGTCAGCCAACAGGTCAAAGAACTCATAACCCATTGATTGTTACTAAACTAATTGATAAGAGTTCACCACTTCTTTATAATGCACTAACTAAAGGTGAGACTTTAAAGAAAGTAGAACTTAAATGGTATAGAACTTCATATGCAGGTAAACCTGAGCATTACTACAGTATGACTCTTGAAGATGCTGTAATAACTAATATGGATGCATCAATGGAATCTCAAGAGAGTGCATCAGCGGCTCAAGTTATGCCTCTTGAAGTAGTATCTTTTTCTTACAGAAAGATTTCTTGGAGACATGAAACTGCTAGTACATCTGGAGAAGATGACTGGAGAGTAGGTGTAGGTGCGTAAGCCCCTATACTTTATTTCGGGGAAACCCGGAAAATAAGTTTTAGTGTGAAAAGTATATTTTAGTACTTTTCATACCAAAGTTTATTAAGTATCTAAGTATCTTTAAAAGGTAGAAAATGTCACAACTAGCATCTCCCATGAACAGTAAAATCCACCAACGAATCTCAGCCCAACTAAAACTATCTGAATATAATCAAGCAGATACTATCATGCAAGGAAGAGACTCCTATAGCGTATATGAACTAGAAGGTAAAAGTTCAATCTTAACTGGATACGAATATAAACTTACCTTTATAAGTGATGAAGAGATAAATGTAGAGGATATAGTAGATACAGAAACAGAGCTACACTTAAGAGATGAAACAAGCCCACTAAACTCTAAAAAGATATATGGAAAAATCATTGAAGCTAAAGAGAATGGAAGTGTAGCAAGAAAAAAGCTTTACCAAATAAAAATAGTATCCCCTCTACACTATCTTTCACTTAACCAAAGATATGAAGTTTATCAAGAGATGAATATACCTGATATCATTTCATCTATCATTGCAAAATATTCAGTACTACTAAATATTCAACTTGATGTAAAAATAGATACTCAAACTATACCAAAGCGTCATACTTGTACGCAGTATAAACAAAGTGACTTTGAATTTATTAAAATGTTGTGTGAAGAAGAAGGTTACATCCTTCTAATAGATGCATCTTCAAATAATCCATACACAGTTACCTTATGTGAACTAAACGAACATGCTCCACTAAATACAGAAATCATAGAATGTACATATAATAAAGTTAAAACATTTTCAACATCAGCACAAGCACAAGACTATTATGAAAATAAAAAGCCTTCCTTAGACTTCAGTATACAAGCAGGACAAGTAATGCATAGTCATACTTTTGCTGATAATGAAGTAACATCCCAATTACGCTCAGATATAAAAAAAGAGACTCTCCGTGATAGACTTGATAAACTAGATGAGTCCCTGTATAAAGACCTCTCTCGTTATGCAAAGATAGATGCAGAG
This sequence comes from Sulfurimonas sp., assembly GCF_029027405.1. NCBI lineage: Bacteria > Pseudomonadati > Campylobacterota > Epsilonproteobacteria > Campylobacterales > Sulfurimonadaceae > Sulfurimonas > Sulfurimonas sp. The sequence continues at coordinate 873,388 of NZ_CP093396.1, forward strand.
CAAGGTTTTTCACAAGGTATTAGAGTTCTAGGAAACTCAGAAGAATTAAGTGTTAATGATGGAGTGGTTCTAAACCTAAAAGATATTAAAGGACATAAGAATACTCAAGTAATTGTTCTAAGTGTAAAGTATAAAGCAACATTTCCAAATGCCTTAGATGAGTATGCTCAAGTTGCAGATGATGAACAACAAGCACAGTACAGTGTAGAGTTCATAGCAATCCCAAGTGAAGTTATATATAGACCACAAGTAATTACTTCTAAACCACGAATCCACTCTATACAAACAGCAATAGTTTCAAATACAGATAAAGATACTTCAAAGTTTGCAAATGAAATAGATGTAAACGAAAGAGGAGAGATAAAAGTAATATTTCACTTTGATGAAAAGAGACCTACCTCTGCTTATGTACCACTCTCAAATATCTATAGTGGAGATGGCTATGGCGTACAGTTCTTACCTAGAGTTAACTCTGAAGTAATAGTAAGCTTTATAAATGGAGATATAGATAGACCAATAATAACGGGAGCTTTGCACAATGGAGAGAACCGACATCCATTTAACCTGCCAAAAGAAAAAACAAAGTCATTTATAAAAACCCAAACAACACCCCAATACGAAGATAAAGAGGGATACAATGAACTACTCTTTGAAGATAAACAAGGAGAAGAGTTACTAAGCCTAAGAGCACAGAATGATTATGAACTAAATGTACTAAACAATAGTAATACACATATAGCAAACAATAAAAAAACAATCATAGATAATGACCTAGAACTTACCGTACAAAACGATTCAACCCAAACAATAGGAAATGATAAGAAAGTAAATATACTAGGTAATGAGATAAAGACAATAGAAAAAGAGCAAATACTAACAATCAAAGAAGACCAAGAGATACATATACTTAAAGACTCAAACTCTATTGTTAATAATAACTCATTTAATGTTGTTCAAAAAGATTTAACACAAAGAGTAAAAGGTTTCTCTACCTCTTTTGTAGAAAAAGATACTCAACAAAAACACCTAGGTAGTAAATACCAACAAGTAGGAGAGAACTTAGCTATAGAAGTAAAAAAAGCATACTCCCTAAAAGCAAAGACCATAAAACAAGCAGCAAAAACTATAGAGCTAGACTCAGCAAAGGGAATAAGCTTGAAAGTTGGAGGAAATGTTCTAACAGTAGATAGCTCAGGTATACACTTTAAAACATCAAACTATGATGATAACTCAGCAAACGCAGGAGTCACCTCAAAAACAGTTAGTATAGAAGACTTGAAAAAACCACTCTATGAAAAGATAAGAGTAATAGGAATGCAAACATCAATCTCTAAACAAGATAAGATTACACAAGAACTTATATATACAGCAAAAGTAGAAAAATATGAAGATGGAACATGGAGTGAGACCACAGAACTAAACCCAACACAAACAGCTCAACTAAAATGGTACTTCATAAAAAACAATGATAAGCAAGATAGAGATATATTAACAAACACACCAACAGATGATGAGATAGAGATAGATGCTCTCATAATGAAAGTAAAACTACAAGATGATAATATACAACACTACGGACATGCACACTGCTTTGTAAATAGCCCAGAAGATGAAACAGAGGGTTATGGACTAAGTGAACTAAAACGCCAAGTAAATGTAGTAGAAGTCTTAGGTAAGAATATAGTTGAACCTCACTCTACTCAAATAAACTATAGTGTTGAACTAAACATAGATAACCCAACAAAAGATGAGATAAAAGATTTAAAAGTAGAGATACAAGAAAAAGACTCTTCAGGTAAAGTAACAACTATAGAAGAAAAAGTAAAAGATGACCTTAGCGTAGAACATAAACTTAAAGCAAAAAAAGAAGATGAACCTAAACTCGTAGAGATAAATATAAAAGTATACCCAAGAGAGTATCCAAAAAACACAGCAGAGACTATCTCTTATGTAAGACCTACACTTGAAGGTGAAATAACAGATGTTTCAATAGATAAACCAACACAAGCCTTCGCTAAAGTAGTAAAACCTGATGAAGAGATAATAATAAAAGCAAATGCAAATATAGAAGATGGTTCAGAAGTAGAACTGAATATAATTACATTCCTAAAAAACATCTATGAACCTAAAGTATGTAGCTTCGAAGAGTTTGTTAAAAACACAGAGATTCAAAAAACATTAACTATGCAAAAAATAGCAACAATGCTAAGTATAGATATAAATGATATACAAGATATACAAGCAGTAGTCAAACATAAAGATAAAGAGTATAAAAGTAATAAAACAAGTATACAAAGAACCCTAAAATCAAAACTCTACAAAGAAGATAAAGTTTTAAATGATATAGTAGAAGATATACAAAAGACAGTATTAAAAAAAGGTTCTAAAGGTAATGAAGTAAAACTTATACAAGAAGCTCTTCAAAAGATGAAAATAGATATAGGTAGTGATGGTATAGATGCTAAGTTAGGAAATGATGGAGAACAAGCAGTAATGACTTTCCAAGAGAACTATAAAGCAACACATAATACTCATCAATACAATCAAAGTAAAGCTGACGGAGTAGTAGGAAAGAACACACTACTTGCTTTAGATGAGGCTTTGGTTGAGGGGTGGGGGTTTGTTGAGCTTGAAACTATATATATAAGAGTAAAACGAAAATGGGAAACAACAAAGTCAACAACATCAGAAATTACAATTGATAATACTGATTTTTCGGCATTTGTTTTAGAAGAAAATGGACCGTCAACTGCAACTCCTGACCTTGATAGACGTATTCCTACTGGAACATTTAATTTAATATGGCATTACAGTAAGCAATATAATGGCTATTTAAAACTTTATAATGATGTTGTTCCTGCATCTAGAGGTATATTGATACATATAGGGAATAACCCTACAAATACCGCAGGTTGTTTATTGGTTGGGAACACAAAAGCAAAAAACTTCGTCGGAGACAGCATAAATGCACATTCTAAATTTTTAAATACAGTAATTAAAAAAGGTAAAACAAAAATAAATAAAAAAGGAAAGATAACTAATATGAAGTTAATTATTACAGATGAGTTTAAAAAATGATAAAGTTTTTACTCGGAATGGCATTTTTTATTCAAATATTAAATGCAAGTTGTCAATTAAAATCGTTCGAAAATAAGAGTGTCTCAATTCAAGTTTTAAAGAAATCAAAAGAGAACTTAGAAATATCAAAAGAAAATTTGGAATACCAAAAAAATTACTTCATTAACTTTCCAAACACTTTTAATGATTTTAAAATGTACCTTGGCTTAAGAAGTGATACCTTTGGTTTTGAGAATAATATAACGGAATCTCCATTATTTAATCAACATATGAGTTATATTGATTTATTTTTTCAATTAAATAAAATTCAAAAAGAGTGTTTATATGAAAAAATAATCAATGTGTTTCAAAATGGGCATGCTCAAGTTGATGCAGTTAATTTTTTTGTATATTTAACTAATGGAGTAATGGAAGAAAATCAACGAAAGTTCATAAAAATTTTATCAAAGAGAACAGATAAAGAACAAAAATCTTTTTGGTATTTATATTTTGATGGTCCTCATCCAGAAAAAAAACTTCCTAAACATTTGGAAAATATTAAAAAACTGAATGAAAATACATATAGTATTATGATATCAGCTCTTAAACAAGTTCAGCAGGATAGGGCGAGTGAAGATGATGGACATGGGCACTAAAAATAGAACCAGTTAATATAGTTTTTATTCAAATGATAAAAATCATGTTCAGCATCCAATATTCAATAAGAGGGTAACAAATGACAAAAATAATGTTCCCTCATAAAGAACTAAAAACCAAAACAACACCTCAATACGAAGATAAAGTATGAAAGACGGTGAATTTAATATGATACTAAAGGGCAAGTTTAAACTTTATAAATTAACAATACAAGGATATATAGAATATGAAAAATAATATAAAAGAAGAAGTCTCAGAAGCATTTTTTAGACAAAGAAGAAATTTAATGATAATATCAATTATTATTTTACTTATAAGTTTATCAGGTATAAGCATTAACGAAAACATGCGAATTATGGGTGTGCCTTTTAGTATAAAGAACCCAAGTATGGTATATCTATTCATTTTGAGTATGTACTTTTACTTTTTTTGGCGTTATTTAACACATTATTTTGAAGAAGCAGTTAGTATTGGATTTTTTGAAATATTTTCCGATGAACAAGTGTTTGTAAAGGATGTTAAAGAAACAATATTAAATGTAATGAGTATAATTGTTCAGATATCTTTTTTTGTTCTGAAGTCCTTTACATTTCCTAAGTTTTCCACGTATATTTTTCCGATTTTATTTGCAATTTTTGCATTTATAATTGCCTATAATTCTCCTTTTGCAAACTCAAAAAAAATAAAAGTATATGAAAATTATAATTTAGTCGTAAATATACTTTTCACATTTGAAAATAAAGTGCTACCAACTGTTTTTGGATGGGGGATAGAGGAAGAAACAGGGAAGAAAAATGTTACTAATAGCAATAAAAAGAATAAATAACTCTCTATAAATAAAAGTAGTGATAGGTCTTAAATCTTCACTTATAGGATAGAATAAAAATGACAAAGATTATGTCTTCCCATAAAGAACTAAAAACCCAAACAACACCCCAATACGAAGATAAAGAGGGATATAATGAACTACTCTTTGAAGATAAACAAGGAGAAGAGTTACTAAGCCTAAGAGCACAGAATGATTATGAACTAAATGTACTAAACAATAGTAATACACATATAGCAAACAATAAAAAAACAATCATAGATAATGACCTAGAACTTTCTGTCCAAAACGATTCAACCCAAACAATAGGAAATGATAAGAAAGTAAATATACTAGGTAATGAGATAAAGACAATAGAAAAAGAGCAAATACTAACAATCAAAGAAGACCAAGAGATACATATACTTAAAGACTCAAACTCTATTGTTAATAATAACTCATTTAATGTTGTTCAAAAAGATTTAACACAAAGAGTAAAAGGTTTCTCTACCTCTTTTGTAGAAAAAGATACTCAACAAAAACACCTAGGTAGTAAATACCAACAAGTAGGAGAGAACTTAGCTATAGAAGTAAAAAAAGCATACTCCCTAAAAGCAAAGACCATAAAACAAGCAGCAAAAACTATAGAGCTAGACTCAGCAAAGGGAATAAGCTTAAAAGTTGGAGGGAATGTTCTAACAGTAGATAGCTCAGGTATACACTTTAAAACATCAAACTATGATGATAACTCAGCAAACGCAGGAGTCACTTCAAAAACAGTTAGTATAGAAGACTTGAAAAAACCACTCTATGAAAAGATAAGAGTAGTAGGAATGCAAACATCAATCTCTAAACAAGATAAGATTACACAAGAACTTATATATACAGCAAAAGTAGAAAAATATGAAGATGGAACATGGAGTGAGACCACAGAACTAAACCCAACACAAACAGCTCAACTAAAATGGTACTTCATAAAAAACAATGATAAGCAAGATAGAGATATATTAACAAACACACCAACAGATGATGAGATAGAGATAGATGCTCTCATAATGAAAGTAAAACTACAAGATGATAATATACAACACTACGGACATGCACACTGCTTTGTAAATAGCCCAGAAGATGAAACAGAGGGTTATGGACTAAGTGAACTAAAACGCCAAGTAAATGTAGTAGAAGTCTTAGGTAAGAATATAGTTGAACCTCACTCTACCCAAATAAACTATAGTGTTGAACTAAACATAGATAACCCAACAAAAGATGAGATAAAAGATTTAAAAGTAGAGATACAAGAAAAAGACTCTTCAGGTAAAGTAACAACTATAGAAGAAAAAGTAAAAGATGACCTAAGCGTAGAACATAAACTTAAAACAAAAAAAGAAGATGAACCTAAACTAGTAGAGATAAATATAAAAGTATACCCAAGAGAGTATCCAAAAAACACAGCAGAGACTATCTCTTATGTAAGACCTACACTTGAAGGTGAAATAACAAATGTTTCAATAGATAAACCAACACAAGCCTTCGCTAAAGTAGTAAAACCTGATGAAGAGATAATAATAAAAGCAAATGCAAATATTGGAGAAGGAATAGAAATACAACTAGATATAGTTACTTTGCTAAAAAACATCAATGAACCTAAAGTATGTAGCTTCGAAGAGTATGTTAAAAACAAAGAGATTCAAAAAACATTAACTATGCAAGAAATAGCAACAATGCTAAGTATAGATATAAATGATATACAAGATATACAAGCAGTAGTCAAACATAAAGATAAAGAGTATAAAAGTAATAAAACAAGTATACAAAGAACCCTAAAATCAAAACTCTACAAAGAAGATAAAGTTTTAAATGATATAGTAGAAGATATACAAAAGATAGTATTTAAAAAAGGTTCTAAAGGTAATGAAGTAAAACTCATACAAGAAGCTCTTCAAAAGATGAAAATAGATATAGGTAGTGATGGTATAGATGCTAAGTTAGGAAATGATGGAGAACAAGCAGTAATGACTTTCCAAGAGAACTATAAAGCAACAAACAACACTCATCAATACAATCAAAGTAAAGCTGACGGAGTAGTAGGAAAGAACACACTACTTGCTTTGGATGAGGCTTTGGTTGAGGGGTGGGGGTATGAAGTTAAGGGATGCGGATTAACATCTGAAAAATTTAAAAAAATATTTACAAGAGCATCAAATACAAAAATTGATGAAGCAGTAAAAGTTTTTAATCAATACTGCCAAGTTTTTGAAATAAATACACCACTTAGAGTTGCTCATTTTTTAGCTCAAGTTCAAGAAGAAGTTGGTGACGAACTTATTGGAAATAGTGAAAGTCTTTGGTACTCGGTAGATGCTTTAAAATCAACTTTTAAGAGGTATTTTGGTGAATATCCTGAAGAAGCAAATAAATATGGATATAAAAGAAAAAATAGTTCTTTTTACAATAAATTATCAAATAAAGAGAAGTTACAATATACAAAAAGAGGAAGATGGTATTATGAACAACTTCCAAATGAAAATGAAATAGCTAAACGAGTATATTGTTGTAATGATAGATCAGGATTATTTAAACTTAATCAAGGTGGTTGTGAGAATGGTATAAAGTATAAAGGTAAAGGGTTTATCCAATTAACATGGAAGTCAAATTATGAAGCTGTTAATAAAGTTATTAAAGAAAAAGCTTCCTCGTCAGGAATTGACATTATAACTGATCCTGATAGTATCTTATCTACGAGAGGTGGTTTAATTTCTGCTATGGCTTATTGGTATAAAAATGGACTAAATATAAAGGCTGATGCAGGAACTAATTCGAAGGTAGTTGATTCTATTACATCTATAATAAATAAAAATACACAAAGTTATCATGAACGAACCAAAAATTTTGATAAAATTAAATCAATATTAATAAAAAAGAAGAACAAATGAAATACATTTTAATATTATTATTTTTTGTAAATATATATGCAAATGATAAAACCTATAGTAAAGAAGAATTGATTAACTTAATACCAAATGATTTTTCAATAGTTAATAAATTAGAAGATGATATTACAAATGATAAATTAAAAGATGTTATCTGGTCTATTGAGTCTAAAAAGACATTTAACGCTGAAAATTATTTGTATATATTTGAAAATATTGGTAATAAAAAATATAAATTAATTTATGATAAAAAAAATATATTACCAACATATAAAGTTGCGGAAGGTTCAGTAAGTTCATATAGTTTGAGTGTTAAAGATAAAAAGCTGATAATTTCATTAATTGCACCAGTGAGAAATGTTAGTAGTATTTATTTTTTTGATTTTTACTTTCAATATATAAATAATACTAAAAAATTTAAATTGATAGATTCAATTTATCGAGAAATCAATAACTGCGATCATGATGATATTGGAAGATATGAGATAGTATCTTCTAGTACAACAAATAAGTACTTAGATGATTTTAATAGTGATTTATTCTTTGCAGCAATTTATAAGCAATGGCAAATAGATAATAAAAATATTATGAAAAAAATAAAAACTAAGCAAGTCCTTGATACATATAAAACATCACTTACTTTATATAAAAGTAAAAATTATAAAAAACTTAAATTATATGTTGATGATTATATTATTCGATATACAGATAAAAAATGTTCACCACGAAGTTACATGACAGAATATCTATTTCTAGATAATGACAAAGACATCAATATGACAAATGATATAGCTTTTTTTCTTGAACAAACAAAGAATTATGATGAAGCAATCTACCTCCTAGAAAAAATACTAGAAAAATACCCAAACAGAACAGTAGCCTATATAAATCTAGGAGATGCTTATTGGGGTTTAGCAAACAAAGAAAAAGCTAAACAAGCCTACAGTACATATATAAAACAGATGAAAGAAAAAGGTAAAGAGAGAAAAATTCCAAAAGTTGTTTTAGAGAGAATAAAGTAAGCTAAAATATGTCTAAACTCATTTACTTAAATAACACTCTAAACCAAAAAACCAAACCCCATAAAAGCATCTCAGCCCAACTAAAACTACCTGAATATAATCAAGCAGATACTATGATGCAAGGAAGAAACTCCTATAGCGTATATGAACTAGAAGGTAAAAGTTCAATCTTAACAGGATACGAATATAAACTTACCTTCATAAGTGATGAAGAGATAAATGTAGAGGATATAGTAGATACAGAAACAGAACTACACTTAAGAGATGAAACAAGCCCACTAAACTCTAAAAAGATATATGGAAAAATCATTGAAGCTAAAGAGAATGGAAGTGTAGCAAGAAAAAAGCTTTACCAAATAAAAATAGTATCCCCTCTACACTATCTTTCACTTAACCAAAGATATGAAGTTTATCAAGAGATGAATGTACCTGATATCATTTCATCTATCATTGCAAAATATTCAGTACTACTAAATATTCAACTTGATGTAAAAATAGATACTCAAACTATACCAAAGCGTCATACTTGTACACAGTATAAACAAAGTGATTTTGAATTTATTAAAATGTTGTGTGAAGAAGAAGGTTACATCCTTCTAATAGATGCATCTTCAAATAATCCATACACAGTTACCCTGTGTGAACTAAACGAACATGCCCCACTAAATACAGAAATCATAGAATGTACATATAATAAAGTTAAAACATTTTCAACATCAGCACAAGCACAAGACTATTATGAAAATAAAAAGCCTTCCTTAGACTTCAATATACAAGCAGGACAAGTAATGCATAGTCATACTTTTGCTGATAATGAAGTAACATCCCAATTACGCTCAGATATAAAAAAAGAGACTCTCCGTGATAGACTTGATAAACTAGATGAGTCTCTGTATAAAGACCTCTCTCGTTATGCAAAGATAGATGCAGAACAAGGATTCTCACAAGGTATTAGAGTTTTAGGAAACTCAGAAGAGTTAAGTGTTAAAGATGGAGTAGTTCTAAACCTAAAAGATATTAAAGGACATAAGAATACTCAAGTAATTGTTCTAAGTGTAAAGTATAAAGCAACATTTCCAAATGCCTTAGATGAGTATGCTCAAGTTGCAGATGATGAAAAACAAGCACAGTACAGTGTAGAGTTCATAGCAATCCCAAGTGATGTTATATATAGACCCCAAGTAATTACTTCTAAACCACGAATCCACTCTATACAAACAGCAATAGTTTCAAATACAGATAAAGATACTCAAAAGTTTGCAAATGAAATAGATGTAAACGAAAGAGGAGAGATAAAAGTAATATTTCACTTTGATGAAAAGAGACCTACCTCTGCTTATGTACCACTCTCAAATATTTATAGTGGAGATGGCTATGGAGTACAGTTCTTACCTAGAGTTAACTCTGAAGTAATAGTAAGCTTTATAAATGGAGATATAGATAGACCAATAATAACGGGAGCTTTGCACAATGGAGAGAACCGACATCCATTTAACCTGCCAAAAGAAAAAACAAAGTCATTTATAAAAACCCAAACAACACCCCAATACGAAGATAAAGAGGGATACAATGAACTACTCTTTGAAGATAAACAAGGAGAAGAGTTACTAAGCCTAAGAGCACAGAATGATTATGAACTAAATGTACTAAACAATAGTAATACACATATAGCAAACAATAAAAAGACAATCATAGATAATGACCTAGAACTCACTGTCCAAAACGATTCAACCCAAACAATAGGAAATGATAAGAAAGTAAATATACTAGGTAATGAGATAAAGACAATAGAAAAAGAGCAAATACTAACAATCAAAGAAGACCAAGAGATACATATACTTAAAGACTCAAACTCTATTGTTAATAATAACTCATTTAATGTTGTTCAAAAAGATTTAACACAAAGAGTAAAAGGTTTTTCTACCTCTTTTGTAGAAAAAGATACTCAACAAAAACACCTAGGTAGTAAATACCAACAAGTAGGAGAGAACTTAGCTATAGAAGTAAAAAAAGCATACTCCCTAAAAGCACAGACCATAAAACAAGCAGCAAAAACTATAGAGCTAGACTCAGCAAAGGGAATAAGCTTGAAAGTTGGAGGAAATGTTCTAACAGTAGATAGCTCAGGTATACACTTTAAAACATCAAACTATGATGATAACTCAGCAAACGCAGGAGTCACTTCAAAAACAGTTAGTATAGAAGACTTAAAAAAACCACTCTATGAAAAGATAAGAGTAATAGGAATGCAAACATCAATCTCTAAACAAGATAAGATTACACAAGAACTTATATATACAGCAAAAGTAGAAAAATATGAAGATGGAACATGGAGTGAGACCACAGAACTAAACCCAACACAAACAGCTCAACTAAAATGGTACTTCATAAAAAACAATGATAAGCAAGATAGAGATATATTAACAAACACACCAACAGATGATGAGATAGAGATAGATGCTCTCATAATGAAAGTAAAACTACAAGATGATAATATACAACACTACGGACATGCACACTGCTTTGTAAATAGCCCAGAAGATGAAACAGAGGGTTATGGACTAAGTGAACTAAAACGCCAAGTAAATGTAGTAGAAGTCTTAGGTAAGAATATAGTTGAACCTCACTCTACTCAAATAAACTATAGTGTTGAACTAAACATAGATAACCCAACAAAAGATGAGATAAAAGATTTAAAAGTAGAGATACAAGAAAAAGACTCTTCAGGTAAAGTAACAACTATAGAAGAAAAAGTAAAAGATGACCTAAGCGTAGAACATAAACTTAAAGTAAAAAAAGAAGATGAACCTAAACTAGTAGAGATAAATATAAAAGTATACCCAAGAGAGTATCCAAAAAACACAGGAGAGACTATCTCTTATGTAAGACCTACACTTGAAGGTGAAATAACAGATGTTTCAATAGATAAACCAACACAAGCCTTCGCTAAAGTAGTAAAACCTGATGAAGAGATAATAATAAAAGCAAATGCAAATATTGGAGAAGGAATAGAAATACAACTAGATATAGTTACTTTGCTAAAAAACATCAATGAACCTAAAGTATGTAGCTTCGAAGAGTATGTTAAAAACAAAGAGATTCAAAAAACATTAACTATGCAAGAAATAGCAACAATGCTAAGTATAGATATAAATGATATACAAGATATACAAGCAGTAGTCAAACATAAAGATAAAGAGTATAAAAGTAATAAAACAAGTATACAAAGAACCCTAAAATCAAAACTCTACAAAGAAGATAAAGTTTTAAATGATATAGTAGAAGATATACAAAAGATAGTATTTAAAAAAGGTTCTAAAGGTAATGAAGTAAAACTTATACAAGAAGCTCTTCAAAAGATGAAAATAGATATAGGTAGTGATGGTATAGATGCTAAGTTAGGAAATGATGGAGAACAAGCAGTAATGACTTTCCAAGAGAACTATAAAGCAACAAACAATACTCATCAATACAATCAAAGTAAAGCTGACGGAGTAGTAGGAAAGAATACACTACTTGCTTTGGATGAGGCTTTGGTTGAGGGGTGGGGGTATGTTGGGATTGATTGTACAAGTAAATTCCACAAAATTTCTAAAATAGTATTAAGACATGAAGGAGGATTTGTTAATGATCCTGATGACCCAGGTGGAGGGACAAATAAAGGTATCGCATGGAATACATGGAAATCATATGCAAAAATTGATTTAAATACTGAACCAACCTTGGATAATCTTAAAAAGATTTCTGACAAAGATGCGGAGATAATATATAAAAAACGATATTGGGAACCAAAAGGATTTTGTCGATTAGAGAATGATAGAATTGGTTTAATGGTTTACGATTGGACAATTACTTCAGGCGGTGCAGCAAAACAAGTACAAAAATTATTAAATAGAGAATTTGCTCAAAAATTGACAATAACCAGAACGATAGACAGAAATACAATCAAGTCATTAAACGGTATAAAAGATCAAGATAATCTTTTAGCGAGAATTACAGAAATCAGAAAACAATATTATAGAGATTTAGCATATAAGGATGGAAAAGCTACTGTTTTGAAAAAATATTTAAAAGGTTGGCTAAATAGAGTTGATGATTGCTTAGGAGTAAGTTTATGAGTATTATGAAAAAGATTTTAGTTTTATTATTGGTTAGTTGTAGTATTTATGCTAGTGATACTAATTTAGTATTAAATAATACATGGAATGCAGAGCGTTATTTAGAGCAAAATAAAGAACTACCATATAGTGTATTTACTATTAATTTAAAGGTTAATACAAATAATAAAGTTGTTGGTAGTTATTGTTTTGTAACAAGATGGGGTAGAAAAATTGATTGTTTTACGGATGATACAAATAATATACATGGTGTATTAAAAAATAAAAAAATCGAAGTAATCTTCGATAGTTCTTGGGGTGGTAAAAATGGAAGAGCCAATATTACTATCGATGAACATTGTAATCTTAAATGGGAATTATTGAAAGACCCCGATGGTCTGTTCTATATTCCAAAAAAATCATTATTATTGTCAAAAAAAAAGACAGGCAATTGTAATAGTTTAATTGACTCAAAAAAAGATAGTATAAAAATAATTGAATTGAATTTAAAAAATAAAATAAATGTAGACAGATATAATATTGAATATTTTCAAAACATTAATCTTGGTAAGAAAAATCTTATAGCATACAACAACATTGCCTACTACCTAGAAAAAGCAAAAGCCTACCCAGAGTCAATCTACCTCCTAGAAAAAATCTTAAAAAAATATCCAAACAGAACAGTAGCATACATAAATCTAGGAGATGCTTATTGGGGTTTAAAAAACAAAGAAAAAGCTAAACAAGCCTACAGTACATATATAAAACAGATGAAAGAAAAAGGTAAAGAGAGGAAAATTCCAAAAGTTGTTTTAGAGAGAATAAAGTAAGCTAAAATATGTCTAAACTAATTTACTTAAATAACACTCTAAACCAAAAAACCAAACCCCATAAAACCATAACAGCCCAACTAAAACTATCTGAATATAATCAAGCAGATACTATGATGCAAGGAAGAGACTCCTATAGCGTATATGAACTAGAAGGTAAAAGTTCAATCTTAACTGGGTACGAATATAAACTTACCTTTATAAGTGATGAAGAGATAAATGTAGAAGATATAGTAGATACAGAAACGCAACTACACTTAAGAGATGAAACAAGCCCACTAAACTCTAAAAAGATATATGGAAAAATCATTGAAGCTAAAGAGAATGGAAGTGTAGCAAGAAAAAAGCTTTACCAAATAAAAATAGTATCCCCTCTACACTATCTTTCACTTAACCAAAGATATGAAGTTTATCAAGAGATGAATGTACCTGATATCATTTCATCTATCATTGCAAAATATTCAGTACTACTAAATATTCAACTTGATGTAAAAATAGATACTCAAACTATACCAAAGCGTCATACTTGTACACAGTATAAACAAAGTGATTTTGAATTTATTAAAATGTTGTGTGAAGAAGAAGGTTACATCCTTCTAATAGATGCATCTTCAAATAATCCATACACAGTTACCCTATGTGAACTAAACGAACATGCTCCACTAAATACAGAAATCATAGAATGTACATATAATAAAGTTAAAACATTTTCAACATCAGCACAAGCACAAGACTATTATGAAAATAAAAAGCCTTCCTTAGACTTCAGTATACAAGCAGGACAAGTAATGCATAGTCATACTTTTGCTGATAATGAAGTAACATCCCAATTACGCTCAGATATAAAAAAAGAGACTCTCCGTGATAGACTTGATAAACTAGATGAGTCTCTGTATAAAGACCTCTCTCGTTATGCAAAGATAGATGCAGAACAAGGATTCTCACAAGGTATTAGAGTTCTAGGAAACTCAGAAGAGTTAAGTGTTAAAGATGGAGTGGTTCTAAACCTAAAAGATATTAAAGGACATAAGAATACTCAAGTAATTGTTCTAAGTGTAAAGTATAAAGCAACATTTCCAAATGCCTTAGATGAGTATGCTCAAGTTGCAGATGATGAAAAACAAGCACAGTACAGTGTAGAGTTTATAGCAATCCCAAGTGATGTTATATATAGACCCCAAGTAATTACCTCCAAACCACGAATCCACTCTATACAAACAGCAATAGTTTCAAATACAGATAAAGATACTCAAAAGTTTGCAAATGAAATAGATGTAAACGAAAGAGGAGAGATAAAAGTAATATTTCACTTTGATGAAAAGAGACCTACCTCTGCTTATGTACCACTCTCAAATATTTATAGTGGAGATGGCTATGGCGTACAGTTCTTACCTAGAGTTAACTCTGAAGTAATAGTAAGCTTTATAAATGGAGATATAGATAGACCAATAATAACGGGAGCTTTGCACAATGGAGAGAACCGACATCCATTTAACCTGCCAAAAGAAAAGACAAAGTCATTTATAAAAACCCAAACAACACCCCAATACGAAGATAAAGAGGGATATAATGAACTACTCTTTGAAGATAAACAAGGAGAAGAGTTACTAAGCCTAAGAGCACAGAATGATTATGAACTAAATGTACTAAACAATAGTAATACACATATAGCAAACAATAAAAAAACAATCATAGATAATGACCTAGAACTTTCTGTCCAAAACGATTCAACCCAAACAATAGGAAATGATAAGAAAGTAAATATACTAGGTAATGAGATAAAGACAATAGAAAAAGAGCAAATACTAACAATCAAAGAAGACCAAGAGATACATATACTTAAAGACTCAAACTCTATTGTTAATAATAACTCATTTAATGTTGTTCAAAAAGATTTAACACAAAGAGTAAAAGGTTTCTCTACCTCTTTTGTAGAAAAAGATACTCAACAAAAACACCTAGGTAGTAAATACCAACAAGTAGGAGAGAACTTAGCTATAGAAGTAAAAAAAGCATACTCCCTAAAAGCAAAGACCATAAAACAAGCAGCAAAAACTATAGAGCTAGACTCAGCAAAGGGAATAAGCTTAAAAGTTGGAGGGAATGTTCTAACAGTAGATAGCTCAGGTATACACTTTAAAACATCAAACTATGATGATAACTCAGCAAACGCAGGAGTCACTTCAAAAACAGTTAGTATAGAAGACTTGAAAAAACCACTCTATGAAAAGATAAGAGTAGTAGGAATGCAAACATCAATCTCTAAACAAGATAAGATTACACAAGAACTTATATATACAGCAAAAGTAGAAAAATATGAAGATGGAACATGGAGTGAGACCACAGAACTAAACCCAACACAAACAGCTCAACTAAAATGGTACTTCATAAAAAACAATGATAAGCAAGATAGAGATATATTAACAAACACACCAACAGATGATGAGATAGAGATAGATGCTCTCATAATGAAAGTAAAACTACAAGATGATAATATACAACACTACGGACATGCACACTGCTTTGTAAATAGCCCAGAAGATGAAACAGAGGGTTATGGACTAAGTGAACTAAAACGCCAAGTAAATGTAGTAGAAGTCTTAGGTAAGAATATAGTTGAACCTCACTCTACTCAAATAAACTATAGTGTTGAACTAAACATAGATAACCCAACAAAAGATGAGATAAAAGATTTAAAAGTAGAGATACAAGAAAAAGACTCTTCAGGTAAAGTAACAACTATAGAAGAAAAAGTAAAAGATGACCTTAGCGTAGAACATAAACTTAAAGCAAAAAAAGAAGATGAACCTAAACTCGTAGAGATAAATATAAAAGTATACCCAAGAGAGTATCCAAAAAACACAGCAGAGACTATCTCTTATGTAAGACCTACACTTGAAGGTGAAATAACAGATGTTTCAATAGATAAACCAACACAAGCCTTCGCTAAAGTAGTAAAACCTGATGAAGAGATAATAATAAAAGCAAATGCAAATATAGAAGATGGTTCAGAAGTAGAACTGAATATAATTACATTCCTAAAAAACATCTATGAACCTAAAGTATGTAGCTTCGAAGAGTTTGTTAAAAACACAGAGATTCAAAAAACATTAACTATGCAAAAAATAGCAACAATGCTAAGTATAGATATAAATGATATACAAGATATACAAGCAGTAGTCAAACATAAAGATAAAGAGTATAAAAGTAATAAAACAAGTATACAAAGAACCCTAAAATCAAAACTCTACAAAGAAGATAAAGTTTTAAATGATATAGTAGAAGATATACAAAAGACAGTATTAAAAAAAGGTTCTAAAGGTAATGAAGTAAAACTTATACAAGAAGCTCTTCAAAAGATGAAAATAGATATAGGTAGTGATGGTATAGATGCTAAGTTAGGAAATGATGGAGAACAAGCAGTAATGACTTTCCAAGAGAACTATAAAGCAACACACAACACTCATCAATACAATCAAAGTAAAGCTGACGGAGTAGTAGGAAAGAACACACTACTTGCTTTGGATGAGGCTTTGGTTGAGGGGTGGGGGTATGAAGTTAAAGACGAGTTGATTACTAAGAAAATGTTGCAAAAAGTTTGTTCAAGCTATAATCCAACATCAGAGTTTATGCTTTATCTAAATGAATATGCTAAAGAATTTCAAGTTAACACAGTACTACGCATTTCTCATTTTTTATCACAACTTGCTCATGAAAGTCAATGCTTTTCAAAGACAAAAGAAAGTTTATACTATACGAAAAACAATTTTTTAAACTTATATAAGAATACTCGTACACCAAACGGTGTTGATTTTGATAATTATGAAACATATAAGCATTTACTGAAAAATAGTAATTCCTTTGCGAATTGGAGATATGGATATACAAATAAAGAGAATGTAAAAGTGAACCATAGAGGGAGAGGATATATTCATATTACATGGAAAACAAATTATCAATCATATACTGAATATTATCAAAAAAAGCATAATGATATAACTAAAAATTTTGTGGAAACGCCAGACCTATTGGAACAACTTCCATATTCATTAGAAGCATCCTTTCATTTTTGGTATAAAAATAATATCAATAGTCTTGCCGATAGTGGAAGCTTAAGTAGTCATATAAAGAAAGTTACTAAAAAAGTCAATGGTGGTTATAACGGTTTGGCAGATAGAGAAAAAAAATTCACCAAAATACATAAATATATGAAGGAAAAATAATATGAAATTCTTATTAATATTAATTTCAATTGTACATTTTAGTTATGCAGAAAAATGTGAATACAATTATTTTGATAATCAAAACATAGTGATTAATACAACCGATAAATTTGGTTGTGAGTATGATAACCGAGATTTGAAAAATTTCAGACAAAACGGTCTTGATTTAGCATTTAATTTAGATGAAACCGAAGATTCAGGACTTATCTTAAAATCATTTGTAAATTCAGAATACCGCCCCTTTGATAAGTATGAGTATAGTGCTCCAGAAACAGATAAAGTTCGGTTTGTTGTATATATAAAAACTAAGCAAATAGTTGCAATATCTCATGGTGTTTATTCCTACATTGAAGAAGAAGGCGGTATTACAGGTATAGCTGCTGTATTTTATACCATAGATATTTATAAAAATTATAACGGTTTTTTGTTAAAAATAAATTTGTCTAAAAAAGTAGAAACTACATTACATGGAATGGAAGGTTTTTACAATGGGAATAGTGTAAAGTTCTTATATAAAACAAAATTACCATTAATCAAAAAAATAAATAATCTATACATATCAAATAAGATGATTTTAGTTTCTTTAGAAAACTTTTCAAAAAATAAAGACAACTCTTTTGATATAAAAAATAGTTCATTAAACTTAAATGGTTTGAAAAATATTTTAAAAGAGATAAAAATATCTAAAAATACATTGGTAAATTATAATAACATTGCTTATTACCTAGAAAAAGCAAAAGCTTACCCAGAAGCAATCTACCTCCTAGAAAAAATACTAGAAAAATACCCAAACAGAACAGTAGCCTATATAAATCTAGGAGATGCTTATTGGGGTTTAGCAAACAAAGAAAAAGCTAAACAAGCCTACAGTACATATATAAAACAGATGAAAGAAAAAGGTAAAGAGAGAAAAATTCCAAAAGTTGTTTTAGAGAGAATAAAGTAAGCTAAAATATGTCTAAACTCATTTACTTAAATAACACTCTAAACCAAAAAACCAAACCCCATAAAAGCATCTCAGCCCAACTAAAACTACCTGAATATAATCAAGCAGATACTATGATGCAAGGAAGAAACTCCTATAGCGTATATGAACTAGAAGGTAAAAGTTCAATCTTAACAGGATACGAATATAAACTTACCTTCATAAGTGATGAAGAGATAAATGTAGAGGATATAGTAGATACAGAAACAGAACTACACTTAAGAGATGAAACAAGCCCACTAAACTCTAAAAAGATATATGGAAAAATCATTGAAGCTAAAGAGAATGGAAGTGTAGCAAGAAAAAAGCTTTACCAAATAAAAATAGTATCCCCTCTACACTATCTTTCACTTAACCAAAGATATGAAGTTTATCAAGAGATGAATGTACCTGATATCATTTCATCTATCATTGCAAAATATTCAGTACTACTAAATATTCAACTTGATGTAAAAATAGATACTCAAACTATACCAAAGCGTCATACTTGTACGCAGTATAAACAAAGTGATTTTGAATTTATTAAAATGTTGTGCGAAGAAGAAGGTTACATCCTTCTAATAGATGCATCTTCAAATAATCCATACACAGTATACTACCCCAATATGTCAAGACAACTTTTTCAAAAATCTAATTCCCTAAATACCTGTTACCCTATGCTACATTTTCACTAGATTTAGTGTAATTCTCATCATTGATTTTTAAACTATCATAATAAACATTCATAGGTTTTTTATATTTCAATGTCTCATGAAATCTTCTATGATTATAAAATTCTATATAATCCTTAACATCACTTTTGAGAATTGATACTCTCTCATATTCATTGAGGTATATTTTTTCAACTTTAGCACTTCTCCAGAACCTCTCAATACAAATATTATCTGTTGCTCTACCTTTACCATCCATAGAGATAATTATGTCATTATCTTTTAATGTTTGAGTGTGGATACAGCTTGTATATTGTGACCCTTGATCAGTATTAAATATCTCAGGCTTACCATAGAGTGCGAGTGCTTCATCTAGTACACCCATGACTAAATCTGTATCCATTGTGTTGGATATTCGCCAAGATAATATTGCTTTAGAATACCAATCAATTATGGCAGCCATATAGACCATACCACCTTTAATTTTAATATAGGTTATATCTGTTGACCATACTTGGTTTGCTCTTACGATATCTAATCCTCTTATTTTGTAAGAGTATTTATGATGTTGCTTGTCCGCCCATGTATTTAGTGGTCTTACAGCTAAAACAGCCTGTAATCCTAACTCTCTACGGTATGCCAGCACTGTGTTGGGACTGACACGAAAACCATCCTCTAGTAGTTGATAATACACTTTCATATAGCCATAGCTTGGTATCTCTTCAAATACTTTTTCTATATGTTTTTTAATTACATTTTTAGCAAGATTTACCATTGGTGCATAGAACAAATTACTTCTGTTATAGTTAATAAGATTACATTGTTTTACAACTGATAATGCCTTATTTTCATCTCTATCAATCAACTCCTTTTTATAGCTAGAGTCCAAGCTGCTTAACTTTCCCACCGCCCAGTCCTTCTCTACTGTTAGTTGACCTACAACCTTTGCATATTCATCAAGTTTAGCTTGTAATCTTACATTCTCTTCTTTGTACTCTTTAATTACTTTTGCAGGTTCCATCGCAACTTCTGCATTTTCCAAGAATATCTTCTTCCAATTTTGTAAGTTTTTTGGTGTGATATTATTTACACTTGCTATTTCATTTAGTGTCTTATCTTCTTTTAAAACTTCTAAAACTAACTTTGTCTTGAATTCTGCTGTATATGTTGTTCTTTTTCGACTCATAAGATTACCTTCTATTTTTATTGTTTAATTTTACTCTTTTAAGAATTAAACTTTAGAAATAGTTGTTTGATTTTCTTGGGGTAGTATACAATAGTTACAAAATAATAAATGGTGGAACCAATGGTTTATCTGATAGAAAAGCAAAATTTAATAAAATAATTAAACTAATGGAAATTAAATAATGAAAAAAATAATTTTATTAATATGTATATTGACAATGACTTTATTCGCATACGACAATTACGATGCACGAATTTTAAATGAGTTCAAAGCTAATAATCTTGAATTAGATTTTACATATGAAGCAAACCAAAAATACCCTGACGATGAGAATTATCCAGATTTAGTAGTTCGAAAAGCAAAGAAAGTAATTTTAAAACGGTATAGCTATGAAGGTGCAAAAGCAGAAGTTAAATATGTCTATTTTAATGAAAAACAAAGTATTGTAGCTATTTTGGTTGGATGGAGAACAATACATAAGGCGGCAGGAATTGATGGTGAATTTTATGAACTGACCCTATTTAAATTAATTTCTAATAATAGTATTGAAATCAAAAAAATATCTGGACTTGATGGATATGGAGAAGGGAACAAAGTTGATAAGGAAACAGGTTATACTATAGGTAAGCCAATATCATTTATATATAAGAAAGAAAATGAAATTAAGAAATTAGTTGAAAAAATAAATATTTTAGAAGAACTTAATAGTCAAATAAAAAATAAAATGATAAATCTTAATATTAATGCTATCAAAAATATTTTAAAAGAGATAAAAATATCTAAAAATACATTGGTAAATTATAATAACATTGCTTATTACCTAGAAAAAGCAAAAGCCTACCCAGAGTCAATCTACCTCCTAGAAAAAATCTTAAAAAAATACCCAAACAGAACAGTAGCATACATAAATCTAGGAGATGCTTATTGGGGTCTAGCAAACAAAGAAAAAGCTAAACAAGCCTACAGTACATATATAAAACAGATGAAAGAAAAAGGTAAAAAGAGAAAAATTCCAAAAGTTGTTTTAGAGAGAATAAAGTAAGCTAAAATATGTCTAAACTCATTTACTTAAATAACACTCTAAACCAAAAACCCAAACCCCATAAAAGCATCTCAGCCCAACTAAAACTATCTGAATATAATCAAGCAGATACTATTATGCAAGGAAGAGACTCCTATAGCGTATATGAACTAGAAGGTAAAAGTTCAATCTTAACTGGATACGAATATAAACTTACCTTCATAAGTGATGAAGAGATAAATGTAGAGGATATAGTAGATACAGAAACAGAGCTACACTTAAGAGATGAAACCAGCCCACTAAACTCTAAAAAGATATATGGAAAAATCATTGAAGCTAAAGAGAATGGAAGTGTAGCAAGAAAAAAGCTTTACCAAATAAAAATAGTATCCCCTCTACACTATCTTTCACTTAACCAAAGATATGAAGTTTATCAAGTGGAATGTCCCCTATAAAGTAGACAAGAATTTAATCCGTTAATTAAGTCTAAAATTCACATAGGATTAGGCAAAAGCTTGAAGTATTTTACTTTAATTTAAAAATTCTTAAAACACTGTCGTGGAGGTAATTGTAGGTGGTACTCGATACTGGGTTTGAACCAGTGACTTCTTCCATGTCATGGAAGCACTCTACCACTGAGTTAATCGAGCATAATTTTTTTACTAACTAAAAACATAAGTTTAGCAAAAAATTCTTAAATTATTTTTTATACACTTATAGTTAATATTTATATTTAATTTATGTTTATTGAGTGTATAATTCTACAAACAAAAATATGCCAGAAGGTTAGTTATGAATTTAGCTGAGTTACAAGATATAGGATTAAAAAATATTGGTAAGGTTTATCATAATTTAGGTTATGATGAGTTAATTCAACATGAGCTTGACAATGGTGAAGTTCAGCAAACTAAAAAAGGTGCGACTGCTGTTGACACAGGTATCTTTACAGGGCGCAGTCCAAAAGATAAATATTTTGTTGATCGTGACCCATCAAACAAAAATATAGCTTGGGGTTCTGTAAACAAAAAAATTTCTGCTGAAATTTTTGCAGATCTTTTAGGAGTTGCACAAGAGCAATTATCAAATAAAGACTTATATGTAACAGATGCTTTTTGTGGTTCAAGTATAGCTTCAAAAAGATCAGTTCGTTTTGTATCTGAAATAGCTTGGCAATCTCACTTTGTAAAAAATATGTTTATTCGTCCAACTGAACCAGAGTTAGAAGTTTTTAAATCAGACTTTGTTGTTCTAAACGCTTGTAAAGCTGTAAATGATAAATGGAAAGAACACGGGATGAATTCAGAAGTATTTATACTTTTTGATATTGAAAATAATATTGCAATAATTGGTGGTACTTGGTATGGTGGTGAGATGAAAAAAGGAATTTTTTCAATGATGAATTACTGGTTACCATTAGAGGGTAAACTTGCTATGCACTGTTCTGCAAATGTTGGAGTAAATGGTGATACTGCACTTTTCTTTGGACTTAGCGGAACAGGTAAAACTACACTTTCTACTGACCCACATAGGAAACTAATAGGTGATGATGAACATGGTTGGGATAATCACGGTGTCTTTAACTTTGAAGGTGGATGTTACGCAAAAACTATTAATTTAGATGGAAAAAGTGAACCTGAAATTTATAATGCTATTAGAAAGAATGCACTTCTTGAAAATGTTGTAATGTATGGAGAAGGTGAAGTTGATTATGAGGATGGAAGCAAAACGGAAAATACTCGTGTTTCTTATCCAATCGAACATATTGAGAACCATGAACCAACCTTGAGTGCTGGACATCCTAAAAATATTATCTTTTTGACAGCAGATGCTTTTGGTGTTCTTCCTCCTGTGTCTAAACTAACAAAAGAGCAAGCAATGTACTACTATTTAAGTGGATATACTGCTAAAGTAGCTGGAACGGAGCGTGGAATTACAGAACCTGTAGCAACTTTTAGTGCTTGTTTTGGTGAAGCTTTTTTGCCACTTCATCCAACTGTATATGCTAAACTTTTAGGTGAAAAAATAGATGGACATGATGTTCATGTTTATCTAGTGAACACAGGATGGACTGGTGGAGGTTATGGCGTTGGTAAAAGAATGAGTATTAAAAATACTCGTGCGTGTATAACTGCTATTTTAGATGGAAGTATTGCTAAAAGTGAATTTGATGTTATTGAAACATTTAGACTGAAAATTCCGAAAACTTTAGGTGAAATAAATCCTGAAATCTTGAACCCTCGTAATGCTTGGGAAGATAAAGAGTTATTTGATAAAACTAAAGATAATTTAGCTGAAATGTTTATAGAGAATTATAAAAAATATCAAACAGAAGAACATATGGACTTCTCACCATATGGGCCAATACTAGGAAGCTAAAAGATCTTGTGCAGAAGTTGAAAACGCAGATAGAAGCCTAAGCTTGTTTCAGCATCTACACAATCTACTTTTTCTTTTTAGTAGCCTTTTCCATATAGAGCCATAACGCACCACCAAAAACTACCAATATAATAGGTGCAATCCATGGTTTATCACTTATGGTCTCTGCAAATTTAACTAATAAACTTCCAGAGTAATAACTTCCAAGTCCAAATACTAATGCCCAAACAGCAGAACTAGCAACATTTAAAATAGCAAACTTTTTAAAATCATATTTTGTAAGACCGATGGCTATAGGTATAAGAGTTTTTATGCCATAAACAAATTTTTGAATAAGTATAATCCAAGAGCCATTTTTTTTCATCATAACATGGGCAAGGGCTAGTTTTCTTCTATGTTTTCGTAAGCCTTCCATCAGCATAGTTTTTTGATACCGTGCCATATAAAATAGTAAAACATCTCCTAAAGCATTTGCTATAAAAGCTATTGCTATTGCTGTACTGATGTCCATTTTTCCCATATACGAAAGAACACCAGCACCAATCAGTGCTATAAATCCTCCGCCAAGGGAATAGATAAAAAGTCCTATGTAACCATATGTTTCTAAGTTGCTAAAAGTATCTTCCATATATGTATTATTCCTCTAAAGTTTTTTTATTTTTACTATTTCATCACGAAGTCTGGCAGCTTCTTCAAAGTTTAATTCTTTTGCTGCTTTTTTCATTTTAAGTTGTAACTCTTTTGTGATTG
This sequence comes from Sulfurimonas sp., assembly GCF_029027405.1. Taxonomy (NCBI): domain Bacteria; kingdom Pseudomonadati; phylum Campylobacterota; class Epsilonproteobacteria; order Campylobacterales; family Sulfurimonadaceae; genus Sulfurimonas; species Sulfurimonas sp. The sequence goes on from NZ_CP093396.1 coordinate 897,977, forward strand.
CTTTTCTTTCTGAAGCTGGCATTTTATCCATTTTTTTGTGTTTTTGGTAAATATCACCATAATCTTCAACTTTTAGATTTGTATCTAGTTTACGAATAGTTGTTGTTGGAGTAATGCCATGCTTTAAATTGTGTGCTTCTTGAATTTTTCTTCTTGAACTTGTTGTATCTATTGCTTTTTGCATTGATTTTGTGATTTTATTGGCATATAAAATAACTCTACCATTGGAGTTTCTTGCGCCACGACCTATAGTCTGAATAAGAGCTGTCTCACTTCTTAAAAAACCTTCTTTATCAGCATCTAAAATAGCGACTAAACTAACCTCCGGCAAATCTAAACCTTCACGAAGTAAGTTAATCCCGATAAGAACATCAAACTCTCCAAGTCTTAAAGATCTTATGATTTGATTTCGCTCAATTGTATCAATATCAGAATGCATATATTGTGCTTTTATACCTAAGTCAGCAAGATATTTTGTGAGTGCTTCAGCCATTTTTTTTGTAAGAACAGTTATAAGTATTCTTTCATTTTTAGCAGCTATTCCTATAATTTCATCATGTATATCTTCTACTTGATTATCTGATGTCCTTATCTCTAGTATTGGGTCAAGAAGCCCAGTAGGACGGATTATTTGATGAGCTGTCACACTTGACATTTCTAACTCATATTCAGATGGTGTGGCTGAAACAAAGAGATAGTGAGGTGATTTGTTGATATATTCTTCAGCCATTAATGGTCGATTGTCTAGAGCAGAAGGAAGTCTAAAACCATAATCAACTAAAACTTCTTTTCTTGCTCTATCACCTGCATACATTCCTCGATATTGAGGAAGAGAAACATGTGACTCATCAACTATAACTAGATAGTCTTGATTTCTTTGTGAAAAATAATCAAGTAGTGTAAAAGGAGCATCGCCAGCTTTTTTATTTGTCAAAAGTCTTGAATAGTTTTCAACTCCCTTACACATCCCAGTAGTTTGTAGCATCTCTAAGTCAAATTCAACTCTCTGTTTTAGTCTTTGATGTTCTAAAAGTTTTCCCTCTTTTGTAAAATATGCAAGTCTCTCATCAAGTTCTTCTTCTATGCGTTTAATAGCAACTGCCATTTTTTCTTGTGATACGCTAAATTGAGAACAAGCATAAATAGTAAACTTTTTGTGTTCTTCTAGTCTTTTGTTGTCAATAGTATCAAAGGTATAAATAGCTTCTATCTCATCTCCAAAAAACTCTATGCGAATAGCTTCTTGTTCAAAGTAAGGAGGATAAATATCTAGACTTTCACCATTTACTCGTAAATGTCCACTGTCAAAATAACTGTCATTTCTAGCATAACCCATCTCAACTAAACGGAGCAGGAGTTTTTTTTGATTTATTTCATCGCCAACTTCTAAAGCTTGAACCATATTTAAATATTCTTCTGGATCACCAAGACCATAGTTAGCAGATACAGATGCTATGACAATTACATCATCATAAGAGAGTAGATTTGCAGTAGAAGAGAGTCTCATACGCTCTAGTTCATCATTTATTGCACTATCTTTTTCTATAAATAAATCTTGACGAGGTATGTAAGCTTCAGGCTGATAATAATCATAGTAAGAGACAAAGTACTCAACATGAGCCTCAGGAAAGAAACCACGAAACTCAGAGTACAACTGAGCCGCAAGAGTTTTGTTGTGAGTCATAATGATAGTAGGCATCTTAACATTTTCTATAACCTTCGCCATAGTGTATGTTTTACCACTACCTGTAACACCTTCTAGTGTTTGGTAACGATTACCTTTTAGTATTGATTCACTTAGCTCTTTGATAGCCTGAGGCTGATCACCGGCTGGTTTATAAGGAGTGTGTGCTTTAAAGTTTATCTCTTTTTTCATTGATGAAATTATAGCCGATTAGTATGAATACGAGATGTTTTGAAGTCTAGTGCTATCTGTTCTTAAAAATAAAAATTCTTTGGCTTATGAAAATAACTTTTTCATGGCTGTAAAAAATAGTTTAAACAAACCGCTATTTCCAACTAAATCATTTACAAAATTATCATAAGTAGTATTATTTTCTTCTAAAAATTCGCGCAGAAATTTTTCACTAGCTTCCATGCCTCCATCTTGTTCTAGCTCTAGAAGTTTTGCATAAATAGGAATCATAGTATCTATAGCTTTTTGAGGGGCAGCTTTTCTAAAAGCAGTGTGTGAGATTATCTCGTTTGTAATTGGGTCTACTTTTGGCTCAAAATCTGTCACAACCCAGTAGTAACTTCCATCTTTGGCTAAGTTCTTAACAACTGCCATGAAATTTTTAGCCTGTTTAATCCTGTCCCACATTAGTTTAAAGGCAATTTTTGGCATGTCAGGATGTCTTACAATTGAATGAGGTCTGCCTAATAGTTCAGTTTCTGAGTAACCAGAAATTTCGACAAAATAGTCATTACCGTACTCTATAATCCCTTTTGGATCTGTTTTAGAGACTATATATCTTTTTGAACTTAGTTTTATTTCATTATTATTTGGCTCAGGGTGTTGCACTTAAATCTCCTTATAAATTTATTAAAACAATTATATACTCTTTTTATTAAGTTTATGTCATAATGTGACAAATTTGATTTAAAGTATTAAAAAATGGATAAAATAAAAACATTAGAATCAATACAAAATGCAAGAAAATCGCATGAAGCTCAAATGAGTAAAATTAAAGCAGCAATAGACGGGGAGAAAGTAGATAATCCTACTGCAGTTGTGAAGACTAAATGTGCTTTTGGTATGTGGCTATATGATGATGAAAATCATTTGCGATATATTGTAGGCTCATTATTCTATGATAATATGGAAAAATTACATGCCAAATGGCATGATGAGTATTTTAGATTATTTAATATTTTTTTTAAGGAAGAAAAAAAAAGTTTTTTCTCAAATATAGTTGGCTCTTCGACTATTAGCGAGATGGAGTTAGATAAGGCGAAGTTTTACTACTCAGAACTTGAAGAAACAACACAAAAACTTTTAAAAGTCTTAGGCTCTTCTGAACGAAGAATCAGTGCTTTACAAGAGTCTAAATTTCATTAAAATTAGATATTACAAGACCTCTGGAGATAAAAAAATGAAATACTTACAAGAGTATCCAAAATCTTTAGAAGGCTCAAAGTCACTGTTAGCGAAATACCTAAGTAAAGAAGTCTTCGAAGAGTTAAAAGATAAAGTGACATCTAATGGTTTTACATTGACTCAAGTAATCAACTCAGGTGTACAAAACCCTGATAGTGGGATTGGTGCTTATGTTGGAGATGAAGAGTCTTATGAAGTTTTTGCTTCACTGTTTGACCCTATTATAGAAGAATATCATGGATTTAAAAAAGAAGATAAACATAAAAGCAATCTAAATTCAAATGATTTAAATGCTCCAAATCCTGACCCAACTGGTGAATATATATTATCTACAAGAATCCGTGTTGGCAGAAATGTAAAAAATATACCTCTAGGACCTGCAATAAATGATGAACAAAGAGATGCAATAGAAAAAGAAGTATCTGAAGTTTTAAGTAGTTTTGAGAATAATTTAGGTGGTAAATATTATCCCTTAAATAATATGAGTGAAGAGAATACTAAATCACTGATTCAAGATCACTTCTTATTTAAAGCTGGAGATAGATTCCTCGAAACAGCAGGTTTAAATAGAAACTGGCCAAATGGAAGAGGCATCTTTCACAACAATGAAAAAACATTTTTAGTATGGATAAATGAAGAAGATGAACTTCGTATAATCTCTATGCAGCAAGGTGGAAATATAAAAGAGGTGTTTGTCAGACTTGTTACTGCTATAAATACATTATCTCAAAAATTTGAATTTGCTTATAACGACCACTTAGGTTATATCACCAGTTGTCCAACAAATCTTGGAACTGCAATGAGAGCTAGTGTGCATATAAAACTTCCAAACTTGGGAGATAAAATGGATGAATTTAAAATTATTGCAGATAAATATCATGTTCAAATAAGAGGTGTTCATGGTGAGCATTCTCAAAGTGAAGGTGGTATTTATGATATCTCTAATAAAAGAAGACTAGGTGTTAGCGAGGTTGAATGTGTACAAGATATGTATGATGGTGTAGTTGCCCTTATAAAAAGAGAAAAAGAGCTGTCTAAGATTTAAATTATTATATTCCTGTAAATGATAAAAAAATAAAGGTGTATTGTCCCTATGGACAATAGGAATCATTTTTTAATTGTCCTATTATGACTACAATTAAAATATTTTTAAAGTTTCAGGAGAAATATCATGGCAACCAAAATCGCAACCGTAAGTAATTTAGAGGGTAAATTTTTTGCAAAAGATAAAGATGGAAATGTAGTAGAGTTAAAAAATGGTGATACGATTTTCGAAGATATGACTGTTTTTGGAGATAAAAATAATCCTGCATCTGAAAAGATTCAATTTGCTATGAATAATGGTTCTGATGATGTTGTCTTAAATGGAACTCAAGAGCAAACTTTTGATAGTTCTTTAAACGATGAACCAAGTGAAGAAAGTGGGTTATCTAAAGAGAGTGTAGAAAAAGCACTGATAAAAGAGTTGTATGTTCAAGAAGATAAAACAGATACAAAAGATGAAGATCTAGGTATCTTGGATGAAACAGCAGCTGGTGAAGAAAAAGCAAAACAAAACGAAGGTGGAGAAGGGCAGTTTGCAGATAGAGATGCGGTACAAACAGATGTAACTACAAAACTTAGAAGTGCTAAATTTGAGTTAGATGATAAACCACAAGAAGTTGAAAGAAAACTAATTGTAGAGCAAAAAGAAGATGGTGAAGTAGTAGATACAACTCCAACTACAGCACCAACTGTAACAATTACAGAAGATACAAACAATGATGGAAGTTTAGTTAACTCAGAAATCTCAGGTGCTACAGATATTAAAATTGATTTACCAGATGGAGCAGTAGCAGGTGATACTCTAAATGTAACTATAGATGGAACTACTACTAAAGTAACAATTACAGATGCAATGATAACTGCAAAGGTTTATACAACAAGTGTAGCAACTCCAGTGGAAGGCGCAACTCTAAAAGTAAGTGCAACAATCACTGACCAAAACAATAATACTTCAGCATCTAGTTCTGATAGTGTAACAAGAGCAGATGAAACTCCAACTACAGCACCAACTGTAACAATTACAGAAGATACAAACAATGATGGAAGTTTAGTTAACTCAGAAATCTCAGGTGCTACAGATATTAAAATTGATTTACCAGATGGAGCAGTAGCAGGTGATACTCTAAATGTAACTATAGATGGAACTACTACTAAAGTAACAATTACAGATGCAATGATAACTGCAAAGGTTTATACAACAAGTGTAGCAACTCCAGTGGAAGGCGCAACTCTAAAAGTAAGTGCAACAATCACTGACCAAAACAATAATACTTCAGCATCTAGTTCTGATAGTGTAACAAGAGCAGATGAAACTCCAACTACAGCACCAACTGTAACAATTACAGAAGATACAAACAATGATGGAAGTTTAGTTAACTCAGAAATCTCAGGTGCTACAGATATTAAAATTGATTTACCAGATGGAGCAGTAGCAGGTGATACTCTAAATGTAACTATAGATGGAACTACTACTAAAGTAACAATTACAGATGCAATGATAACTGCAAAGGTTTATACAACAAGTGTAGCAACTCCAGTGGAAGGCGCAACTCTAAAAGTAAGTGCAACAATCACTGACCAAAACAATAATACTTCAGCATCTAGTTCTGATAGTGTAACAAGAGCAGATGAAACTCCAACTACAGCACCAACTGTAACAATTACAGAAGATACAAACAATGATGGAAGTTTAGTTAACTCAGAAATCTCAGGTGCTACAGATATTAAAATTGATTTACCAGATGGAGCAGTAGCAGGTGATACTCTAAATGTAACTATAGATTCAACTACTACTAAAGTAACAATTACAGATGCAATGATAACTGCAAAGGTTTATACAACAAGTGTAGCAACTCCAGTGGAAGGCGCAACTCTAAAAGTAAGTGCAACAATCACTGACCAAAACAATAATACTTCAGCATCTAGTTCTGATAGTGTAACAAGAGCAGATGAAACTCCAACTACAGCACCAACTGTAACAATTACAGAAGATACAAACAATGATGGAAGTTTAGTTAACTCAGAAATCTCAGGTGCTACAGATATTAAAATTGATTTACCAGATGGAGCAGTAGCAGGTGATACTCTAAATGTAACTATAGATGGAACTACTACTAAAGTAACAATTACAGATGCAATGATAACTGCAAAGGTTTATACAACAAGTGTAGCAACTCCAGTGGAAGGCGCAACTCTAAAAGTAAGTGCAACAATCACTGACCAAAACAATAATACTTCAGCATCTAGTTCTGATAGTGTAACAAGAGCAGATGAAACTCCAACTACAGCACCAACTGTAACAATTACAGAAGATACAAACAATGATGGAAGTTTAGTTAACTCAGAAATCTCAGGTGCTACAGATATTAAAATTGATTTACCAGATGGAGCAGTAGCAGGTGATACTCTAAATGTAACTATAGATGGAACTACTACTAAAGTAACAATTACAGATGCAATGATAACTGCAAAGGTTTATACAACAAGTGTAGCAACTCCAGTGGAAGGCGCAACTCTAAAAGTAAGTGCAACAATCACTGACCAAAACAATAATACTTCAGCATCTAGTTCTGATAGTGTAACAAGAGCAGATGAAACTCCAACTACAGCACCAACTGTAACAATTACAGAAGATACAAACAATGATGGAAGTTTAGTTAACTCAGAAATCTCAGGTGCTACAGATATTAAAATTGATTTACCAGATGGAGCAGTAGCAGGTGATACTCTAAATGTAACTATAGATTCAACTACTACTAAAGTAACAATTACAGATGCAATGATAACTGCAAAGGTTTATACAACAAGTGTAGCAACTCCAGTGGAAGGCGCAACTCTAAAAGTAAGTGCAACAATCACTGACCAAAACAATAATACTTCAGCATCTAGTTCTGATAGTGTAACAAGAGCAGACCAAGCAGAAGCTCCGACACTAGATATTACTAGGGATACAACTACTACTCAGTTAATAACAATAGAAAATGTAAATACTACAAATAACGGATTTGAGATTAGTACTAAAAAAGCAGATGGTTCAGACTCAACTATAAGTATTAACAAAAATCATGATGGATTTGGTGTTAAAGGTTCATCCTCTGATGGACATAATAGTGAGTTAGGGCATGAAGAAATACTTGTTGTAAAATTTGATACAGATGTATCGTCTATTGATGTTTCTTTTTCATGGAAACATAGTGGCGAGATAGCTGTGATTACATTTTACAAAGATGGCAAAGTAGTTGGTACTGCTACTTATAAAAAGGGTAGTGATGGTATCGATGACCCTGTTACATTTAAACCTGATAATGGTGCAAAATTTGATAAGGCTGTATTTAGTGCTCCTAATTCAGGAGATGATTATCTTATTCACTCTATAAGCTATGAAAAAGTTGAAACTGCGTCAGATCCATTAATTGTAGAGGAAGAAGGTTCTGTAGCATTTAGTATAGTTTCTGCCCTTACTGATACAGATGGTTCAGAGTCCCTAAAAGTTGAGTTAAAAGATATTCCAGTTGGATTTACTATATCAGATGGTACAAATTCGTTTACATCAACTGATTTAACAACCAGTGTAGATATGACAAGCTGGGATAAAAGTAATCTTACCTTGAAGACTACAAATGTATCTGATACAACTACTTACACATTAAAAGTAGTCTCAACTAGTACAGAGTCTTCAAGCGGAGATGAGGCTACGACAACTAAAACTATTCAAGTAACAGTTACTGATAATGAACAAATTGCTTTAGAGATGAATACACCAACAACATTTGTAGAAGATGCTACTTGGGCAGGTGATACGGTAACAACAGTAAAAACTGTAAATGATCCTGATGGTTCAGATTACACATATACAATTCAAGATGCAAGTGGATTCTATGCAATAGATGCAACTACTGGTGAAGTTACATTAACAACAAGAGGTGCGGCAGAAGTAAATGTAGGTAGAGATCTTCCAACCTTTAGTGTAGCAGTATCTTCAACAACTGGTCAAACATCAACAAGTACTCCTGCAAGTGTGGATCCATTAGTAATATTTGTTAATGATGTCACAAAAACTAATTTGGATATGAATATTACAGATAACAATACAATATTGAGAGTTAATGCTGCAAATGGTGTTTTTGCGAATGATAGTGATGAAGATGATGTACTATCAATATCCACATTTACTATTGCAGGAGATGCTACAGAATATACAGCAGGTCAAACAGTAACAATTGCAGATCAAGGCACACTTACTCTAAATGCAGATGGTGGATATACATTTACGCCTATAAATAACTACTATGGTAATCTACAGGTTGTTACTTATAAAACAAATACAGGTTCAACTGATACTCTTACTATCAATGTTGCTGCCATGGCAGATGCTCCGACACTAGATATTACGAGTGATATAACTACTACTCAGTTAATAACAATAGAAAATGTAAATACTAAAAATAACGGATTTGAGATCACTTCTCACAATATATATGGTCCATCAATTATAAGTACTGATGTATATCGAGATGGATTTGGTGTTGAAGGTTCAATTTTTGGTGAAGATAATGAGTTAAGGAGTGGAGAATTACTTACTGTAGACTTTGATACATATCAACGGTCTATTGATGTTTGTTTTTCAAGTAAAGATAGTAGTGAGACAGCTAAGGTTATATTTTTAAAAGATGGCGCAGTAGTTGGTACTGCTACTCATAAAGGTGGTGGTGATGGTATCGATACCCCTGTTACATTCAGACCTGAAAATGGTGAACAATTTAATCAGGTTGTATTTGAAGCTCCTTATGGAAGTGATTATCTTATTCACTCTATAAGCTATAAAGATGAAACTGTATCAGGTCCATTAATTGTATATGAAGAAGATTCTGTAGCATTTAGTATAGTTTCTGCCCTTACTGATACAGATGGTTCAGAGTCTCTAAAAGTTGAGTTAAAAGATATTCCAGTTGGATTTACTATATCAGATGGTACAAATTCGTTTACATCAACTGATTTAACAACCAGTGTAGATATGACAAGCTGGGATAAAAGTAATCTTACCTTGAAGACTACAAATGTATCTGATACAACTACTTACACATTAAAAGTAGTCTCAACTAGTACAGAGTCTTCAAACGGAGATGAGGCTACGACAACTAAAACTATTCAAGTAACAGTTACTGATAATGAACCAATTGCTTTAGAGATGAATACACCAACAACATTTGTAGAAGATGCTACTTGGGCAGGTGATACGGTAACAACAGTAAAAACTGTAAATGATCCTGATGGTTCAGATTACACATATACAATTCAAGATACAAATGGAATATTTGGAATATTTCCAAGTGGATTCTATACGATAGATGCAACTACTGGTGAAGTTACATTAACAACAGCAGGTGCGGCAGAAGTAAATGAAGGTAAATATCTTCCACCATTTACTGTAACAGTATCTTCAACAACTGGTCAAACATCAACAAGTACTCCAGTAAGTGTAGTCATAAATGAGCCAATTGCTTTAGAGATGAATACACCAACAAAATTTGTAGAAGATGCTACTTATGCAGGTGATACAGTAACAACAGTAAAAACTGTAAATGATCCTGATGGTTCAGATTACACATATACAATTCAAGATACAAATGGATTCTTTGGACTATTTTCAAGTGGATTCTATGTAATAGATGCAACTACTGGTGAAGTTACATTAACAACAGCAGGTGCATCAGAAGTAAATGAAGGTAAAGATCTTCCACCATTTACTGTAACAGTATCTTCAACAAGCGGTCAAACAGCACCAAGTACCCCAGTAAATGTAGATCCATCAATAATACTTATGGGTGATAACATAAAAATTAATTCGGATATAAATAGTACAAATGAAGATACAATATTCACTTTAGAAAAAGGTGATAATTTAGATTTTTCAGATGCTAATATCGTAAGTATTATTAATGTAGAAAAAATTGATATGACTGATGGAACGCACACTATAAGTAACTTATCATTAGATGATATTATGGATATGACAGGTCCTGAAAATAGATTAGAAATCATAGGTGATAGTGACGATAAAATTGAAGGTTTAGATACTGCTGGTTGGGATGAAACAGGAGATACAACGGATAATATACATGAGTATAGTCGCACAAATGGTGATGGTTCAACAGATAGCATAACATTAACAATAGATGAGCAAATAGATACAACAGGTATGTAACCTGATTGTAATAAAATTAAAACAACATTTTGCTACAATAGTAAAAAATAATTAGGTAGTTTTATGAGTGCAAAGATTGTTGTTGTTGAAAATGTCTTGGGAGATGGAGAACTTTACCAGTGCAAGACTGTAAATGTAGTCATAAATAGACTAAAAGAAAAGATAGACCCACTAAAAATAAAAGAGTATATACAAACTGTTAGAGGAGTTGGATGCCGCCTGTGTTAAAAATTCATCAATTATTTATTATCAAGTTTCTTCTTCTTTTTGTTGGGACACTTTTTATTACTTCACTTATAAGTTATGTCGCTTTAAAATCTATCATAATTGAACATAACAAAAATCATCTACGAAATGCAATAATATTAATGGAATTAGAGTTAGATAAGATTGAAGATTTAGACTCTTTTTCCTTGAAGGTTAAAAAAAGAACTAACTTAAGAGTAACAATGATAGATATAAATGGAATTGTTATAGCTGAATCAGATGCAGATAAAAAGAGTATGGACAATCACGCTTCAAGATATGAAGTTATGCAAGCCAATAAAGAAGAATTTTCTTATGTTCTAAGATATTCAAAAACATTAAGCGTTGATTTTTTATATGTAGTGAAAAAATTATCTTATTTAAACGAAGAGATATATATTCGACTCTCAATGAGTTTAGAACAAATTATGAGTGATTTCTACTCTCTTTGGTCTAAGTTAGTTCTAGTTTTTATACTTTTTATTATTATGGCTTTTTATGTTTCAAAGAAGATGAGTGAAAGAGTTGTTTATGATATAAATCAAATCACAAACTTTTTAGATGAAATCAGCAACAAAAACTATAAAGCCATAGTGAAAACAAAATACTTTTATGAGTTTTTGCAAATATCTTTAATGCTTAAAAATCTTGTGAAAAAATTAAGTTCAAGAGAGAAACAAAAAAGAAAATACACAGCGAAGCTTAGACTAATGAACAAACAAAGAAATGACATACTTTCAGCTATATCCCATGAGTTTAAAAATCCTATTGCTTCCATCATGGGTTATGCACAAACACTTCAAGATGATCCAGAAATTTCACCAAAAATTCGTGAGAAATTTTTAAATAAAATAAGTTCAAATGGAGATAAAATATCAAAAATGCTAGATAGACTTGCTTTGTCCGTTAAACTTGAAAATAAAGATTTAGACATAAGTTTAAGTGAGTTTGATATGAAACTTTTATGTGAAGAGGTCATTTTAAATCTAAGCTCAAAATATAAAAAGAGAGAGATAAATTTAAAAGCAGATAAAACAATAATTAAAGCAGATAAAACAATGATAGAGTTAGTTCTTATAAACTTAATAGATAATGCTTTAAAGTACTCAGAATTAGAAGTAAATATTCTTCTTGAAGATGGAGAAGTGTTTGTTATAGATAAAGGAATCGGCATACAAGAAGAGCATCTAGATAAAGTTACAGGAAAATTTTACAGAGTTAAGAAAAATTCTTGGGATAATTCAATGGGCATAGGTTTAGCTATGGTTAGTTATATTCTTAAGATTCATGATTCAAAATTAGAGATAGAGTCTATCTTTGCCAAAGGTTCAACTTTTAGCTTTTCTATGAAAGAGATGATAAAAAAATAGCAAAATGCAATATTTTTGCAACTATGATTTTTTTTGAGATATATTTTTATTATTAAATTAGTAGGAATATAAATGCGAAATTTTGAAGCGATTGTAGTAGAGTTGAAATATCACTTAACACCACAAAAGAGTAAAAAAGTTTTAGATAAAGATGTTGCAGATATATTAAAATTATCTCAATCAAACTTTGCAACTTTAAAAAGAAGAAATGTTACACCATATAAAAATATTTTAGAGTATTGCGAAAAAGAGAAACTATCTTGTAATGAGATATTTTTTCAAGATAGTTAAATCTTAGACTGAATAGTAATCTTTGTAGCTTCAAACATTTCAATGGCTTTTTGAACCATAGGTTCATCTTTGATATTGTTTGAATCTACTTCTTTAGTAGATTCGTCAGTTGATGAGCAATTAGTCACACAACTTCCACTCCCACCAATCTCAGCTTCTTCTACCATAGACGAAGGTTCAGGCTCTTGAGGCTCTGGTACTGATGCTTTTGTGCATCTATTGCCTTTTATCTTTGTTTGGAATCCATAAGCTTCTTTTACTAGATGCTGTATAGCTCCCCAACCATGTTTTAGAGCTTTTTTTGCTTCTTCATCAGGGCAACTTTCCCAAGTAAGTAATCCATCCTCAAAAGATACAAATGTTATGGATTTTTCAAAACAGATACCTAAGTCATTATTTCTATCTTTTATACTTGCGATTAGTTCATCAAATTTTTGATTTGTTAAAGGTGTTACTACTTCTTCTTTTTTTGCTTCTGCTTGTATCGGCTCTTGAATACTTGAAGCTTCTTTAACTTCTGTAGTCGCTTTTACTGTTTCTTGTGGTTTTATAATTTCCTGCGGTCTCTGAATCTCTTTTTGTAAAGATTCTATCATTTGATCTACTTCTTTTATACGAAGAGCTTCAATCATTTTAAAGAAAATCATAGAAAGTACAAAAGAACCATCAGCATTTATAGAAAACAGATATTTTGAATCACTTAAAATTCTAAAAAATCTATCTAACACAAGAGTAGAAAAAAGTGCATCTTGGTTATACATACGCTCTTTAAGATAAGCAATAAGCTCATCAACAACCATTTCTGCTTCATAATCTTCTAATACTTTTGTATACTCAACAAGTTGTGCATAGTCTTTTGCAAAAACAGCATTAAATAAATCAGTTATAAACTTTGGATCAACAAGACCTAGCATATCTGTAACTGTATTAACATCAACATGATTTTTGGAGTAAATTATAGCTTGATCTAAAAGCGTAAGTGTATCTCTAAGACTTCCGCTTCCACTTCTTGCTAAGATTTCCAAGGCATCATGTTCATAGCCAATTTTTTCAAGATTTAGTATATGAGCTAAGTGGTCTATAACCTTATTTGTTGCGATGCGTTTAAATCTAAAGTGTTGAGTACGACTAAGTATAGTTGCTGGAAGTTTTAGTGGATCGGTAGTTGCTAATATGAACTTTACATACTCAGGTGGTTCTTCAAGTGTTTTTAAAAGAGCATTAAAAGCAGGAGTACTTAACATATGAACTTCATCGATTATGATAACTTTAAATCTTGCACTACTTGGTTTGTATTTTGTTTGTTCAACAAGACTTTTTATATCATCTATTCCACGATTTGAAGCCGCGTCCATTTCTATGATATCTATATGGCGGTTTTGCAGTGCAGAAACACAGTTTGAGCAAACTCCACAAGGTTGATGACTCATGCCTTCTTCACATATTAGAGCCTTTGCAAAGATGCGGGCAGTTGAAGTTTTCCCACTTCCTCTTAATCCTGAAAAAAGATAAGCATGAGAGAGTCTGTTTGAATCAAGTGCGAGTGATAGTGTTTGTGATATTGTTTCTTGACCGATTAGTTCATCAAATGTAGATGGACGATATTTTCTTGCTAAAACTTCTGAAGATTCTTTCAACTGCAACTCCGAATTTAATTAGAAAGATTCTATCATTTAAAGAGTTAATATTTTATTTATCGAGCCATTTCTTTGCAATATTTTTTAACGCTTGTGGATTTTCTGAAGAGAAAAATTCTAGTTTAGTGTTTTTATATTTTGTAATAAATTCAAATTTATTTTCAAGATACTCAACGATGGCATCTCCAGAGTGAATAAGTATAGTTTCATCTCCAAAGTAGTTTTTTATTGTCTTTGAAATAAGAGGAAAATGTGTACATCCTAAGATAATGGCATCTGGTTTTTGAAGATTTTGAAAGTAATGCTTTAGAGTTGCATCTAAGACTTCCCCTTCATATATTTCTTCTTCAACAAGAGGTACAAAAAGTCCTGTTGCTTTTGATTCTATATTTTTAAATTCTTTGTCTTTAAGTCCTAGTTCATAAGCTTTTGAGTTTATCGTTGCCTTTGTACCAAGAACTAAAATATTGGAGTTTTTATCTTCAAGTGCATTTGCTGTGGCTAAGATACCAGCTTCAACCACTCCTATAACAGGGCAAGTAGAGTGTTCTCTCATCTCATCTAATGCATGAGCACTTACAGAATTACAAGCTACTATGATTAGGTCAATATCAAAATCTTTGAAAAACTCAACTGCTTCAATAGCGTAACGAATGATAGTAGTTTTGTCTTTTATTCCATAAGGAACACGAGCAGTATCTCCGAAGTAGATTATCTTCTCAAAAAGTTTATGCTCTAAAAGTGACTTAACAACAGTTAATCCACCAATTCCACTATCAAATACTCCTACTTTCATAATTATGAGTTTGTATTCATGCTCTCAAGAAATTCATCATTAGTTTCGTTTTTGCCCATAGTAGTGTATATGAATTTTAATGCTTCAACTTCATTATCTTGTTTATGAAGCATTTGACGAAGGATAAATACTTTTTGTAAGTTCTCTTTACCAATAAGAAGTTCATCTTTACGAGTACCAGATTTAAGAATATCCATAGCTGGGTAAATTCTTCTATCAGCAATTTTTCTATCAAGAACAACTTCCATATTACCAGTACCTTTGAACTCTTCAAAGATAACTTCGTCCATTCTACTACCAGTATCTACAAGAGCAGTAGCGATGATAGTTAAACTTCCACCATTTTCAATGTTTCTTGCAGCTCCGAAGAATCTTTTTGGTTTATGTAGAGCATTTGCATCTACACCACCAGAAAGTACTTTACCGCTTGAAGGTGTTACAGTATTATATGCACGAGCAAGACGAGTGATAGAATCAAGAAGGATTACAACATCTCTACCTAACTCAACAAGTCTTTTTGCCTTTTCAATTACCATCTCAGCAACTTTAACATGGTTTTTAGCTGGCATATCAAAAGTAGAGCTATAAACTTCACCCTTAACACTTCTTTCCATATCTGTTACTTCTTCTGGTCTTTCATCAACAAGTAAAACCATTAAATCAACTTCTGAATGATTTGCAGCGATACCATGAGCAATCTCTTTAAGCAATTCTGTTTTACCACTTCTTGGAGGTGCAACAATCAGACCACGCTGACCTTTACCAATAGGACAAAATAAATCCATCATACGGCCAGTAAGACCTTTTTCTCTATACTCTAGTTTGAATTTTTCTAATGGATAAAGTGGAGTAAGGTTTTCAAATAGAGGTCTTTTTTTACTCTCTTCAGGAGGTAAGCTGTTTACTGCCTCTATCTTGATAAGTGCATAATAACGCTCTTGATCTTTTGGAGGTCTTACTTGACCTGTAACCACATCACCATTTCTAAGTGCAAATCTTTTTATCTGTGTATTTGACACATAAGCATCGTTGATACTTTCGTTAAAACTTTTATCTATAGAACGGATAAACCCATATCCATCTTGCATAATTTCTAAAATACCACTAAATAGTATGAAACCACCTTGCTCAGTTTGAGCTTTTAGAATTTCAAAAATAATATCTTGTCTTTTTAGTTCATTTGGATGCTCAACTTTTAACTCGTTAGCAATTACTACTAATTCTTCTGTAGTTTTTGTGCGAAGGTCTTCAACGCTAGCGCCTTTAACGGGTTTGTGAGTTCTTGATTTAGAGTTATTTCTATTGTTGTTATTGTTATTGTTTTTACGTGGTTGTTGTGAATTGTTTTCACTCATAAAGTAAGTACCTTAATTTATTTGGGATTTTTTATTGTAAGAAAGGGTTGATAAGTTATTTTAATAATGTAATTTTACTATAATAGGATGAAAAAAGTCAAGTTTATGTATTAGTCCATAACGTTTGTTGTGATTGATGATTTTCCTTTAGGTAAATTATTCGTTCCTCGTATTTGTTAGACTTTGTGCTTAATTAGCTGTAAAAGCAAATCATTAATATTATCTTGAAATACATTATCTCGACTTAATTAAAAAAAAACGGGTGCATAAAACACCTTACAGAAGTTCAAGAAGAGGAATAAAGAGGTATTTTTGTAAGGACTGTAAAACTTCTTTTAGTTCAAAAAGAAGACCAGAACAGCTACAAAGAATAATCTTTAAAGAATACTTTTTGCATCGCCAAACACTCAAACAGCTTTCAGCTAAATATGATAAATCTATACCTTGGGTAATGAAGTAAAGAGACGTACCACAAGGGCATAAGCATCACTTCCATCAAAAGAAAATTGTACAGCGATATATTACAATGTGACCAAAACTTTACCCAAAAGCTAGATGAATTGGATGAAATCTACCGAGACTTTTTAGAAGAAAAATCCATATCTTCAACTACTGGAGAACTTCACTATACTCATCCAAGAATAAGAGCTGCGTATAGAAGCTTGAGAACGAATTTACCTTATACCCCAAGGGCAGGCTTCACGCTCTTTTTACTTACAAAAACTATAAGAAATTATCTATATCAAATACTACAAATGCACTTGAAGGTGGAGTATTCTCTCATATGACTAGGTGCGCTTGAGGGTAAAAATATGATTAGTTTACATCGTGGATTGAGTAAAAGTTTGAAGTTGAGTTTAGTTTAGTAGATTATTATTTGGTAAATTATAAGAAAAAGTAGAAAATTATGCACCCGTTTTTTTAATTAAGTCGAAAACTCTACAAAGAATAGTTTCTGAGTAATTTTGTTTCTAAGCATATAATTTTTTGTTAAATTCATCAAACTCTTCTAAAGTTTTTTCTAGTAGTTTTTTAGCATCTTCAAAAAAATTATCTATGATATTTACTTTCTCTAGTGAGTTATCAAACATTTTAACTATATTTGTTTTTATATGATTTTTTACCTCTTCACTTCTTTCTTTATTTGGTTCAAAAATAGCAGCTATTGTATGTGCTAGTTCTGTCACAGGTGACTTAGGTGCAGCATCTTTGAGTTCTTTTAAAAATGAGTCTATAAAAGGTTGAGCAATCTTCATAAAAGCTTCTATCTCTTTTTTATCTTGTGCATCTATGCCATTAGTTTCGATTGAAAATTGAAATGATTGCATAGATGAAAAACTCATAGAAGTACTTGAGCTATTTTCATCTTTTTGGTTTCTGTAAGACATAGACTGTTCATTTGCAAAGTCCATTTTTATAACATCTCCACTAGAAGTTCTCATCTTTATATTTAAATCGTGTGAGCGGTATGCATCAAGTCCATAAGAAGTCATAATTTATCCTTTGTATCTGTAACTTATATATCGGAAAAAAAAGTAAATTATAAAGCTTAAAGAGCTTTTTGTATAAAATACACTTATGAAAAAAAAATATAAAATTTTAGTGACAAATGATGATGGTTACGAGGCAAAAGGTTTGCTTTGTTTAGTGAAGGCTTTAAAAGAGTTAGATGGTGTTGAAGTTACTGTTGTCGCTCCTGCAAATGAGAAGTCTGCTTGTGGACATTCTCTTACTTTGGTTCGTCCACTTCGTTTTGTGAGTGTTGATGATGATTTTTATAAACTCGACGATGGTACTCCTAGTGATTGTGTTTACTTATCTCTAAGTACACTTTTTGAAAATGAAAAGCCTGACCTTCTCGTAAGTGGCATAAATCGTGGCTCAAACATGGGAGAAGATATAACTTATAGTGGAACAGCAGCAGGTGCTATGGAAGGTGTTTTACATGATGTTCCTTCAATTGCCATTTCTCAAGTGATGGACTTTACAAATCCAGATGGAGATTTTACTCTTGCAATGAAAACTATAAAAAAACTTGTTTTAAAGATTAAAAAGGGTTCCTTTCCTTTACCAAAAAGAGAGTTTTTAAATATAAATATACCAGCAGATGTTGATGAAGCACAGATGCAAGTAACTTATGCAGGTTATAGATTTTACGCAAATGATTCTCATGTACATAGAAACCCAAGAGGTGAAGAATATTACTGGTTAGGATTACATCCTCTTGATTTTGTTCCAAGAGATGGCGTTGAAGAAGTTAGTGATTATGAGGCTGTTCAGGCAGGTAAAATATCGATAACGCCTATTATGCTTGATTTAAGTGCGTATAAAAGTATAAAAAATCTCAAAAGTTGGATAGAGTAAAATGCCTAAAGAAGATAGACTAAAACTTCTTTTTGAAGATGATTTTTTAAAACTTGAAAATGCGAAAATTATACTTTTAGGAGTTGGTGGAGTAGGTAGTTTTTGTCTTGATTGTTTAATGCGAAGCGGAATTACTGATGTTACTATTGTTGATTTTGATACTTATGATGACTCAAATCAAAATCGCCAAATGTGGTCAGAACTGCATGAAGATGAGCTTAAAGTTGAGGCTTTAAAAAAACATTACCCAGAAGTAAAAATCATAAATAAACGCATAGATGAAGAGTGGGTTTGGGATTTTGATTTTGATGAGTATGATTTAGTGCTAGATGCCATAGATGACACAAAGGCAAAACTAGCTATCGCTCAAAAGTGCCATAAAAAACTTATATCTTCTTTTGGTGGTGCAAAACGCATAGATGCCTCGCAGGTTAAAGTGGATGATATTTGGAAAACTTACGGAGATAAATTTGGCTCTAAAATACGATATGAACTTAGAAAAAGAGGTTTTAAGAAAAAGTATAAAGTTGTCTTTTCTTCAGAAGAAGCACGAGTAAAAGAGAAAGGTAGTTTTATGGGTGTTACTGCTACATTTGGTCTTATAATGTGTAGTGAAGCAGTTAAAAAATTGTTAAAAGGATAGGTTTGTAGATAATTTCTACTTGTATAGATAGGCAATATCTAAAGAGTTTATAAAAGAGACTAAAGAAGGATGTTTAGATGAGTCATGGTTTTGATTTAAATAACCCACTGATATGTGAAGGTATGATAGGTGATGGTTGCGGAGGTGGACGGCTTTTTATGGTTGAAGAGAACACTCTTAAAGCTTATGACCCCGTAACTAAAGAATATTTTGTTCTTTTAGAAAAAATAGAGAAACCTCATAGCATCTCTAAAAAGGCTTGTATAGTTAGTGTCGTATGTGAAGATGAGCTTATAGAGTTTGACTTGTCTTTGATTAAGTAGAGTTAGCTCGATTAAAATCTGGATTCCAAGGAATGTGGAACCTAGAACTTGTTCGAGGTTAATCTTTTCAAGATACACAAAATAAAGCCAGCAAGTTTATATCTGAACTAAAAAATAATATAAAAACTCTTAATAATATGCCTCATAGATGAGTAAAATACGATTTAAAGTAAAAAAATGGTATCTGAATAATTATTTTTCTTATAGTTTAAAAGATAATCATAAACCATTTTTAACTTCAAACTTTTACTCAATCCCCTATGAATTATAATCAGTATTTTCAGTGGAGAAAAAGTTCCACCATCGAGAGTATTTGTTGTATTTGTAATCTTAATATTTTTATATTTATTACGAGTGAATAAATAAGATAAATATATTCAAAGTTTTTCTATGGCATTTACAAAGTTTTTTGGACAAAGCCCTATGAAGTTATTAAAAAAACGAAAGTATTATTATTAAATGGCTAAAACAAAGAAGGAAAAATATATCTATTAAACAATACCTTTAAAATTAAATATAATCCTTTTAGCATAAAAAAGATATTGATATTCGGTATCATTATATTGTATCATATGAAAAAAAGGTTTTGTATATATGATAAAAATAATTTTAGTAAGTCTACTTACTTTTTCTGGGCTTTTTGCGATTACACCTATTGAGATAGCTAGAAAAGTAAAAAATTCTTCAAGTGGATACGAAAGTTCAAAAAGTGTTACGGAGATGGTTCTTATAGATCAAGCTAAAAATAGAGCTGTTAGAGTTATGCACTCTATGGCTTTAGAAAATACAGCTGATGATGGTAACAATGGCGATAAATCTTTGATGGAGTTTCAAACTCCTATTGATGTAAAAGGTACTAAGTTTTTAACTCACGAAAAAATTGTAAAAAATAATAACCAATGGCTTTACCTTCCAGCACTTAAAAGGATAAAAAGAATCACAAGTAAAAATAAAAGTGGTTCATTTATGGGTAGTGAATTTTCTTATGAAGATTTATCTTCACGAGAGCCTTCTAAGTATACTTATTCAAAAGAATTTCAAGATGTTTTACTAGATGGCATAGAAACTTATAAGTATGAAAGATATGCAAAAGATAAAAATTCAGGATATTCAAAACAGATAATTTGGGTAGATAAAAAAAGATTTGTAGTACTACAAGTAGAATATTATGATAAGAAAAAAGAGCTTTTAAAAACTTCAAATTATAGTGGATACAAAAAAACCAAAGATACTTATAGAGTATCTTTTATAGTTATGAAAAATCATCAAAATCTTAAAAGTACTACATTTAAATATCTTGAAGATGAGATTCATTTAAAATTAGATGAGAAGTTATTTTCAAAAAGATATTTAAAAGATTAAAAACTTGAAAGGATTATTGTTTATTTCTATTATATTTTCTAGCTTTTCTTTTGCAGATGTAGAGTATAAAAGTTATCTAGGGTATGAGTATAAGTCATATTTAAAATCAGATGATACAAAAAAAGGCTTTAACAGTGCGATAACTTTTCAAAATGAGTTTAAATACTCTTTTGATGATTCTAAAATATATTCAAAAGTAGATGTTTTGAAAGATTTTGAAGAAGAGGAGAGAGATTATTTTAATATCACAGAACTATATCTTTCACAAAGTTTTGATGCTTTTGATTTGTACTTTGGTAAAAAAGTTATCTTTTTAGGTAGTTTAGAAGCAAATAATATTGTAGATATTTTTAATAGACAAAACTATAAAAAAGATTCTTTATCAACCTATAAAGATGGGGCATATATGGGTGGTATAAACTATTATTTTGAAGATGATTCTATTTTAAATATTTATATAAAAGGGTTTGAAAAAGATGTACAGTTTTCAAGTAAGAACTCCCCCTATTATCCTTTTAAAAACACTAACTATGACAAAGATTTATTGTTTGCAAATGGAAGTGAAAGTCCATCAATTTTGAGTACTTATTCAAAGAGTTATGATGAAGACATCATAGCTGATATAAGTTATGGATTTTTTTATGGATATGATGGCAATATTTTATATAAAAGGGAAAATAACACTTATCAAGCTATGTTATTTCAAAGTATGAAAATTTTTACTTATGATACTTTTGTTGTGGATTCTATGCTTTTTAAAGTGGAAGCTTCTTATACTAAAGTACAAGATGATGGAGATTTTGAGATAAAAGATTTTTATGAGTTTGGAATGGGAGCAGAGTATACAATAGTTCGATTTATAGACAATCATAATTTAGGTCTAATATCTGAGTATTATAAAAGTGATAGTAGTTTCACTAGCTTTGAAAACGATATATTTTTGGCTTTAAGGTACTCTCTAAACGACAAAGATTCAAGTGAGCTTTTACTAGGGCTTAGTAAGGATATGAAAACAAATGAAAAAAGTAGCTATTTAAAATATAGCGGTAGATTAACAGATAGTTTAAATATAAGTATAGATGTGCAATATATGCAAACGAACAGTTTTTTAAATGAACACCTTCGCGTTGGCTGTGAAATCAAATATTATTTTTAAGGAAAAAATATGACAAAAGAAAAATTTACATTAAAAGTTATACAGTATAGATGGGCAATATCGATACTTGTACCACTTATGATAATTGCTTTATTTGTGGCAAATATTAAGAATGCAGGGATGGAAACTGATTTTGATATTTGGTTTGATAAAGATTCAAAAGTTATGAAAAATTTTAAACATTTTAAAAGTACTTTTGGTTCTGATGATAGACTTTTATTGGCAATGCGTAGTGAAGATGGTATTTTCAATAAAAAAACACTCAAAAGCATCCAAAGTATTACCGATGAACTTTGGCAAACAAAATATATAGCAAGAGTAGATTCTATTACCAACTTTCAATATGCACATGTAAGTAGTGAAGACCCAGATGAAATAATTGTGGAGGATTTTTTAGATGATATTGATAATATCTCAGATGCCGATTTAAAAATAAAAGAAAAAATAGCAAGAACTGATACACAAACAAAAAATCTACTTATCTCTGCTGATGGTAAATCAGCTGTAATAATAGCAAGGATGGTATACTCACAAGGTATAGAACCAAAATCATATATAGCACTTTATAACAAAGCAAATATACTTATAGATAAATACAAATTAGATGGTGTAGAGTATCACAATATAGGAGTACCTGCTGGTACAAATGCTTTTGTAAAAGCAATTACTAGTAATGTCAAAACTTTTTTACCTATGATATTGCTTGTTATTATTGTACTGTTAGCTGTAATATTTAGAAGTATTTTAAGTGTATTATTACCTTTAGGTGTTGTTATTCTTACTGTTTTATTTATAGCTGGACTTACTTTTGGACTGGGATATAAACTAAATACAATAACTACTATGTTTCCAATTTTTATCATTGCTATTGGTATAGCTGATTCTATACATATATTTTGGGTATGGAAACATAAAAGGCAAGAGGGCATGAACAATCAAGATAGTATATTATTCTCTATAGAAAAAAACTTTTTTCCTGCTTTCATCACATCTTTGACTACTTTTGTTGGTTTTTTATCTTTGGGTATTAGTAAAATTGTACCTTTACAAGCCTTTGGTTTAACACTTGCTAGTGGCGCTTTGATGGCATTTATATTAAGTGTGACATTGTTGCCTGCACTTTTAAGTATCATCAATCCAAATATTAAAGTACAAAAGAAAAAGACAGATAATTTGGAGAATTTTATAAAAAAATATACACAATTTATAAGTAGAAATGATAAAACTATTATTATCATATTTTTACTAATTATTGGTATAATTTTCATAGGCTTCAAAGATGTGGTAATAGATACAGATTTTATGAAACAATTCTCAAAAGAAACACAGATACGAAAAAGTGCTGATTTTGTGGAAAAAAATATAGGGGGAACTTTATCTATAGAGATAATTATAGATTCTAAAGAACCCTCAGGTGTAAATAAACCAGACCTTATGCAAGATGTAGAAAATTTTAATGAAGAATTTAAAGCAGAATTTCCAAGGGTTAGACATATGGGTTCATTAACACAAGTGGTCAAAAAATATCACAAACTTATGAATGGCGATAAAGAGGAATTTTATAAGATACCAGATTCTAAAGAACTTATATCCCAATATATGCTTTTATATGCTCTTTCACTCCCACAAGGCATGGGAATAAATGATATGATGGATGTAAATAGTAGATATTTAAGAGTAACTGCTATGATAAATATAGCAAGTGAATTAGAAAAATTAGAGATGTATAAATGGACACAAAACTGGTGGACAACACATAGTAACTATACAGCAACAATAGAGGGTCTTCCTATGATAAGTGGACACATGAGAACAGAACTAACAGATACGCTTATAAAATCAATCTCATTAGCTCTTGTCCTTGTAACCTTGATATTTTGGTTCACATTTAAAAGTAAATTTTTTATGATAGTTTCTACTATTCCAAATGTTGCACCACTGTTTATAGCCATCGGTATTACAGGATGGTTAGGTGTAAATGTAGATTTAGGTATGGCAATAGTATTTGTAATTATCATAGGAATAGCCATAGATGATACAGTACATTTTCTCAGCAAATATAAATCAGCACAAGAAAAAGGTAAAAATGTTACTGACTCTATAGAAGAGTCACTTTTATTAGGGGGAAATGCTATAGTTATCACAACTATTATCTTAGTTTTGGGATTTGGTACATTTTTGTTTAGTGATTTTTCTATGTATTATAACTTTGGTCTTATGAGTAGTATAGCTTTATCATTTGCTATGATTTTAGATGTATTATTACTTCCTGCTATTTTGATTTATTTGGATAAAAGAAAAAAGATGATTAAAAGGTAGATATTTTAAAGGAAATCTATTGTCCAAGGTGGTAAGATTATAAAAAAAACTTTATAAAAATACAAAAAGCTAAACTTATGATACTTCCATAGAAGAGTATTGAGATTCTATAACAAAGAATCAACAATAGAGGGTAACCTTAGACTTAGTATTTAAAGGAAAATGATGAAAATAATAATATTTTTTTTACTTTTAATAGCGTCTGCATCTGCAAATCCAATGTGGTATTACAATGTTCAAAAAACAAAAGCAAATAGTTATGTAGGTTATGGAAGTGAATATAGCAAAGCGAATGCAAAACAAAAAGCTTTAAATAACATCATATCTCAGATGTCTGCAAGTGTAAACACTTCGTTTTCTCAAAATTCAAAAGCCACTTTATATGATTATGAACTTTTAAAGTCAGAGTTTTCTGATGGAAAATATTTTGTAGCTTTGGAGTATGAAAATATTCCATCTTTAGATAAGTTTGTCAATAAAATAAAAAAGAGCGATATTAAACTGAAAAATGAGAAGCAAAATAGCTATTTAAAAAATACTATTATGGCATCTAAACTAAAAAAATATTTGAAAAAGGATATAACTTTTTCATTGGTAAGAAAAGATGCAAAATGGTTTGTAAAGTACAAAAACATACTTCAAATTCTAGATAAAAAAGACTTCGCAAAGTTCTTTAGTACGGTTGATAACAAGCAAATGAGTATAAATACAAATAAGCGTGAAAATATTCTATACAATGAAGACAAGTTCTTTTTCAAAGTTAAGTCCGCAAAGAAAGCTTATGCATCTATATTTACAGTTTACGAAGATGGAACTGTATCGACGCTTGTAAGAAATGTAGCACTTAAAAAAGAGAAGTTAGAAAATATCCCTGATAAAGATTTTGAGACTATTCCACAAGCTGGACTTATGCAAAGAGGGATAGAGACTTATAATCTTTATATTTTGTTACTAAGCAATAAAAAAATACATTTGGACAGCTTTGCTCACGCAGATGAAGAGTTGATAGAAGAAGAGAAGTATAAGAACTTTGATGAGCTTATAGAGTTTATAGATACTAAAGAGTATGCCACACTCAAAGTAGTTACAAAGCCAAGAATGTACTAAATTTTGCTATAATAATAAAAATTAAATATTATAAAGAGAATAAATTATGGAAAAAATTGAACCGATGACACTTTTTGGTTATGAAAAATTACAAGCCGAAGTTAAAGATTTAAAAGAAGTAAAAAGACCACAAACTGTAAAAGATATTGAAGAAGCACTAGAACATGGAGATTTAAAAGAAAATGCTGAATACCATGCAGCAAAAGCAGATCAGAGAATGTTTGATGGACGATTAGCAGATCTTGCTGGAATCATTGGTTGTGCAAAAATTGTTGATCCTAGTGAACTTGAACATGCGAAAATCAGCTTTGGTTCTACGGTTGTTATGACAGATATGAACACAGATGAAGAACTTACTTATACCATAGTTGGTGGCTGT
This sequence comes from Sulfurimonas sp., assembly GCF_029027405.1. Taxonomy (NCBI): domain Bacteria; kingdom Pseudomonadati; phylum Campylobacterota; class Epsilonproteobacteria; order Campylobacterales; family Sulfurimonadaceae; genus Sulfurimonas; species Sulfurimonas sp. Next base: position 923,674 of record NZ_CP093396.1, read on the forward strand.
GAGTCGAATCCTGATAATGGACTTATCTCTTTTGGTTCACCTCTAGCAAAACAACTCTTAGGTAAAGAAGAGGGCGATGAGGTAAAAGTTAGACTCCCTGGTGGTGAAAAAGAGTTTGAAATAGATGAAGTAAAATATGAGGAAATAGTTTTTGAATGCAATTAATGTAGGCGTAATCGGGGCTACTGGTTACACAGGTTTAGAACTTGTTAAGATGCTTATAAATCATCCAATATTTAAGTTAAATTATGTGGCAAACTCTTCTGGTGAAACAACTATAAATAAGTTGCATCCATCATTAAATGGTGTATGTGAGATGGAGGTACAAAAAGCAAATGTTGATGAATGTGCTTTGTGTTGCGAGTTAGTATTTTTAGCACTTCCACATAAAACAGCTATGGTTTATGTAAAAGAGTTAATTGTAAAAGGTATTAAGGTTGTTGATTTGTCAGCTGATTACAGACTTCCTCAAGATATTTATGAAGAGTTTTACACACCTCATACAGATGCTTCGAATTTAGAACATGTTGTTTATGGACTTCCAGAGATGTTTAGAGATGAGTTAGAGTCTGCTAAACTTGTGGCAAATCCAGGGTGCTTCCCAACATCAGCACTTTTAGCTTTACTTCCATTTATGGACAAAAGAGTTCATAATACTCCAATAATCATAGATGCTAAAACAGGAGTAAGTGGTGCAGGAAAAAAACTAAGTGAAGTTACTCATTTTGTTAATGTAAATGATAATCTTTTTGCATACAATCCGTTTATGCATAGACACGCACCAGAAATCGCTGTTAAACTTGGTGTGGAGTTTGATGAAGTGAACTTTGTTCCGCATCTTGTGCCTCTAACTCGTGGAATGCTTTCTTCTATTTATATTCAAGTAAGTCAAGATTTTGATGCTTACAAAACTTTAAAAGACTACTATGAAAAAGAGCCTTTTGTGAGAGTAAGCAAAAGTCCTGTTGACATGAAAAATGTCGCTGGAACTAATTTTTGTGACCTTTATGTAAAACAAAAAGGCAATATGCTTTTTATATCTAGTGCAATAGACAACCTGATGAGAGGGGCTTCTTCTCAAGCAGTTGTAAATGCTAATATCATGATGGGTTTATGCCAAAAAGATGGGATTCCAAATATAGCGTATGTCCCATAATCTAGAGTTAAAAGAGGGTGCATTTGTTATTTCAGATGCACACTATTCCCACCGCAGACCAGAACTTTTAAATTTTTTACAAGATATACAAGCAAAAAAATTATCTTCACCCCAAATTATTTTTATGGGTGATATATTTGATACTCTTTTTGACAATGTTCCCTATACTCATAAAATAAATTCTCAAGTCATAGATATTATAAATCATATTTCACAAAATATAGAAGTTATATATATCGAGGGAAATCATGACTTTAATCTAAGTGAAATTTTTCCAGATGCTAAAGTATTTAGTATAGATGTTCAACCTATTAGCATCTCTTACAAAGGTAGAAAAATATTACTTGCACATGGAGATATCCAAAGTCCTTTGTTGTATAGAGTATATACAGCAGTTGTCAGAAACTCTTTTGTTACTTCTTTTTTAAATATTATAGACTTAATATCTGGACATAAAATAATCAATAAATTAGATGATTATTTAGGAGAGAAAGAGGACTGTAAAGAGTTTGTTGGTTTTAGAGAATTTATACAAAAAAGACTTTTATCCAAATATTCTTGTGATTATTTTATTGAAGGGCATTTTCATCAAAATAAAACATTAGAGTTTAAAGATTTTATTTATATAAACTTAGCTGCTTTTGCTTGCAATCAAAGATATTTTATTGTAAAATCTTCCAAAGGTATTAAATTATTAGAAGAAATTTCATATAAAAAATAGGAGACCTGAGATATGCAAATGAATGATTCTCTCAAAGTTGGCTCTAATGAAATGGAGCTTGTTGATTTTCGTATTATGAAAGAAGAAGATGGTGAAATTTATGAAGGTATATATGGCATAAATGTTTCAAAAGTTCGTGAGATTATTAGACTACCAAAACTAACTGAATTACCAAGTACCCCAGAGTATATAGAAGGTATTTTTGATTTAAGAGATGTTGTTATCCCTGTTGTAAATTTAGCTAAATGGATGGGCATTGAAGAGCCTGAAATAAAAAAGAAAAAAGTTAGAGTTATTATTACTGAATTTAACAATGTTCTTATTGGTTTTGTTGTTCATGAAGCAAAAAGGATCAGACGAATAAATTGGGGAGATATAGAACCAGCAACTTTTGTTAATGCTTCACTAGATGGAAGTAAAATTACAGGTGTTACTAAAATAGAAGGTGATAATGTACTTCTTATATTAGACTTGGAAAGTATAGTTCAAGAGTTAGGACTTTACGAGCCAGATATTGAAAATGTTCCAGAGAATATGGATGGTTTTTCTGGTTTAGCACTTGTACTAGATGATAGTATAACAGCTAGAAAAATAGTTAAAGATGCTTTAGGAAAAATGGGCTTTAATGTTATTGAAGCTGGAGATGGAGAAGAAGGTCTAGAAAAACTTAATGAATTATATAAAATGTATGGTGATGGTCTTTCAAATCAGTTAAAAATTATAATTTCTGATGTTGAAATGCCAAGAATGGATGGTTTTCATTTTGCTACAAATGTAAAAGAAGATGAAAGATTTGACAATATTCCAATTGTTTTTAACTCATCTATAAGTGATCATTTTAGTGAGAGTAGAGGTAAAGAAGCCGGAGCTGAAGCATACTTGGTTAAGTTTGAAGCAAGCTCATTTTATGATGAAGTTGCACGAGTTGTTCGTGCATATATGAAGTAAGGAGTCTGAATATGGATGAATTTCAAGAGATACTACAAGATTTTTTAATTGAGTCATTTGAACTTGTTGAAAAATTGGATGAAGATTTAGTTGAGTTAGAAAACACACCAGAAGATTTAGAACTTTTAAATGGAATCTTTCGTGTTGCACACACTGTAAAGGGAGCTTCATCATTTTTAAATTTTGATGTTTTAACTCATCTTACACATCATATGGAAGATGTTTTAAACAAAGCAAGACATGGTGACTTAATAATAACACCAGATATTATGGATGTTGTTTTAGAGTCTATAGACTTAATGAAAGAACTTTTGAATATTATTCGAGATACGAGTGCAGATGCTGGAGTTGATGTTTCTGCTTGTGTTGCTAGGCTTGATAAAGTTTCTGGAGGAAGCGGAGAAGTAGATACTCCAGTTGAAGAAGTAGTAAAAGAAGTTGAACAAGAGCCAGAGGAAGATGAACTGGACTATGATAATATGTCTGATGATGATGTTGAAGCTGAGATACAAAGACTTCTGAACGAAAGACAAGAAGAAGACAAAGCTAAAAGAGCATCAAAAATAGCAGCAGGCGAAAGTGTTCCAGAAGCTCCACCTGAACCAGACTCTAAAGAAAAGCCAACACCAGAACCAACTCCTGCTCCAGCACCTGCTGTTCCTGCAGTAAAAAAAGAAGAGTCTGCAAAAGCAGCAGCACCGGCAAAAAAAGCACCGGCAGTGGTAGAGCAAACTATTCGTGTTGATGTTAAAAGGCTCGATCATCTTATGAATCTTATTGGGGAGCTTGTTCTTGCTAAAAATAGACTTATTAAAATAAATGATGATGTTGAAGAGCGTTATGAAGGTGAAGAATTTTTAGAAGAGTTAAATCAAGTAGTATCAATAGTTTCGCTTGTAACAACAGATCTTCAGATTGCAGTTATGAAAACAAGAATGTTACCAATTGGAAAAGTATTTAATAAGTTTCCGAGAATGATTCGTGATTTAAGTCGTGAGTTAAATAAGAAAATTGAACTTGAAATAGAAGGTGAAGAGACAGAACTTGATAAATCAATAGTTGAAGAGATTGGTGATCCATTAGTTCATATTATAAGAAACTCTTGTGACCATGGTATAGAGATACCAGCGGTTCGTACTGCAGCTGGTAAACCTGAGATAGGTATTATCTCTTTAAAAGCTTATAATGAAGGTAACCAAATCGTTATACAGATAGATGATAATGGTAAGGGTCTTGATGTTGAGATACTTAAAAATAAAGCTTTAGAAAATGGTGTTATTAGCGAGAAAGAATCTGATAGCATGTCTGATAAAGAGGCATTTGGTCTAATAATGAAAGCTGGTTTTTCTACTGCTGCATCTGTAACAAATGTTTCAGGTCGTGGTGTTGGTATGGATGTTGTAAAAACAAATATAGAAAAAGTAAATGGTATTATTGATATTGAAAGTGAAAAAGGGCAGGGGAGTTCTATAAAACTAAAAATTCCTCTAACTCTTGCAATTATCCAAGCACTTTTAGTTGCCGTTCAAGAAGAGTATTATGCCATTCCATTGTCTTCAGTTTTAGAAACTGTGAGAATTTCAAAAGAAGAGATTTATACAGTTGAGGGTCGCTCAGTTATGCGACTTAGAGAAGAAGTTTTATCTTTAGTTCATATAGGTGATATTTTTGAAGTAGAGAGAATTTTAGACCCAAGTGAGCATGCTTATGTAGTTGTCTTAGGTCTTGGTGCTCAAAAACTTGGACTCATTGTTGATTCTCTTGTTGGTCAAGAAGAGATAGTTATTAAATCTCTTGGAGAGTATCTAAAAGGCATTGAAGGTGTTGCTGGAGCAACTATTCGTGGAGATGGTGGGGTAACGCTAATCGTTGATGTTGTAGCACTTATGGATATGGCAAAAAATGTAAAAGCAACAGCTATGGTTGAATCTTCAGCAGGTGGAGATCCTGTTAGCACAGAAAAAACACAAGCGAGTGACTATACAATCATGATAGTTGATGATTCCAAAACTGATAGAATGATTATGAGAAAGTCACTAGAAGCAACGGGTATGACAATCGTTGAAGCTGGAGATGGGCAAGAAGCATTAAATATATTAAAACAAGGTGATCATAATTTTGACGCAATGCTTGTTGACATAGAGATGCCAAGAATGGATGGTTATACTTTAGCAACAGAGATTAAAAAGTACAATAAATATAAAAACTTACCTTTAATTGCCGTTACTTCTCGAACAGGAAAATCTGATAGAATGAGAGGAGTTGAGTCTGGAATGGTTGAGTATATTACAAAACCTTACTCTGCTGATTACCTATCTAGTGTAGTTCAAAGAAATGTTAACTTTAAATCGGAGTTCTTATCATGAGTGATAAATTAAAAGAAATTATTAGTAAGCAGAGTGAACAACAAAATGTGACTATTGATCACTCAAATGATATAGTTCAATTAGTTGGATTTGTTATTGGTGAAGAAGAATATGCGATTCCTATTCTCTCAATTCAAGAGATAATAAAACCTTTTTCATGGACAAGAGTTCCTCAAGTTCCAAAGTATGTTATGGGTGTTTTTAATCTTCGTGGCGCGGTAATTCCTTTGATTGATCTTCGTTTAAAGTTTGGTTTAAGAGAGCAAAAACATAATGATGAAACGAGATTTATAGTCATGAAAGATGAAAATGATGTTGCTGGATTTGTTATTGATAGACTGACAATGGCAATAAGAATCAAAAAGACTGATATTAGTCCTGCTCCCGATACTCTCAATGGTAAGGATACTATGATTGATGGTGTTGGTAAACAAGAAGATAAAATCATAACGATACTTAAAGTAAAAAAACTATTAGAAAGAGATTTTTGATTAAGACTTCTCTTTTTGAAGATAAGCTCTCCTTGCAATTTTCAGGGGAGTTTACTCTTTATGTAGTAAATGCTTATAAAGAACAAATAAAAAAACTAGACCTTTTAAATGTTAAAAGTGTTGAATTTGACTTAAAAAATGTAACATATTTTGACACAGCAGCAAGTATATTTATAAACTCACTTATAAAAGATTTTAATTACAAGCATATTTCAAGTAATGTATTAACGGCAAATAGAGATATTAGTGATACTTTAGAATTAGTAAAAACTTTACAAAAAACTTCACAAAAACTTTCTCAAACTAAAAAAATTTATTTTATAGAGTCAGTAGGTATATCAATATATCAGAATTATGTTGGCTTTTTAGCTTTTATGACTTTTCTTGGTAAATTATTTGCAACTAAAATTTACTATCTCAAATCTGTAAAAAATATTAGATACAAAGAAATAGCCTTTGAGATGAATGAAAGTGCGATAAAAGCATTGGGAATTATCTCTCTTACTAGTTTTTTGATAGGTTTAGTTGTGGCATATCAATCAGCATTTCAATTAAAGATATATGGAGCAAATATATTTATAGTGGATATGCTTGGCATCTCTATTCTTCGTGAACTAGCGCCTTTAATGACTGCTATTGTAATAGCGGGAAGAAGTGGCTCTGCTTTTACAGCACAAATAGGAGCGATGAAAATTACAGAAGAGTTGGATGCTATGCGAACTATGGGGTTTGACCCTTATATATTTTTAGTTATGCCACGGATAATAGCTTTAATGATAACAATGCCTATCTTGATTTTTGTTGCAGATATCATGGGTGTATTTGGTGGAGTACTTGTGGCATTTATTGATTTAGATATAACACCACAACTTTTTATGGAGAGATTTAACGAGGTTGTTTCTGCAAAGCATTTTTTTATTGGAATATTTAAAGGTCCATTTTTCGCTTTTCTTATAGCATCTATAGGTGTTTATAGAGGGCTTATGGTCAAAGATGACACTCAAAGTATCGGTTTTAACACAACAAAAAGTGTTGTTGAGTCTATATTTGCAGTTATAGTTTGTGACGCAATTTTTTCAATAATGTTTACAAATATGGGAATATAATGGCAACTCATATAAAAGTAAAAGATATAAAAACTGTTTTTGGTGAACGAATAGTACATGATGGTGTAAATTTAGAAATAAATGAAGGTGAAATTTATGGACTTCTTGGACCTTCAGGATGTGGGAAAACAACATTACTTAGAGAGATGGTAATGTTGCAAGATTTCCATGGAGGCTCTATAAATATTCTTGGGCATGACTTAAATTCTATTAGACATAATGAGGCACAAGAATTAAGACGAAAGTGGGGTGTTTTATTTCAAGCAGGGGCACTTTTTTCTTCTTTAACTTTAAAAGATAACATAGCCCTTCCTTTGATTGAATATACTGATCTTTCACAAAAAATGATAAATGAAATAGTAGAGTTTAAAATAAACTTAGTTGGCTTAAAATCAGCAGATGCCATGCTTTTTCCATCTCAAATTAGTGGTGGAATGAAAAAAAAAGCTGCACTTGCAAGAGCTTTAGCAATGGATCCCAAACTTCTGTTTTTAGATGAACCAACAAGTGGATTAGACCCCATATCAGCAAGAGAGTTTGATAGTTTGATTCTTAAGCTTAGAGAGTTGTTAGGATTAACAATAGTAATGGTTTCACATGATTTACAATCTATTTATGATACACTTGACCGCGTTGCAATCATTGATGAAAAAAAGATTGTTTATGAGGGAAATTTAAATAATATTAAAAATACTAAAAGTGAATTTATACAAACATTTTTTAAAGGAGTAAATTTAATATGAATAATAGAGTAAATTATACGCTTGTAGGTTTTATGGTTCTCTCTGGAGTAGCTTTGATGTTAGCCTTTACTTATTGGCTTTTAAAACCATCGCCAGAACATGAAACTACAAAATATAATATACACTTCAGTGAGTCTGTTTTAGGTTTAAATGTAGATGCAGCAGTTAAATACAGAGGTATAAATGTTGGTAAAGTTAGTAGACTTAGAATAAATCCTAAAAACTCAGAACAAGTAGAAGTTTTAATAACGATACTTAAAACAACACCCATTAAAGAAACGACAGTTGCAAAACTTACATCGCAGGGTATTACAGGACTTAGTTACATAAACCTTAGTATGGGTGCGAATGGGAGTCCTGCTTTAAAGATAAGAGAAGGTGAACAATACCCAATAATTAAAACAGAAGCATCATTTTTTGAGCGTTTTGAAAAATCACTTGGTACAGTAAGTATAAAACTATCAAAAACTCTTACAAGAACTTCTGAGCTGTTAAATGAAAATAATCAAAAACAGATAGAGATACTTTTAAAATCGACTGCTTCTTTTATGATTCAGATGGAAAAACTTGTAGATGATAAAGCCATAAAAAATATGCAGGCATCTATGCAAAACTTTAATAATATTACTAGAAAATTTGATGAGATGATGCCAAGAATAGATAATTTTATAAATAAAAGTATTGCATGGGAGGATAAAATATCAGGCTCTTTTGCTTCTATAATGAAGAGTTATGTGGGTATAAGAGCTTCAATGGATGAGATAAAGAGAGCTGTTGGAAGTGGAGAGTTTAATATCAAGGCAATTGCAGGTGATGTGATTCCAACAATGAATAATGCTCTAATAGAGATGCAACATTTAATGGTAAGTATAGAAAATGCACTGAATCAATATGAGAGAAGTCCAGGAGATATATTGTTTAAACAAGAAGAAATTAAAAAAGGTCCAGGAGAAAATTGATGATAAAAATAATTTTACTAGTAGTTACTTTAATTATTTCAATAGGGTGTTCAACAACTAAACCTCCTGTTGCAGAATATAAATTATCTGTTACAACATTGAAACAAATTAGTTCTTCTCATGGATGCAAAACAAAGTCATTAAAAATTTCACAAGCTTTTAGTTCTAGTTCCTTGATGTCCCTTAAAATGAGCTATGTTCAAGATAAGCATAAAATATATTCATACTCTCAAGCACAATGGAATAATTCTGTCAATCAAGAAGTGACTTCTCAAATGTTAAAGGTTTTACGAGAATCAAAATTATTTAAAAATACTCAAAATTCCAAATCAAGAAGTAAGAGTGATTTGATTTTAGAAATTACTATAGATGACTTTATGCAGTATTTTACAGAAAATTCTACTAAGTCACATGTGAAAGTTCTTATTAGTATGGCTCTTATAGATTCAAAAACAAGTAAGGTAATAGCAACATCGAACTTTAAAGCATTAAACAATGTTGATTCTTTAGATGCTTCAGGTGGAGTAACAGCACTAGATATTGCTCTTGGGGATGTTTTAATTCAAAGTATAAACTACTTAAATAAGGTTTGTGAGTGATAAAAAAAAGCGAATATAAACAACGAAGAGATAGATTTTTAAAAAAATTAAAAAATAACTCAATGGCTATTTTTTCAAGTGCAAAAACTAAAACTCGCTCAAATGATACTGAGTATCCATACCGACAAGATAGTAACTTTTATTATCTTACAGGCTTTAAAGAAGATAATTCTTATTTGATATTTATTAAAGAAAATCAAAAAACTAAATCTTTTCTTTTTGTTAAAAAAAAGGAAGCCAAAGATGAACTATGGCATGGAAAAAGGCTAGGGAGACAAGAAGCTAAAAAAAGATTCTCATTCGATAAAGTTTTAATTAGTAAAAAGTTTAAAAGCTTAAAAAAAGAATTGAAAACAAAGTTTAAAATAGATGAAAATGCTTCTCATAATATTTCTAAAATGAGATTGATAAAATCAAAAGCAGAAATCAAACTAATAAAAAAAGCTATAAATATTACTAAAATAGCTCATCATAGAGCCATAAGATTTGATAAAATAGATAAAAATGAGTATGAGCTTCAAGCAGAAATAGAGTATGTATTTAAGAAAAATGGCTCGTATAGCGATGCTTATACTTCTATCGTCGCATCTGGAGATAATGCAAATACCCTACATTATATAGAAAATAAGCAAGTGTTAGTTGATGGAGATTTAATACTCATAGATGCTGGATGTGAGTACGAATATTATGCAAGTGATATTACACGAACCATACCCGTAAATGGAAGATTTTCTCAAGCACAAAAAGAGTTATACAGTATAGTTTTAGATGTTGAGAAAAAAATTATTAAAATGATAAAACCAAATGTTAAAAGAACTACACTTCAAAAAAATACAGAAATTTTACTAACAAAAGGCATGATAGAAAAAGGCATTTTAAAAGGTAACTACAAAAAACTCATAAAGAATAATAAACATAAAAAGTATTATCCACATGGAATAGGGCATTGGATGGGTTTAGATGTTCATGATGATGCCCCTTATAAAGATAAAAATAACAAAGAATTAAAACTTCAAAAAGGTATGGTTTTGACCATAGAACCAGGTATTTATATCTCAAAAGATGATAAAACAGTTCCAAAAAAATTTCGGGGCATAGGCATAAGAATAGAAGATGATATTTTAGTAACTAAAAACAGTTATAAAAATCTATCTTCTAAGATTGCTAAAAGTATTAATGATATTGAGACTATGTGTTATAAGTATAAGACCAACCAGTAAGGTTTTCATTTTTAGCTTCAAAAAAGTTATCAGAATCTGCTAAAAAATCCATAACAAACATAACTTCATAAGGTATGCTTTGTTGATCTTGTGGCCTTACTAAAAGTAGTGGCATCGGAGTGTCTTGAGAACTTTTACCAAAGCCAACAGGCATTAATTGACTCATAAGTTCAACTGGTTTACTTATACCTTGTTCATCTAAAAATTTATCTAAAATAGCTTCTTGAACATCTTTTGGAAATTTCTCAGAGGTATTTAAAAATATAGTAAAGTGAATAGGGGTATTTTTAAAGTGGGATGGTGCATCTGCCGCCATGATAATATAATCTACATTTTTTAAATGAGTAGATATCTCTATTGGGTCTAGGTATGTGTCAGTAACTATTGCTTTTGCTTCCACTATTTATCTTCTTCTATTAGTGGTCTGCCTATTTTTTCTTCGACTTCTGCTTGAAGTTTTACCATCTCCTGTCTTATTTCATCTATATAATGAGGAGGAACATTTTCATCTTGACTCCATTTTACTTCATCAACATTTCCACCATAGTCTTCTCCAAGTTTTTCAAATTTTTCTTTATATTCATCCATATTTTTACAAATTTCTACCCGACCATCCGAAGTATCTGTTAGTTCTATAAACCATTCATTATTTTTATCTACTTTTATTTTTGATTCAAATACTAGACTCATACCTATTTTTTACCTGTTTCATCAAATCGTCTAGCAAAGCCTTCTAAATCTTTTTTCTTTAAATCACCATTATATACTATATCTTTTGGGTCTAAGTCTTCATCATTTAGCATCTTAGGAACTACATCTGCATTTTCTAAAACTTCCATATGTGCATTTAACTCATCTTCACTATATGCCATTTGCATATCAGCGGTAATAACATGAGGGATAGCTTCTATTACTCGTAATTTTTTTAGTTCTTCTTCAACACCAGAACCTTCTAATGTAATTATTATACGGCCTTGTTCATCATGCATATGGTAATCACATACTTCACAATCTTTTAAGCTTTGCACAACTTCATCTAAAAACTTTGGTACCGTTTTAACTACTATACTTGAAATGTTCATATATTTTTCCTTATTCTTTTAGTTTATCTTATCTTGTATAAATTAATACTTTTGTCATCGCTTGCAACTAAAAAATTATTTTCATCTAAAAATAAGATTTTAGTTATTGTCATTTTATTTCCACCAAACTTACCTAGGACAGATTTTGTTATGGTGTTAAAAACTGTAATATTGTTTTCTTCATCACTCGAATATGCAACTAATTTTCCACTTGGTGATAATCCAACACTATAAATCAAAAAGCTTGAAGATTTATAATAAGCAGAATCAAATTTATAAGCATAAATCACAATTCTTCTATCTTGACCTGCTGTTGCAATAATACCATTTTTATAAGCAACTTGAAAGACATTATCCAAATTTTGTCCTTCTAGTGTTTTTAGTAACACGCCATCTTTTATAGAGTGTATTTTTAAACTACCACTTTCATCAGCTATAACTACTTCACTTTTAGTTTCATTAAGTGCGAAATCAGAAAATTTAGCTCCAGAAACCTGTATCATCCAGTTCTGTGTTTTTGTTTTTATATTGTATGAAATTAGTTCATTACTTAACATACCTAAGAGAATATTATCTTTATTGATAAATTTTGCTTTAGAGATTGTAAGACTTTTAGTATATGGAATAATCAGTTCAAGTTTATTATTTTTGTATATATGAACTCTTCTAAAGCCTCGTTTTGCTTGAGATAAAATAAGGATTTGTTTATCTAAAACATCAACTGAATATATTTTAGAATCAGCCTTGTCACCCATAAAATCTTCTATTTGACTAATCTTTATTTTTTTGATAATTTTTTTATTTTTAAGATTAAAAATATCAATTGATCCAGCATGAGTAGAACTATAAAGTTTAGAACCACTTACAAACATATCAGTTACTGCTCCACTAGAGATAAATCTCTTTTGTGGCATTTTTATCTCAGCTATCAATAATGAAGCTATAAATAAAGTAATTAAAATTATTCTTTTCATTTTATCTCCTTAAAGTCAATGGATGCGGCAGGGCATCTGCCTAAACAAAAGCCACACGCTGTACATTTATCATGGTCTATTTCAGGCATAAACATTGCTTGAAAATTAATAGCATTATCTAAACATGGGTCTTTACAGGAAAAACACATGACACCGTTCCAGCTTAAACAGGCACTTTTATTTATTGTGACTTTAGCATTAATATTTTTTTTATCTTCTAAGTTTAATACTTCAAACTCACAAGCGTTAACACACTCATCACAAAAGGTACAGCCACTTTTGGAAAAGTCTAGATAGGGTGTTTTATCTGAGGCGATTTTTATAATTTCTTCTTCACAAACAGTGGCACACTTCGCTTCACATTTGTTACACTCACTCTGAAAAAGAGATTCATCGCCAAAATAAGGCGGTCTTAAAATAGTTTGTTCTGCTTTTATCCCTTCACCTTTAAGAGATGAAGAGAGAAAGCTAAAAAGCTCTCTTCTCTGCATTATTTAACTGTGTTGATGCCTTCCATTAGTTTAGTACCACTCCAACTTGATTTACTAGCACCATTTGTACTTGTAAATGAAGCTTCAAAATTATTTTTTGGAGCTGGACCAGAACTTTGTGTAGCATGGCATAAGGTACAGTTAAATCTAGAACCAGATAAGTGGTTTAGTTTTTTAATAGATACATTTGCAAGTTTTTCACTTGAAGTGTTATCTACTTCTGTACCGTTTTTAGTGATTCTACCATCTGCAGCTATAGCAGTAGCAGGTCTAAAATCAGTCATGTGGGAAGCTGGATAAGGTAATGCACCCATACTTGGAGCTGTTTGTGGTGAATGACAACTAGTACATGAATTATTTGATATTGTAATTGGTAACATGCCCTCTGTGTCATGTGGAATCATTGGTGGAGCATCTTGGAATGCTCTTTTGATTGTTTTTCCACTTCCTGCAACGCTAGTACTGTAATTCGTAGTATCACCTACTGTCTCAGCCGCTTCTGTATAAAGATTAGTCTTTCTTAACCCTAAAGACTCTTCACTAATAGTTGGTTTTACAGTGTCTCTTGTAGTTGGTGCAGCGTCATTGCCACAACCAACAAAAAGAAGTGCTGCAGTAAATAAACCAAGTGTTATCTTACTTATTGTTTTCATTATTACTCTCCCGTTTTTTTGTTGTTACTAGTTCTCTGATTGAAAAGTTTAAAGCTTCATCATCACATACATCGATACATCTAGCACAGTTTGTACACTCTCCTGAGAGTACAGGTATACTTTCTTTATCTATCATATATAAAACTTGCTTCTCTGGACAAACAGTTATACACTTCATACAAGCAGTACAATTTTCTGCTTTATGATGTACTCTAATTAGACTAAATCTACCTAAAAGTGAATAAAAACCACCTAGTGGACAAATATGCCCACACCAGCCATTTTTAAGAACAAATAGGTCAAAAAGAAATATAATGAGCATTGCTGCCCATCCAAATCCTAAACCAAATACTATACCTCTATGAACCATAGAGATAGGACTAATAAATTCAAAAGCAGTGATGCCCATCGCTGCTGATATGATTAAACTTAAGACTAAAACCCAATACCTCATGTTTCGAGATGCTGGTTGTCTTTTTTGGTTACGATCAATTTCTAGTTTGTTTCTTAAATACCCTGCTGTATCTGTTATTATATTTATTGGACAAACCCAACTACAAAAGACACGACCGCCAATTAGTAGATAAAATATAGTAATTATTGCAACACCTATAAGTAAATCAGTTGCTAAAATAGCACCAGCTGCAAGCATTTGCAAGGCAGCATAAGGATCACTTAACGGAATGACATTTAAAAAATTTGATGAACTAAGATTTCCCATAAGGATAGTCCAACCCCAATGATTCGCTCCAAAATACATCAATAGTAAACCTATCTGAGTTATTCTTCTTAAAATTAAATATCGGTAGTTACTCCATAATGTTGCCATTAGTATAAACCTCCCGTATCATTTAAAGAGTCTAAAGCACTTCTTTTACTTATCTCAGTTGTTGTTTTGATTTCAGTTGCATTTTCTAAACGCTTCTCATCTTCTTTATCCCAACCTTTGATATAGTAGTTTCCTGCTCTACCCATTGCAACTTCTCTTGGAAGCACAAATATAGCTGCTTTTTCTGTTACACAAGCTTTTTCACATAATCCACATCCAGTACAGATGTTTGAGTGAACGATTGGTTTCATATAAGCGTGTTTACCCGTTCTTTCATTTTTTTCATAAATAACTGTTATAGCTTCACCCAATAAAGGACAAGCTCTATAACATGCATCACATTGAATACCCCAAAAAGCTATACAACTTTCATCATCGATAACTGCCAGACCCATGTCTGCTACATTTATATCGAGTTTGTTATCTGTTGTAACGCTTGATTCATCAAGTGCACCTGTTGGACAAACAGGTACACAAGGAATATCTGGACACATATAACAGGGGATCTCTCTAGGAATAAAATAAGGAGTTCCTAGAGGCTTATTATCACCTGGTTTAGCGAGTAATAGTGTATCAAAAGGACAAGCTTCAACGCAGAGTCCACACTTGATACATGTTTTTAGAAAGTCTTTCTCTTGTATAGCCCCAGGCGGTCTTAGGAGAAGTTGTGAAGCCGTAACTTCATCAACATAAGCACTCCAAATAAACCCGCCAAGTGATGCAATTCCTACACCTCTAGCCATATCAAGGATAAACTTTCTTCTATCACTCAATGGTTCTTTCTTTTCTATTTTAGGTCTGTTTTCGCTCAAAACGAATCTTTCCTTAACTTAAATCTAAATTTATTATGCTTTGTAAACTTTTACAGCACATTTTTTAAAGTCTGTTTGTTTTGACAATGGACAAGTCGCATCTAGACAAACTTTGTTTATAAATACTTTTTCATCAAACCATGGTACAAATACTAGACCTTTTGGAGTTCTATTTCTACCTCTAGTTTCAACTCTAGCTTTTACTTTACCACGACGAGATTCAACCCAGCATAGTCCACCTTGTTTAACGCCAAATTTCTTAGCATCTTCAGGGTGCATATAGCATAAAGCTTCTGGAACGGCACGATATAACTCAGGTACACGCATAGTCATTGTTCCTGAATGCCAGTGTTCTAAAACACGACCAGTACATAACCAAGTGTCATAATTTGCATCTGGCATTTCTGGAGGATCCATATATGGACGAGCAAAGATTTTAGCTTTGTTTTTAAGGTAATATTTGCCTTTTTCTTTAACGATACCATTCAAGTTACCTTGAGGTCTTTTTTTCAAAAATTCACCGTAGAATGCATGTGAATTACCAGTCTCTTTTGTAGCTTTAGCTGCATAAGGATCGTATTTCGCATTAAATCTCCATTGAGTTTCTTTACCATCAACAACTGGCCATTTAAGTCCACGAACTTTATGATAAACATCAAATGGTGCAAGGTCATGACCATGTCCACGAGTAAACTCTGCATATTCTTCAAAAAGATATTTATGAATAAAGAATCCATAACCTTCCCACTTTTTACCATCTGAACCGATAACATCACGAGAATCACCAAGACACTCTGTATCATCATAACCAGCTTGGATAGGGTCGTTCATATCTTTTTTGAATGCTTTAGCTCTATCATTAGCAAATAAAACTTCATACATAGTAGTCTCAGGAGTATAACCAGCTGCTTTAACTGCTGCTGCTGAGATACCTTTCATATCTTTTTTACCCCATTTAACTTTAACATCTTTCATCCAAAGGTCTTTAATAGTAAAACGCTTAGAGAACTCAACCCATTGCCAAGTATCACTCATAGAATCACCTACTGGAAGAACCTGTTGACGCCAGTGTTGAGTACGACGCTCAGCATTACCATAAGCACCCCACTTTTCATAAATCATCGCTGTTGGTAAGATAAGGTCAGAAACTTTAGCAGAGATACCAGGGTATCCATCAGAAGTTACAATAAAGTTATCCATTTCACGAGCCGCTTTGATCCAGTGAGAAGCAGAAGCTGTATCTTGGTATGGATTACAAACATTAACCCATGCAAATTTAACATGACCATCTTCTATATCACGGTGGATACGCATGATGTGTTGTCCCATTTGACCATTGATTGTTCCAGCAGGTACTTTCCATGCTTTTTCAACAATAGCTCTGTGTTTAGGATTTTTAACCATCATATCAGATGGAAGTCTGTGTGTAAATGTACCAACTTCACGAGCAGTACCACAAGCAGAAGGTTGACCAGTTAAACTGAACGCACCATCACCTGGTTTAGCTTGTTTATTTAGTAAAAAGTGAACATTATAAGCAAGAGTATTTGTCCAAGTACCGCGTGTATGTTGATTCATACCCATAGTCCAAAAAGATACTACTTTTCGTCCTTTTTCAATATAAAGATCTGCTAGTTCTTGAAGTTTAGCTTTAAAACTCTCTAATGACTCATCTGGGTCACCTTTAGAAATTTTAGCTACATACTCAAGTGTATATGGTTCTAAAGATTTTTTATATTCTTCAAATTCAACTAACCAGTGCTTAAGACCTGGTTGGTTATGAACCATTTTATCACCAGCTTTGTATCCATAAGGAGCAAGTGCCGGAGCTTCTTTTTCAGAAACGATTGTAGTCATTTCTTTAGAAATTGTTTCCATCTCTAGTGCAGTATATTTACCATCTTTGATAGATTTTTCATTAGATTTTCTCATACCATAACCGATGTTTGGAGCAGCTGCTGCAAAAACCATGTGCTTATTAACAAAATCCCAGTCAATTGACTCAGGGTTATTAAACACGATTTCTCTAGCAATATAGTTCCATAAAGCAGTATCAGTTTGAGGTGAGAAAATAATCTCAGTATCAGCTAAATCTGAAGTTCTATGAGTATAAGTTGACATATTGATAACTTTTACTCTCTCTGGGTCTGATAATTTTCTATCTGTTACACGCGACCATAAAATTGGGTGCATTTCTGCCATATTTGAACCCCAAGATACGATTGTATCAGTAAGTTCGATATCATCATAACAGCCTGATGGCTCATCAATACCAAATGTTTGATAAAAACCAACAACTGCCGATGCCATACAGTGACGAGCATTAGGATCGATTGCGTTTGAACGAAATCCACCTTTCATCATCTTCTGCGCCGCATAACCTTCCATAACAGTATATTGACCAGATGCAAATACTGCTACACCTTCAGGACCTTTTTCATTAAATGCTTTTTTAGCATGAAACTCCATCTCATCAAAAGCTCTTTCCCAAGATATTTCAGCAAATTGACCTTTTTTGTCAAATTTACCATTAGCATCTACTCTTAGTAAAGGTTTTGTAAGTCTGTCCGCACCATACATAATCTTAGCATTAAAGTAACCTTTAATACAGTTAAGACCTCTATTTACTGGAGCCGCGGGGTCCCCTTTAACAGCAACAATTTTACCGTTTTTCGTAGCCATCATGATACCACAACCAGTACCACAGAAACGACAAGCTGCCTTGTCCCATCTCCAGCCACCTTCAGCTTGATTAGCTTGTGCTTGTAGCTCCGCTGGTACAGTCATACCAATCGCCGCTGCTGCAGATGCTGCCGCTGAACTTTTAAGAAATTCTCTTCTAGAAAGTGACATATTTTCTCCTGTTTGATAATTTTTGTTAAGGTGTCCATTAACGATTCAATATTAGCACTTTGCAGCTTTAAAAATCTTTGACTTATGTCAAGTAATTAGAAAATTATATTAAGAATTCTTTTATTTATGATAAATGTAGATATAAGTAGCACTTAACTTAAAGATTAAGACATGTTTTCTTGGCAACTTTTTGTCAGTTTTGTAAGTTCTGCTTTTAAATCAGAGAGTTTTTTAGTTGAGTTGATTAAATCTTCGGTGGATTCTATAACAATATCCTCACTATTGTTTAGATGCTTATGAGCTAAAGACTTATCTTTTAACTCATCAATAATTAAATCAAACTCATCAGTTAATTCTTCAAGTTTAGATGATGCTCTTTCAGATTGTAAAATAGCTTCATTTGAACAATCCATAGCAGAATTTACTTTGTTTATAAAGCAGTTCATAGTATCACTAACTTCAATAATTTCCACTTCACTTTCAGCTTGGAGTTTGATTGGAGTGAGTTTTGAAACATCTTCATTATTTAAAAGCATTTTGGAATATTGCATAAAAGTATCTACATGAGATTCAATCATACGAAGTTGTAAAAGAGCGTAAAAAAACAAAAGTAAAAGAGTAAGTCCAGATGCATATTGAAAAAGCTTTATAAAGTTTGTTTTTTCTTCACTGAAGTTTGTGTACATAGTTACTAGCTTATCTACATTATCAAGCAGTATAGTATTTTCTCTATATATAGAAGTTATTATTCTATCTAATTCAGGATTTTTATTTTCATCTGATAAAGTTAATAACTTAAAATTTTGTATATTTTCATGGAATTCTTCCC